>NC_019695.1:902256-1203008 GCF_000317125.1 Chroococcidiopsis thermalis PCC 7203
TATTCCAACCGATACCAGGCTCGGAACCCATACCTGGTTCGCAGGAGTATGCAGATATTAATATTTTCATGTTCGGGTGCGGGAGTAAGGTTATAAAATTTTTTGTTAACTAACTTTGGGAAGGCTGGAAAATAAAGTTGCAGATATAGGTTTTTCCTAGAGAGGATAACCCGGCATAATTCTCGATGTTTTGGTGTTTTTTGAGAGAAAAGTTATCTAAACTCTTAAGCTCTCCATCTAGCAAGAAGAAACCTTTGTAACCTAAAGCTAGAATCTTCGCAAATATCTCAGAAATATCGCAATCTGGATGATGTTTTTGTTCGATTTCAATCAAAAGATTTGGGCGTTGAGTTATCAATAAATTTTTGGCTCCATCAATTGTAGCTGCTTCATGCCCTTCTACATCAATTTTGATAAAGCCAACGTTTGTATGACCTTGCTCGTCAAGTGTTTTTAATGGAACTTGATATGTTTTACTACCTTGAGGAACAGCTTTTTCTTCTAAGCTTCCAAGTTGGTCATATAAAAATTTATCGACAAGTGGGATTGATAGATTTGCTTGTCCCGAACGATTGGAAAGAGCGATCGCGTAGACGCTCACATTGGAACGACCCGATTTATGAATAAATTCTGCTAGTTCTGGATTGGGTTCGTAAGCAAAGACATGGCGCGAAAGCCGAGCTAGAAAATAAGTATAAATTCCTTTGTTTGCCCCAATGTCAATACTATTTTTCTGGCGATCGACCAGCGATTTAAGTATTTTTAACTCAGGCTCACCTTTACGGTAATGCATCGCAGCCATTAAGTGAATAACAGCCGAAGGGGGTAATGTTCTTCTAACTAAATCTTTTGTAGACATTGCAATCATTTTACTACTTCCTCCCCGTTGTAATTTTTAAGTAATTACTAGAAACAATTCGATCGCTGGACGCTCTGGTACTTAGTAATTCTTCATAAACTTTAGCTACTTGCTCTGCTGTTCTCTCCCAAGTAAATGACTTAACTCTATGCAAACTTTTGTTTACAAGGTCTTGGTAGTACGTTGGATCTTTTTGCAAACAAATTACTGCGTCTGCAATTTCCATTGGATTGTTTGGGTTAACTAAAATCCCAGCATCACCAACAACTTCAGGCATAGCAGAGGCATTAGAAGTAATGACAGGAGTACCGCAAGCCATTGCTTCTAAAATAGTGATTCCAAATCCTTCGTGTAATGAAGGAGCAATTAGAACATTAGCAGCATTATATAACTGTATTAAGGTCGATTTATCTGGTTTTCCAAAATATTTAATCCATTTAGTTAAGTTATGACTTTGGATAAACTCTTTTTGCTCGGTGTTAAAATCCGACCCTACTTTCCAAAATTGTATTGGCAAACCTTTTTGAACTAAAAATGCTACTGCTTGTAAAATATTAGAAATATTTTTACGGGGATGATTTACGCCAACATTTAAAAGACAAAATGTTTCCTTGTCAATTCCCTGTCGAGCGCGAAATGACTCAACTTCTACTTTAGATAGAGGTCTAAATATGGCTTCAACAGCGTTAGGAATAACACTAATACGCGCTGGCTCAATATTTAATATTTGAGTTGTATCTTTAGCGGTTGCACTAGAAACAGCAATGATGCGATCGGCATATTTCATGCCTTTAACTGCATAAATCCAAGCATTTCTACTAACTAGTGGTAATTGTACCGAACCTTTAAGATTATCGCGGTAGAAAAAGTTAATCAGGTCGTGACAAGTAACGATCGCAGGTTGACCAGTCTGTTTTAACCAATAGACGAGATGAGCATCACAAGGTTCGATAATATGAAAAATATCGGCTGTTTGTTGTTTAACTCTACGAGGATAGCGCCAGAAACGTTCGTAATATTTCTGCACTCTCAGCAACCAGGAAGAATTATTGCGATCGAAAGAACGCGGTGCTAATTCAATAATTTCCCAATCGGGACGGACAGCTTTGAGTCCTGAAATTAAACCGTTGGTATGGACATCAATGCTAAATTCAGCCATTGTTCGTGCGATCGCGACGCGCATTTTTAAACCCCTTATCAGTTATCAGTTATCAGTTATCGACGATCTCTTCCCACTCCCTATTCCTTACTCCCCATTCCCTTAATGTTTGCCATAGTTGAAGCGATCGCGCTGCAATTCGTTCGTGCGAGTAGTGCTGTTGCACTCTGTTCAAACAGTAATTTTTTACTTCTTGTCGCCAATTTGAGTCGCAAATTAGCCGCTCTAAAATTGCTGCTAATCGGTCTGCGTCTTCTTCTGGAAATATCAAGTCAGATCGTCCGATCGCGTGTGGAATTTCGCCACTGCTAGAGCCGATAACAGGTACACCCATTGCCATTGCTTCAATTAATACATGACCGAACTGTTCTTTCCAGGTGGGAGTTGTGCGTGAGGGAAGTACAAGTACGTCAAATTGCGCAATTGCGATCGGTGCTGCTTCATGTCTTACTGCTTTTTCCCAAATTACCAAGTCAGCAATCTGCTGTTTTTCTGCTTCCTGACGCAAATCTGCTTCACTCGTACCAGAACCGCAGAGGATGACGCGACAATTGAAACCCCGTTGTCGCAGTTGACTAACAGCGGTAAATAAGATGTCTATTCCTTTTCCCGCAACAAATCGTCCTAAAAAACCGATATGAAACTCTTGGCGATCGCCTTGGGATAATTGCGGCGCGAATAAATTCGTGTCTACTCCCATCTGAGGCATAATTGCGATCTTTCTTGTATATCCCCAATGACGCAATAAATCGGCTCCTCCATGATTCCCTGCAATAATGGCGCTGGCTGAATTCAGTACAAATTGACGTACCCAACGGCGAAATCTAGGTAGGTTGCGATCCATATTTTCCCACCCAAATACAACTAATTGCTTGCCTGTTATTCGCGTCCAAATTGCTAGCTCAAACGCACACATTGAGAAAACTTCTTCTTCGACTTGTACTATGTCAGGTTGAAAATCGTTCAGCACTTGCCAAACTCGCCAAGGTGCGTAAATATGAGCGCCGCCACGACCAGCAAACAACACGGGTGCGCTGTAAATTTGAATTTTTGAGTACGGTGTTTCTAGTTCAAGTCGGCGATTCCATTCCAATGCTTTCCAGTTATTAGGAGCCAATAAACCGACTTCAATTCCATCAATTTCTGCGATCGCCTGAAGTTTCCCCTGATTCACACCTACTACATAAGCGTGGCTGACAAAAAGAACTCGCAGACAAGAGTTGGTTTTAAATTTTGTTTTATTGCTATGAATAGAATCTACTGTTTTCATAATATTTATTATGTATAAATAGTTATGCTTTACTACTAGATAACTTCGACCGATTTGCCTGCGCCTGAATTTTTGTAATTATCCAAGCGATCGCTTTGGGGCGAAAATGCGGCGCGTATAACCAAGTAATCGCTGGTTTTGCTAAAGCTAAAGGCATAAATCCCACCCAAATAAACCAGAGACTGTAGATCGATCGTTTTTGCCAATTAAAGTGCGAGTATTTCCAAAGCGAACGAATTCCCTGATAGACGAGTGAGAGAGGTCGATCTAAGGGAATCGGATGATTTTGAGGATCTAACCGTAAGGAAATAATCCGCGACCATAACCGTCCGATAGCTCGTTGTTCTAAATCTTTTGGTAATTTATATCCTAATTCGTTTGCTTTTTGTAATAGCAGGGAATAGTTTTGTAAGTCGTGTCGGACAAATCTATGAAAGCGATCGCCTGTTACTGTAGCTAAAGCCCACTGATTGCTATTATGAATTCGGTACACACCTAAAGGTTCTTCAATCGCTGCTACTTCTCCATAAAAAGGAATTGAAATTGATAAGTAATCATCAGCAGTTAATTTATATTCATCAGGAATCGGGAAGACTTGTTCTAGTGCTTTGCGACTGAGTGCGTTGCCACTAGTAGGCGTGCTATCATAACCACCAACTTCTAGTAATCTGCGCCATACCTCGCCAGTCGATAATAATGCACCTTGCGGACAGGAGTATCCTAAAAATTGACTAAAGGTATCAACTACATTTAAGCGGTAATGTACTTTAGCTAAATGTGGTTTCCAAATAGAAACTATGCGTTCGACAGTATGAGGCAAAAGATAATCGTCAGAGTCTAAGAAGATAATAATTTCGCCTTGACTCATAGCAAATCCACTATTAAAAGCGGCTGCTTGTTTGCCATTTTCTTGCAGAATAGGAATGATACGCTCGCCGTAACTAGCAATAATATTGCGAGAATTATCTGTAGATCCGTCATCGACAACAATGACTTCAGTATGAGGATAAGTTTGGCTTAAGGCACTATCAATTGCTTCTGCTAAGAAGCGATCGTAGTTATAGTTATTGATGATGATGCTAACTGATGGTTTATTTTTCATAAAAATAACTCTTAAAAGTAAACATATTAGCCCCTGAAATCTCCAGTTCTAATTTAGGTTGTCCACCAGTAATTTTTTCACGGTTCGCCCAGCCACCTTCCAGTTAAGTCGCGTCTGATATTCATTAAAAGCAGAAAGTGCCAAATCTTTGTATTCGTTATAGTTAGTAAATAGATGAATTACATATTTACAGTACTCCGAAATATCGGCTGCTTTGTCAAACGTTGCACCATTTAAACCTGTTCTAATAATTGTCGGAATTCCACCAACTTTAGTGGACAGACAAGGTACGCCTAGTGAATTCGCTTCGCATAAAACAATGGGCGAACAATCTGCCAGTGAGGGCAAAATTAGAAAGTGAGATTCGCCAATAAGTTGATGGATTTTCTCTTGACCTTCGCGACTAGATTTACTAATAAACCCCAAAGGTTTAACAAAACTAGGTAGAGAACCTTCTACAATAGGTTGAGAGCCAATAACTGTTAGCTCTGTACTCAAACCTAAGTTATTTAACTCCTGAGCAACCTTAAGGGCAATATCTCCCCCCTTACGGAACCAATCAACTCCAATAAATAGCAATTTACATGGATTTAAGGGTCTGAGTTCAATTAAATCTTTAACTTCGTAAAGAGTTTTACTACTTTCAATATTTGCTCCAAAAGGCACAACTTGTACTTTTGCTGGATCGGCTTGATAATATTCAATAGCGGTTTGAGCTGCCCATTCAGATGAATAAATTGCTAGTTTAGATTTCTGGAGAGCAGTTTTTTCCATTAAATGTCCGTTGCTAATTGACTCTTGACATAGATTGCTATATTGGGGATAAAAATCTATTAAGTTAGCAAAAGTTGCATCTGCCCAGAAAATAATTGGCTGTTGGCATTCAAGATATGCGATCGGATCTACCGTGGCACTAAATATAATATTTGCATCACTTTGAGCTAGTTTTTTAGCAACCTGATTGGCGTAATTCTTAAGAAGTATTGGTTCCGTAGTTTTGATATAAGTTTTGTGAAAAAGCTCGTGATAGTGCCGCTTCAATTTTAGCCTAGCTTTCAACGTCAATTGATTTTTTAGAGAACCAATATACTCTATGTCGCTGGCGACCTGGTGCTTGAGTGACTGAGCTATGTAATAACCTGTTCCCGACCATTCATTACAGCCTTGCGTACCTAAAGAGCGAGCATTATAAGTGGTTGTGTATGCTATCTTCATGTTTTGTATAATCTTTAGACTTTAAAAAGTAATATTTTTGTATTTTTGTTATTTTACAAATACAAAACTCAAGTAAAAATTACTGTCTGCGACCTGAGATCGTTAAGCTACTTTTCCCGCGAACAGTTTTTTCTACAAAGTTGAATACCTGTGACTTTAGAAAGTAGTAACTCGGACGGAATGAAAGGAAAGAACGACGTGTATTAAAAAAGACTTGCTGTTGCCAAGGCGACATCGAACACCAATTTTTATAGGCTGGAATTGCACTATCGATCAAAAAAGTTTGCCATTTTGCCACCATTTGCTCCGATTGTGTTTCTTTAGCCCGTATCCACCCGTTTTCAACCATAGCGCGACGCATTTCCTTGTTATCTCGAAGGCGCTTGAGCGATGAAATCACCTCTGTTAAAGAAGTTGCTTCTAGATAATCGAGATCGCTTTTGCGCTCAGCTCGAAAGGCAGATTCATATCCTAAGATTGCTGGCACGCCAGCGTGCCATGCATTATATAATTTTGATGCAGGCTTGCCTCTAAAATAATTTTTACGACCAAATTCTCTGACAGCCAAGACGACATCAATATCGCTGTAGTCATGCCAGGAATCGTGAAGGAGTTTCTTCTGAAACCGCAAGCCTAAAGCGTCTAGTTGCTCGTGCCAAAACTGACCGCGAAATTCAGAAACTAAATTTGTTTCATTTCCAATAAACGCAACATTTTCAAAAGTATCCCCACGCTGAGGATCGCGAGGAATCAGAGAAGATTGCGTCCAGTGAGGAATAAAGTAACTTTCCCAAAGTGTCAAAAATCTTCTGGGTATTGCTTGGTACGGATTTTGTACGACATGCAGTTGTGCGTAAGGATGCCGATCCACATCTGCTCTTAAGCAAACAATCAGTAATTTTGGACTTGGCTGTAGAGAATCATCCAAAAAATCACGATGAGATAAAACAATTCCTTCATCAGGCATTGTTTGTACTAATTGGCAAGGAAATCCACGATCGTTGAGATAAAGATAAGTTTGCAATGTCCAAATACAACCGCCACCCGCCATCGGAGATATCGAACGGTGAAAAGATAGCCACTGCCAGAAAGACTGAGCGTTTTGTGGTAAGTTGCCAGCAGGTAATTTGCTGGGAGGAATATAAAAATAAATTGGTGGTAAGTTTTTAAGCATATAATTTGTAAAGATAAAAATTTGATTAACGTCTTCGTAAAAAATGCCAGTGCGAGTAGTTTCGACGCAACAAGTAATAGCGCGATCGCAATTTTTCTGGAAGTAAAAAATTCAGATGATTATTACGAAAACCGTATTTTTTGACCAAGTTGAGCCACAACTGTAGCCGTTGTTTGAATGGCATTAGCGGCATATGCCAATGCATAACTGTTTTTAGATCGGTTTGATTGACGCTTGGTAAGAAGATATCCGGTTCACCTAAAGACATCTCATCCACTAAATCTAAGGTCGCAGTTTTTTTAGGTAGAGCTACAACATAAGAATAAAGCTCGTTTAAAGCATTCTGCCAATGACTACCCCAATGAGTTGCGGCTATTTTATTTCTGGTGGCTTCCCCAAGCGATAGACGAAACTCTTCATCTTCAACTAAGCGGGACAAAACTGCTGTATACTCTTCTAGATCCCGCACTCGAATCAAATTACCAGTCAAACCAGGCATATCAGAGCCAAGAACGCCGCATAGATCGGAAGAGTATGGGTAGCGACTCACCGAGGGTACGCCGTAGCTGCCAGCTTCTAGTATGGATGTAATGGAAACGAAAGGAAATGAGTCAACATAGATGTCGGCAGCTTGATAAAATACAGCGGTATCTTTAGTTTCTCCCAAGACTTGAATTCTTCCCTGGGTTTGCTGGATCGCTGCCGACCAATCTTCGTCGCTATGACCTGGACCGATCGCAACCAAGATCGCTCGATCGTATCGCTTTAGTAATTCAACGTGAGCATCAGCAAAACTAACGCCATCAACCGTTTTATATTTAACTGCTCTGGCAATGGAGAGCAGCATGATACTGTTTTCGTCAATTCCAAGTTGTTGCTTGGCTTGCGATCGCGACAGTTTTCTACAAGCTGGTTCTAAAATCGTCGCAAGCAGCAGGTTACGCTTTGCCTCAATCCCTCGGCGCTGTTGAGATAAATGCATTCCCGACTCGCGAAGATTCGCGATCGCGTCACTGACAGCAGCTCCTACCCAAAACCAATGGTCGCCGTGATTTGTATAGACAATTGCGGGAGATTGTGCTTTATTAGCAAATGCAATTGTTGGTACAACATCGTACTCCCAGGTATGTAGCACGACGATATCTGCTGTTGCGGCGCATTCGCGTAGCCTCTTGGCACGCGAGATAATTCCGCCATTACGGTCGTTTAATACGTAAATCCTGCCCTGGCTATTGGCTACAGCATCTTTCAGGGTTTGAGGAATTTCGTTCAGTGCTTGCCTTGTTAAAGCAACTGAGTGCGATCGCTCGGTATCCTGTTGAATCCAGCGCCGCAAGAGTCTAGGTATACCGCCGATATCAGAAAGATGGGTAGATACGTGAAGTACGTGCTTCACCGTTTTGGGCAATGCAGTCTCCTTTTGAGGAGCGAAAGCGATTGGGATTGCCTTGCGTCCAATGGTCAGAAGGAGCTGCTCTAGTTCGGAGCTGACGAAAAAACCACAATGGTTCAACTGAGCGTAGTTAGCTGCAATCTGCCCGTACACCGCTGCTGCTTCGTAGTTGCCTTGCTGCGCTAAGTCTTTTGCTTGCGAGATCAGGCTGCGAAATGTCGCAAAGTTTTGTGGGATGAGCTGGCGACCTTCTGCTTGCCAAAGGCTGAGTGTTTTGTTAGCTAGTGTTTCCATATACTTTCTCTCGATCTGCTCCTGCTAGATTGCACTCAGCACAACACTTAAAGACAAACAGTTTTCAAAACCGCGATCGCCCGATCTTGTTCCGACTCCGTCATTTGGTGGAAAAGTGGTAATATGATGGCGCGATCGGTAGCTTCTTCGCTTTCGATGAGGCGATCGCTTCCACAAGACCAAGCCTCAATTTGATATGCCGCTTCGCGGTGAGCGCACATAATCCCCCGTCGCGTGGAAATTCCCGCATCCAACATCGCTTGCATGACTTGCACCTGGTCGTACTGCTGGGGTAAGCGGACGCAATAGCTCTGCCAGTTACTTTTTGCCCAATTTGGCTCGGTGGGCAATTTTAATCCAGGCACGTCTGAGAGCTGTTCGTGGTATCGCTGTGCTAGGTAGCGGCGACGTGTGACAATCTCCGGCAAGCGTTTGAGCTGTTCCCGTCCTACTGCCGCTTGAATGTCGGTCATCCGGTAGTTGTAGCCCAACATCGGGTAAGTCTCGAAAATCACTTGTTTCGCGCCGTGGCGGACAGTATCGGGGACGCTCATGCCGTGTTGTCGCCACAGACGAAACTGTTTGTCCCATTCAGGATTGCTGGTGGTTAGCATTCCACCATCACCAGTCGTAATTACCTTGCGGGGATGGAAGGAAAAACAGGCAATATCGCCGTGGGGTTTGCCGATTTTTTCCCACTGTCCTTCCCAGAGAATTTCACTACCAATGGCGCAGGCTGCATCTTCAATAACTGGCAAATTGTAGCGCCGCGCAACCTCCACAATCGCTTTGAGGTCGCAAGGCATTCCCATTTGGTGGACGACCAGAATCGCGCGGGTGCGATCGCTCACCACTGCTTCGATTAAAGTGGGATTAATGTTGTAAGTGTGCGGCTCGATATCGACAAATACGGGGATCGCGCCGCAATAGCGAATGCTATTCGCAGTGGCAATATAAGAATGACTGACGGTAATTACCTCATCCCCAGGCTGCACGCCTACGGCTAACAGAGCTAGATGCAATGCCGTGGTGCAATTAGAAACCGCACAAGCAGACTTTGCCCCTACATAAGTTGCAAATTCCTGCTCGAAAGCGGCGACTTCGGGTCCTTGCGTTACCCAACCGGACAGAATCGCCCGCTTAGCGGCATCTGCCTCGGCTTCACCCATCCAAGGTTTGGCAATTGGAATATTCTGCATCTGCTCAGACATTGCTTGTTTCCTTTGCCAGCTTTTGTTCGCGCCACCATTTGACAAGCTGACGCAACCCCTCTTCTAGAGAGACTTGCGCCTCAAAACCCAATAAATCTCTAGCTTTGCTGACATCTGCTAGTCGGCGCTGTACGGGGTTGACTTTGCGTTCTGCACCATATTCTGGCTGTAAATCTGACCCCATGACTCTAGCCAAACTGTAGGCAAGATCGTTCAAACTGCTTTCTAGACCGCTAGCAATGTTAAACACTTCGTCCGTCACATCGGCTTTAGCCGCCAAGATGTTTGCTCTAGCGATATCTTCGATGTAGACGAAATCCATTGTCTGCTTGCCATCACCAAAAATCAGTGGCGGTTGACCTGCGCTAATGCGTTCCATCCAGCGGATCAGCACTTCGGTGTAAACGCCATAAATATCCATCCGGGGACCATAGACGTTGAAGTAACGCAAGGCTACGTAGTCCAATCCGTACATGTCATGGAAGCTACGTAACAGCCCTTCGTTAAATGTCTTGGCTGCACCGTAAATCGTGCGGTTGTTGTAGGGATGGTGCGCTTCTGTGGTGGGGAACTCCTCTGCCATGCCGTAGATTGAAGCTGAGGAGGCGGCGACTACTTTTTTGACTCCGGCACTGACCGCAGCTTCTAGGACGTTGAAAGTTCCATTAGCTAGAACTTCCATCGCTAGGCGCGGTTCTTGAGCGCATTGAGTGATGCGGATCGCTGCCTGGTGGAAGACGATATCCACACCTTGCATGATATCGGCAAGCAGTTGGCGATCGCGGATGTCACCTTCGACAATGACTAAATGTCCGCGTTCTTGCGCTTGAGCTAAGTTTTGGCGCTGTCCGCGAGTAAAATCATCCAAAACTATAATTTCAGCAACTTCTTCTTTAACTAACAAATCGGCAATGTGGGAGCCAACTAACCCAGCACCGCCTGTAATTAATACACGTTTATTTTGCATATGCTTTAATTGCTTTGTAATGGTTCATATCCTTCTCGCCAGCGTAAAAACCGAGCAGGAACGCCAGCAACGACGGCAAATGGTGGTACATCTTTGGTGACAACGGCTCCAGCACCAACAATACTACCTTTACCAATCGTTACCCCAGGAAGAATGACGGCATTCATCCCTATATCAGCTCCTGTTTCTACTTTTACCGATTTAATTTCCAGGTCGGTTTGAATAATTGGAACATCAATGGGGAATGCGGTATGAGTTGAACCAAGTACTTTTGCTCCTGGTCCCCATCCCACATAATCTTCAATTATCAAGTCACGCGCATCAAAGTAACTCTGCGGACCGATCCAAACGTAGTTACCGATCGCGCACTTGCCATCGAAGCGTCCTTGAATGTAACTTTGCGAACCAATGAAAACGCGATCGCCAATCTCAAATGTTTCTAAATGTTTGAAGCCAACACCGCTACCAATCCGAATGCCATGACCGAATTGACGTGCCATTGTACGCCAAATAATTCGTCGCATTAACAAGTCAAAATCACCCTCGCCAATCGTGAAGCGATTGTACAATTCGAGTAATTGGTCATTACTGTGCTGATGGCGCAAATGTTTTGCCATCCCCACTTCAAACTCTGGGTCTGGTTTCAGCTCTTGGGAGCCGTGTGTAGCTGCAACTACCCTACTTTTTGCCAATTCATACATGGAAGATTCTCGCGTACTACAGCACTTACAACTTCTAATTGGTTGAGAGCAAGTTCGGCATACATGGGTAAAGAAAGAACTTCCCTCGCTGCTCGTTCGGCGTGGGGAAAATCCCCAGGTCGATACCCTAATTCGGCGTAAGCTGGTTGTAGGTGTACCGGAATCGGATAGTGAATGCCTGTTTGAATCCCCTGCTTGTGTAGTATCTGTTGCAACCAATCTCGTTGGGGCGATCGCACGGCGTAGACGTGGTAAACGTGATAACTATATGGCATGACAACAGGAGTAGACACCTCCGAACTTGCCAGTAACTTATCATACTGAGCAGCGTGTGTTCTTCTTGCCTCTGTCCATTTGTCTAAATGACGTAACTTCACCCGCAAGATCGCTCCCTGGATGCCATCCATGCGGTAGTTATAGCCTTTGAGCAGGTGATGGTATTTCTGTTCTTGTCCCCAATCGCGCAGCATCCGCATTTTGCGCTCGTACTCGGGATTGCTGGTGACGACCATACCACCTTCACCACATGCCCCTAAGTTCTTCCCCGGATAGAAGCTGAAACAACCGATGTCGCCTAGACTACCAACTCGCTGTCCTTTGTACTCGGCTCTGTGTGCTTGTGCTGCATCTTCAATCACTACTAGACCGTGACGGCGAGCGATGTCGAGAATCGGTTCCATGTCTGCTGGTTGACCGTACAGATGCACTGGTAGAATTGCTTTGGTGCGCTCGGTGATTGCTGCTTCAATCTGAGTTACGTCCATCGTGTATGACACGGGATCGATATCGACGAAGACAGGTTTAGCACCGGTGTAACAAATGGCGGCTGTGGTAGCAACGAAAGTAAAAGGCACGGTAATTACTTCGTCACCCGCACCAATTCCAGCGGCTAATAATGCTAGGTGGAGAGCGCTAGTGCCTGTATTGACAGCAATGCCAGAATCGGCATTACAGTAATGAGCGAACTCTTCTTCTAAAGCGACGACCTCACTCCCTAGCACAAATTGCGTACTTTCTAAAGCTTTAAAAACAGCAGCATCAATTTCGTCTTTAATGCTCAAATACTGTGCTTTTAAGTCTACAAATGGGATCATACTGCTACCTCCACTCCGCTTAGTTCAACTAATTGACCTTGCTGCTTGATGGACTGGGTAGCAGCCTCTAGAATTCTGACGACCCGCAGTCCTGCTTCCCCATCGGTAATTGGACGTTTGCCTTGCTGGATGCAATCAACAAAGTGTAATGCCTCGGTTTGCAATGCTTCAGTCATATCTAACTTTGGCGACCACATATCTCCGGTGCGATAGCCAACTAACATTTGGTAAACGTTCTCAGGACTGCCATTGACTGTAATTCCTTTGTCGTATACCTTAATCTTTTCACTTGGCTCCAAGTCGTCATAGCAGATCATTTTTTGACTGCCCCCAAGCAAGGTACGACGAACTTTAACTGGCGCTAGCCAATTCACGTGGATGTGAGCGATCGCGCTATTATCAAAAAATAATGTTAGGTAAGCAATATTTTCTGGTTCCCCAGGAATGTGACTCATGCCAGTTGCCGAGACAGCGGTTGGCTTGGCTTGTAACACGTAGTCCATAATTGAGAGGTCGTGGACTGCCAAATCCCAAATCACATTCACATCGTGCTGGAACAGCCCCAAGTTGACCCGGACAGAATCGTAGTAATAAACGTCGCCTATTGCTTTGCTGGCAACGAGTTCTTGCATCTTACGGACTGCACCCGTATAAACAAAGGTGTGGTCTACCATCAATACCAAATTTCGCCGTTGAGCTTCCTCAATCAGCCTGATGGCTTGTTCGGAGCTAACAGTCATGGGTTTTTCGACGAGTACGTGTTTGCCAGCCTGCAAAGCTGCCAAAGCTAAGTCGTAATGAGTCGAAACTGGGGTCGCGATCGCGATCGCATCGATATTTGAATCTGCAAATAAGTCTTGGCTATCTGTCGTTACTTTCACGGCTGGGTAACGCGATTGCACTTTAGCTAGCCTTTCTATTTTAAAATCGCTCACAGCTACGACCTTTGCTCCTGGGAGATCGGCAAAGGTACGGACTAAATTGGGACCCCAATAGCCATAGCCTATGACACCAATATTAATTGTATGAATTGCCGAATTTTGCTTGTCTGTACAAATATTTCCCTGCTCGGGGTAAGTACTTGAATCGACATTTTGTGTTAAGCGATCGCGAGTATTTGTCATAGGAGTAGATCGGTAGAAGTAAGGTTACAAAACTTCAATTACTAAAAAACGATAGCGATCGATCGGTTAGCTAATAGTTTTTAGACTTTGCTAAAAGCAATCTTATCAACGGCAAATTTTCTAAGAAATTGCATCTGTCCGGTTTGCAGATCGACAGAAAATAAAGAATTACTGCCTTCTAGATTGGGATCGGCAAGTGCAAATAGTTGATTGGAGGGAGAAAAGGCGAGACATGCCAAGTCATTTGATAAAGGACGACCGTTAAACCTCAGTTCCACTAAATTGATAACTCTTCCTCTACCAGTGATCGGAGACTTATTTGTTAGATCGAACTGCACCAGAATTGGGTTGCCACCAGGATCGATACTAGTACCGTAAATGTTGCCATCCGAGGATTGGGCGAGATTGCTGTACCGATTAAATGGAGGTAAATTTGGTAGATCGGAGCGAGAATCGACTTGACCTGATTTTGAGTCAATTAATCCTAGCTCGAAAGGCGGTTGACCTTGGGTAAGGCTAACAATACCTAGAAGTTGGTCTTGTTGAATGGCGAGCAGGCTCTCAATTGTATTGTTCTTTTTGATTTTTTTAGCTTTCAAGCCTTTTGTGGCGGACTTCTTACTATCTGGACTGAAAACGATGAAGCGATTTAAATCGCCCTTGCGAGTCGATGCTAGAGCCGCAACAACAAATGTCCCATCTGATAAGGCAGTAAAACCAGTGATTCGTTCGCTCTGCTTTTTGATGATAAAAGCTTTACTTGCAGTTTCAGTTGCGTCCTGTTGATTTTGAACGGCTTGTTCGGCAATTTCAGTAGATAACGATTCTTGACCTGTGGTAAGGTCTAAGGATTGCAAAATCATTCCAGGGGTTTTGTTTGCTGCTTTCTCATCAACTAAGTCTTCTGTGATGCTGCTGCTAGCAGGGGTTAGGCGCACGCCGTAAATGACGAGTTGTGTTTGGGCAACTGTTTTTTTGGCTGCTAAATTGGAGAGTACGGTTGTAGCAGCACTAGCGATCGCTAGCTGACCGAATCGGCGGCGTTTTAATCTCAAGTTCATACGAAGTTATTCTTAAGGCACAATTATGTTGACATCTGGAGACTGAGGCTTAGCCCCCAAGTCTGCTAGTACGTTGACAGCAATTTGCTTAGCGCGTATATCTTCGCGGTTGACCCGAGCGCCATCAGTATCCAACCCAAACATCCAATGAACCGATCCAGTCGCAAATACCTTAGCGCCACTGGCAGCAGTGTAACGGGCTGCGTTGGAAATATTGATATTAGTTCCAGGTGGGAGATCGGAATCAAAGGAACCGTTGGGGTTAACTGCTGATTCGCTCAAAACGACAAGATTGCTGGGGGCAGCACCATTATTAATCGCTGCATCCCATTCATAACCCACTAACCCACTTAGCGTGTCTCCATTGTTCAAGTTGGTGTTGGCGTAGTAAGGATCGCTACTATTGGTGACAACAAAATCATACCCGCCGTAGTAAGGGTTATTGTAATCGTAAGTCCAATACAACCCCCCATTATCGCCTGTATACATGACACCGATCAAAGCGTTTTCAGGTCGATTGTTTTGTTGGCTGCGGAACTTGTTCGTAGGTGCGACGGGATCTGTCACATCCTTATAGCACGCCATGATGCGGTTGTTTCCGCCAGTGGGGCTATTTTCAAACCGAACTCGCCAATAGCAAGTGTTGGCTGAGAAGAAAGCTAAATTAACTCCTGCGTCCCTGGCTTGTTCGACAGCATTTCTCGCTTCTAGCGACCAATATTCGTCATGACCGACGGATAAAAATATTTTGTGCTGTCGCAATAGCTGTGGGTTTTCATGAACGTCCATGTTCGTGACGTAAGAGACGTTATAGCCCTGAGACTCTAACCATCGCACCATATGACGCTCCCAGCGTAATATCGAGTGCATTTCTTCGGGACGGATACTAGCGGCTGAAAACGGGCGATCGTAAGAAACCTTCAGTGCTTTTTGACCGCCAATACTGTTATATGTGTATAAACTGTAACCGCCAAAAGTGCTATAAGCTAAATATGTGGTAAAGCTACTCTGGAATAAGATGTCAGAAGTACTGCTGTCATCGCGGACAACGAACCATATCTGTGACTGTTTACCAGTTGCTAAGATGGTCAGCTTCGCAAAATACAAACCGCTCGTCCAATCATTACCTATTGCCAGCGTATAGGAAGTTGCCCAGTTACACTCGATCAGGCGGGTCGTACTGTCGAAGGTACAAGCAGGCTGCGTAGTTCCATTCAGCGCACCACTGCTAGCGACTAATCGCGCTCCCGCACCTTCGTAGTAACCTAAGCGATACACGTCAATAGTGAATTGCGCACTGTATCCTAGAGAAACTTTAATTGGCAGCGATCCGCCCTTATTGACGCTGGTTGCACCAGCATAGCCACAGATCTCACCATTTGTATCGTAGTTAGAGTTGGGGATTCTCCAGTCGGGATTACCTGGTTTTTGGTTTTCTAGGTAGATGGGGTTGGGGTTGGTGGGATTGGCTCTGGTGGTAAAAGCAGTAAAAGTCACGCTGCCTATATTATCGGCTGTTGCAGTAACTGTATTTGCTGCGCCACCCGTCGTTCCTAAAGTCAATGTTGTACTTGCTTGTCCGTTGGCATTGGTGACGGCGCTGGTAGGTGAAACGGAACCACCCCCACCACTTACGGCAAAATTGACAGTCACCCCTGATTGAGGGCTGCCAGCAGGGTTTCTCACTTGAACGACTAATGGGTTAGCTAGGGTTGTCCCTACTCCGCCACTCTGATTATCACCGCTGACTTTAGAAATCGTGGAAACAGGGGTAGCGGAGAAGACTACATCGCGGTAATAGTTGGTGTTGCGATAAGAACTGCTGGGAAAAGCGCCTGGACTTACGTTGTAAACTCCGTTGTTGCCGTCAGCGACTGAGCTAAGGTCGCCGTTGACAATTGAGCTTGCCAATTCATCGTTATAAGCAGCATAGAAGCTGTTGATGTTGACAGAAACCACATAAGTTGTATTGGCTTGAATGTTCAGCGGTGTGCTAAGAGCTTGCTGCTGCCATCCTGATGCTGTCTCATTTGAGAAGCTCACAGTTGCCAATGGAGTGCCACCACCTGCTGCCCAGATTTTGCCAGTATGATTACCAGTCTCGCTTGCAGCTTTCCAAAATCGAATTGCAGTTATCTGACCAACGCTTGTACTGCGGAATTTCATCCCCAGTTCGTAAGGAACTCCGTCGCTAAGATTTTGAATATTAGGTGTTTGTGTGGTAAATAATGTCTGCTCAGTCTGAGCTTGAGCTATAAGAAATTCATCTAGATTGAATTGTTCGGTCATTTCAAACACTCGCTTTTGAGCCGTTATTCATTAATTCGCCTCCATCGGCAATATTGCCGACTACCCGCGCGGGGACTCCCACTACAGTTGCGCGATCGGGAACATCGCGAGTTACAACTGCTCCAGCGCCAACTATGGCATTTTCTCCAATTGTGACTCCTGGCAGGATAGTGGCATTGCTGCCAATAGAAGCACGACGCTTTACTCTGGTTTCAATGACAGACCAGTCAGCTTCGGTTTGCAGGCTGCTATCTTCGTTGGTGGCACGAGGGTAAAGGTCGTTGGTGAACATAACTCCATGACCGATAAATACTTCGTCTTCTATAACCACACCCTCGCAGATAAAAGTATGCGATGATACTTTACACCTAGCACCAACGACCGCATTTTTTTGAATTTCTACAAAAGTACCAATTTTGGTTTCAGCACCAATTTTGCAACCATAAAGATTGACTAATTGTGGATGAAAAATACTCACGCGATCGCCTAGTTCTACATCATGATTTATTGCCATCTTTTTTTAGTCTTAACTATAATTAAACCTGAAAACTGCCATTCGATTAATTAAATTTTTCTGTCAAAACTTTTTCTGATGGAACTGCGTACCAAATCGCATCTTCCAAGTAAACACACTCATCCGATTGCCACGGGTACTCTTCCCGCTCGATCCCGTGCATCGTGACTTCAAACGGACAAATATTTCTCACATTTTCTAGTAAATTACTACCTCGTCGCTCTGAAAACCATGTTGTTAGAGTATACAAGCCCATATAGAGTCTGAATTTGGGGATCTCGCATCGGAGAATAAACAATCCTGCTTCTCGACGAAAGGGAAGTTGCCGATCGAAATTCCAAAAAATACATACTGGTTGTTGAAACTCATTCATTATCTGGAAGGAAAAGCACAGACTTTCATGCGGTTGAGTAACTTGTAAGGCAAACTCAAAAGAAATTGCTTCTCCCCAGCAGTGAACTCCTTGTTCCTCAGAAGTATGTACTTTCACCCAAGCTAGATAGTTGCCAGTCTTATCTAAAGGAGCTTGGTAATAAGCTGGTTGCTCGTCAGCCATTTTTTGTCCGGCAATATATAACCGTACAGCCGTGTCAGTAGCACCATCAAATTGAACGTTCCCTTTTGAAAGTAAGATGCATCGCTTAGTTAATTGCGCGATCGCCTGCATACTGTGGCTGACAAACAAAACTGTTCGTCCTTCTTTGGTAGCCACGTCGTTCATTTTTCCCAAACACTTCTTTTGAAAGGCTGAGTCACCTACTGCTAAAACTTCATCTACAATCAAAACATCTGGTTCTAAGTAAGCTGCTACTGCAAAGGCAAGACGCACGTACATACCAGAAGAGTAGCGCTTGACTGGGGTATCTAAAAACTTCTCGACTTCAGCAAAATCAACAATTTCATCGAACTTCTTTTTAATTTCAGCTCGACTCATGCCAAGAATGGAGCCGTTCAGATAGATATTTTCTCGCCCAGTGAGTTCTGGATGAAAGCCAGTACCGACTTCTAATAAACTAGCGACTCGTCCGGCGATCTCTATGCTGCCAGTGGTAGGTTCGGTAATGCGGCTCAAAAGTTTTAAGAGTGTCGATTTACCTGCGCCATTGCGTCCAATAATTCCAACTGCTTCACCTTGATTAATCTCAAAGAAAACATCCTTGAGCGCCCAAAATTCTTCAAGATTAGATTGAAAATTTTGTTTACCATTTTGTGGCAAAAATGTTTTAGAAAGCCTTTGAAACTTATTCCCGATGACATCTCTTAAAGTCTTATAGCGATAGAAACCAGCAGGTTTTTCTTTTTGGTGACTGATGATGTATTTCTTTCCCAGTTGCTCAATGCGAATAAGTGGCTCGGACACGCACTCAACTCCTGATAATACAATTTCTGATAATACAACCTATATTGGCTTGGCGATCGCCAAATTCAAATTGCAAATTCCAATTTAAATAATGTCAGCGAAAGTTCGTTCCATTTTACGGAAATACCAAACTCCGCTCGCGACCAGCAAAATAACAATTCCCACTGACAAAATGAATCCTGGGAGATAAATGTTTGATTCACCGCCTAAAATTGCCCAGCGGAAACCATCAATCACTCCTACCATAGGGTTCAAAGAGTAGAGTAAACGCCATTGTTCCGGGACGATCTTGCTACTAAAACCTACAGGTGAGATATACAGACCAAACTGAACGATAAATGGCACGACATAGCGAAAATCCCGATATTCTACGTTCAGCGCCGCTAACCAAAGCCCTCCTCCTACAGCAGCAGCAAAGGCAATTAGAATAAATAAGGGTAATGTCAATATGCGCCAATCGGGAATAAAACTGTACCAAGCCATCAAAGCTAGTAGAATCATGCCTGAAATCATAAAATCTACAAAGCTGACAATCACTGCACTGGCGGGTACAATTAAGCGAGGAAAATAAACTTTAGAAATTAAATTGGTATTGACGATTAAACTATTACTGGACTCAGATAAGGAATTAGCAAAAAACTGCCAAGGTAACATGGCTGCAAATACCAAAATTGGGTATGGTGCGCCTTCTGAAGGCAGCTTTGCCAAGTTGCCAAACACGACTGTAAATACAACCATTGTGAAAAATGGTCGAATCAAAGCCCAAGCAATGCCTATGGCTGTTTGCTTGTAGCGCACGAGAATATCCCGCCAAGCCAAGAAGTAGAATAGCTCTCGGTAACGCCACAAATCTTGCCAATACTGGCTCTCAGTACGACCAGCTTGTATAGTTAGTTTTCTCGTCTGCATATGCTTACAGCTAACAGCCTACCTAATAGTTTCATTTGACTCTATATGCATGAACTTGCATTCAACGAATGACTATCCGTCATCTGCGGTCGAGCCCAGCTCAAACCTTATGCAGATATCGGCAAGTTGCCATGCCAATCTCTTCACCTTGAGTCAGATGGTTGCAGACTTGCACTATGTCATTTGCACGTTTGCCACCATTACAGACTGGTTAACCTTACGGCACTGATGTAGCTAATGCGACAATGGCAGTACGGTTTGATTCTGCAAACGAGGCAATCGAGCTGTGATGGAAATTGCTTGAGAAACTAGCAATACCTGGCTCAGTGCAAAAAAACGGAGGCTAACTTGCTTACCAAATTCAGGTAAGGTCGTGTAGAGACGGTTTACGATCGCCAAGCAAGTGACACAAAGCGCCAAAACGGTTCGCGATCGCCAAGCGGCTATTCTAAATTTAAATGCTGTTTCTATAGTCTAACCAGTAAAATTGAACCCCCCGAGCATTTGCTTGTACGTGCTGGTAATGCAAGCAAAGATTGCAGTTGCCATCTAAGGGATGTCCGGCTCCGGTAGCGCCGTGAGTGCTTCCAGGACTGGCTGATAGGATGACCAAATTGTATAAATAAATTTCGAGTTGTTACGTACATGTTTCTTAAGTAGCTCTCTCACCCACGATTTTCAACGAACTGCAAGAGCCTTGTCTGACTGGATCGCAAAGAATCGGTCGGCTCAGATCCCCTTACCTAGTTTGGTATCGCATCGATTTAGATTTGATACCAGCAGAAGCTACCGCTACCTCAGCAGATAACAGTTTCCTCCAACTAGATATTGTAATAGTTAAAAAACTAATCAAATAGAGTAGACGTTTTGGTAGGTTGCATCAAAATCCCGTAGCAAGGATTGCAGAGATTTGTGTATAAGTTCATTCAATCACTGTAGTGATAGATATACAATAAAGAAAAAATAAAGATAATGTAAACTTTCTGTGAAGTACTTTACAGGAGATCCAGAAACCGAAATTTTGTTTAAAACGGATTGATAATCTTATAGACTAGGTGGTAGATTTGTACATGCCCTCCCAATCGAGAGTAGCAAGGACTTGTTTTTAGTCGTATACGCACTCAACTCCCTAAAGAGGGAGACAAGTGGCGAGTAGACTGTGTATTCAGTTGAGTATCAGGCTGACTTCAGACTTGAGTAAGTTTCTAAGACCCGTTATTAAAAAATAAACAGAGTCTACATATGAGAAATGTTAGCTCCTCTCAACAGTTGCCTCCTCAGACCTACAGCCAGCAACTTCAGCCTCAACCTCAGCTCTACACGACTCAACCTGACGACACTAATGAAGGTGGATTGAATGTCAGTTGGTTGCTAGGAGCGATTCGGCGCAGAATACTAACAATTCTGATCGGCACAACCGCAGTTGCCAGTGTATCTGTATTACTAGCTGCGACTGGTACTCCAACCTATGTCGCTAAGTTCGAGCTGTTAACCGAACCCGTGACTGCTGAAGATAAAGTTGTATCCTCTAAAGAGGAAGAGAAAGAAGAAAAGGATTCTCCGGGGTTAGATGAGACAACTTTGAAGGTTTTACAAAGTCCGAAGTTGATGTCTCCCATTACCCAAAAACTACAATTATATTACCCTGGTAGCAGCACGCCTCAATTGAACATTAAGCTGTTGCCCAACACAAATATTTTAGAAGTTAGCTATAAAGATCCTAATTTTGAAAAAGTTCAATTTGTCTTGGACACGGTAGCTGAGGCTTACTTAAAATACAGCCTAGAAGAACGTCAGACAGATGTTAATTTAGGAATTCAGTTTGTCGAATCTCAGCTACCACAATTGCAGCGGCAAGTTGAATTCTTGCAACAGCGCCTTCAAGGTTTTCGGCAACGACATGGTATTGTTAATTCCGATACTCAAGGTCAACATCTCTCTTATCAGCTCGATCGAATTGAACAGAAGCGACTGGAGATCCAGACTCAGTTATCTAGTAGCACAGCTTTTTACAATAATCTGTACGAAAAACTGCGATTGCAACCGGATACAGCGGCAGCAATTACCGAACTGAGCGAATCGCCTCACTATCTGAAGCTGTTCAACTTACTTCAAGATGTAGAAACTAAAATTGCGGCGAAATCGTCTCGTTATAAAGAAGATAGTCCTGAATTTCAATCTCTATTAGCTCAACAACAGCAGTTGCTGCAAGCTGTCAGAAAAGAGGAACGGCGAATCTTGGGAGATCGATTGCCAAATGGAACGACAGACTTGATAGACACAGCCTCTCCCGGTTCGGCTCGTTTAAGAGAAATTCAAAAATTGACTAATGCTGCTAAGCAAATTCAGTCCTTAAAAGCGCAAGACTACACCCTAAATAAGTCCGAGAACTTGTTAAGACAACAAGCTAAACAATTTCCGATAATTATTCGTCAGAAAGATGACTTAGAACGGCAGTTAAGAATTGCTTCCGATAACTTAAACCACTTTTTAACCAAGCGCGAAGCACTACGAATCGATGCTGCGCAAAAGCAAGTACCTTGGCAAATACTCACGCCTCCTAGCGAACCTCAAAATACCGCACCTACCGTTCAGCGTAATTTAGTTCTAGGCACAGCTTTAGGTCTATTAGTCAGTTTTGGAGTTGCTCTGCTTGTAGATAAACTTAACAACGTTTTTTATAACTCTGAAGAAATTAAAGATAAGACTAAATTGCTAATTTTAGGTGAAATTCCTAGCGTAAAATTCGATCGCAATAGTAGACTGGCGCAAAAAACTGAAGTTTCTGATTTCTGGGAGTCTTTCCGCTCTCTTTACACAAACGTTTCTTTTCTCGATTTTAATGGGACTGTTCGTTCTCTAGCGATCGTCTCAGCTGCTCCCGAAGATGGTAAATCAACAGTTGCATTGTACTTAGCTCAAACAGCAGCAGCAATGGGTAAAAGAGTTTTATTGGTTGATGCAAATTTGCGGACTCCCACCATTCATAAAATGTTAAATTTATCCAACGCGCAAGGACTGAGCAATGCGATCGCCGAAGGTTTAAACTTTCAGTATGCGATCCAACAAGTGCGTAATAGCTCTGAGGAAGCTGAGGATAATGGAGCTTTTCACGAGGCTACAGCGCACAGTAGAGAAATATCCAAGGATAACTTGTTTATCTTAACTGCTGGTTCAATTCCCCCGAATCCATCGATCCTGCTTTCATCACCGCAAATGCAAAGCTTGGCAGAGCAACTGCAACAAACTTTCGATTTAGTGATATACGATACATCTCACTTGATTGGTTTTGCTGATGCAAATCTTTTAGCTAGGCATGTGGATGCTAGCATTTTGACTGTAAGTATGGGTAAAACAAACTGTTCCGCTTTAGTCAAGGCATTAGAGCAGTTAAATTTCTCTGCCACACCAGTTTTAGGTGCAGTTGCTAGCGGTATTCAAAGACAGCCTAATAAACTCAGCTTTCTATCAAAGCGTAAATATGGCGCTCGCTTGTTCGCGCTCGATCGCGCCTGAAACTTAAATTATTGTATTTAGATTGGACTCGCCAATCTTTTCTTCGGAAGCACCATACATTACGCTTGTAAAATAATCAGAATAAATGGCAGGCTTGCATCTAATTTGATTTTCTTAAGATACAGTTAAATTAAGCTATGAAAGAGTAAAAATAGAGAGCTTTAGTGATACTTTAATAAGTATAAGTTGTAAAAGACTTTGATTATTTAAAATAAAGCAATTCTGCTAAAGTTTCGGTTGAGTAATAGATCGAACAAATTTTAAATGAATCGGTAAGATACTATCAGTTTGCGAGAGGCATTTAACCTGATTCTGCAAACTATGTCAGAGATTAACAGCCGATTTCGACTATTTTTTGTGCGTGCGGAGATGGCTTTATACATTACGCACAGCCAGGATTGTTAGCTGAGGTTCCACATTGCTGGCAACAGAGAAATAATGAAAAATACACGACAATCCACGCTAAATGATCGAGAATTATTTAGCGAACAACATCAAATTCAAAATCAATCCTTTGAGACTCTAGATTTAGAATTTAGAGTATTAAAAGTTTATAAAAAACTTGACGTGATCGATTCACCTGTTAGTGCTTTACCGTTTGAATCTCAAATTAACTTAATCTTAGAGTGGGCAACGAGTAAAGTTAGTAAATTTGTTTGTGTGGCTAACACTCATATGCTAGTAGAAGCTTACTGGCATCCAGAGTTTGCCAAAGTTTTGAAGAATGCAGACCTTGTGACTCCTGATGGAATGCCTTTAGTCTGGATGTTGAAGTTGTTGGGAGCGCGTACCCAAAATCGTGTTGCGGGAATAGATATTCTTTTATCTTTATGTAAACTCGCTCCTTTGAAGAACGTGAGCATATTTTTCTTAGGTTCTGAAACACCAGTTTTAGAGAAAATGAGAGAGCGCTTGGCGCGGGATTTCCCTAACTTGAAAATTGCTGGTATGGAGCCTTTGCCGTTTCATCCACTGACGCGCGCAGAAGATGAAGCTTTGGTTGAAAAAATTCATCATAGTGGTGCTGGGATTGTTTTGGTCGCTTTAGGTTGCCCGAAACAGGAATATTGGATGCAGCAACATCAAGGTAAAATCCGAGCAGTAACGATCGGATTGGGGGGAGCATTTCCTGTTTATGCAGGAGATCGAAAAAGAGCGCCCCATTGGTTGCGTTTTGGTGGTGGCGAGTGGTTGTATCGGTGGCTGCAAGAACCACTGAGACTATCGAGTCGATATGGTCAAACTATCCCAGTATTTACTTTGCTAGCTTTCAAGCAAATACTATTGTGTTACTTAGTAAAATCTCAAGGTTCATGAAATTTGATGATGTAGCGATCGCTAGTCACTGGCAATTTGCCAATAACTAACGACAGCTAACTAAACGACAATCAGAATTCTCCTGCGAGAGCGGGAATACATCGTTCGCACAAGAGCGGATGTGCTTGAGATGCGCCGACGTGTATAGAATAATTCCAACAGCGATCGCATTTTTTCCCGTCAGCCTTAGCGACCCCAATTCCCAAAGCTTCAGATTGGAAATTATATTTCAATTCTGTTAGGGTTGCGGGAGTATCGAGCAATTCTACCCCAGAAGTGATGAATAAATAGCGTAACTCATCAACACCGTTGGAATGAGTAGATGGCTGTGCGTCCGTACTGGGGTTTAAAAATTGCAGGCGTTGTCGCAAATTAGCATCGGCGACATATAATAGTACCTTTGCTTCGAGAGAAGAACCGATCGCCTTTTCAGTACGTGCTTGTTCTAATACCTTATTCACTTCCGTGCGGAGTTGGCGCAACTGAACCCAAGATTCTGCCAGCTCTGAATTTTGCCATTTGTCCTCTAACTTCACCCAGCCGGATTCAAATACAGATTCATGCGACTTGGGGTAGGGGAGATATTGCCAGATATCCTCTGCCATGTGACACAATACAGGGGCGATCGCTTTGGCTAAGTTTTCTAGGGCAATCTGCAAAACTGTTTGACAACTGCGACGGCGAAACGAATTAGCGGCACTGATATACAGCCGATCCTTGGCAATATCTAAATAGAAACTCGATAAATCTACGACACAGAAATTCTGCACGGTTTGGAAAAAACGGAAGAATTGGTATTTATCAAAAGCTTGTGTTACCTCATTAAATACTTCTGTCATTCGGTGCAGCATATAACGATCCAATTCTGGTAACTGCTCGTATGGTACTGCATCCTTGCTGGGATCGAAATCGTGCAGATTTCCTAGTAAGAAACGAGCCGTGTTGCGAATTTTATTTCTCGCATCCGCTAACTGCTTCAAGATATTTTTACTGATCGGCACGTCGGCGGAATAATCTACCGAAGACACCCACAACCGCAACACATCTGCACCGTAGGGCGGTTCTTCTTTTTGATTTTTACCACCGTCAATAACTACCGTGGGATCGACTCCATTTCCTAAAGACTTGCTCATCTTACGTCCCTGCTCGTCCACGGTATACCCGTGAGTCAAAACAGTTTTGTAAGGTGCGTGACCGTTGGTCGCAACGCTCGTGAGCAAACTAGACTGGAACCAACCGCGATGCTGATCCGATCCTTCCAGATACAGATCGGCTGGATAGGATAATTCCGGTCGCTGTTGAAGGACAGCCGCCCAAGAGGAACCAGAATCAAACCAAACATCCATCGTATCAATACCTTTACGGTATTTTCGCCCGTTATCGCGATACTTTTCTGGGAGCAACTCTTCTACCGACATTTCCCACCAAGCATCCGAGCCTTTTTCGGCAAAGATATTTTGGACGCGCGCGATCGTCTCTTCATTCAGTAGCGGTTCTCCGGTTTCCTCGTCGTAAAATACGGGAATTGGTACGCCCCAACTGCGCTGGCGGGAGATACACCAGTCAGAACGCTCAGCTACCATTGCGGTGATGCGGTTTTCTCCTTGAGCGGGAATCCACCGGACATGGGCGATCTCTTGCAGGGCTGCATCTCGAAATCCTTCTACCGACGCAAACCATTGCTCAGTTGCCCGCAAAATCACGGGTTTTTTCGTCCGCCAATCGTAGGGATACTTGTGGACGTATGGTTCTTCCTTCAGCAGCGAACCAGCTTGTTCTAAAGCTTGAACGACTGCGGCGTTACCTTCCCCTAATACGTTAAGCTTGGCAAATTGTCCGGCTTCTGCTGTAAAGTTACCATCGGCATCGACGGGAGAGAGGATCGGCAAATTATAGCGCATCCCCACTTGATAATCTTCTTGTCCGTGTCCTGGTGCGGTGTGGACGAGTCCCGTACCGGATTCCGTCGTCACGTAGTCGCCGCCAATGACAATCGGGCTTTCGCGATCGCACAAGGGATGGCGATACTTGCAGTGTTCTAGTTCGTAGCCTTTGAATGTAGCTTTGACAGTGAGTTGAGCGCCAAGTGTTACAGATAATCTCTCCACTAAATCCGCCGCAACAATGAGGTATTGTGGATTTTGGTCACGCAAAGACGCGAAGGCGCTAAGGGTGCTTTGCGTCTCTGCGTCTTTGCGTGACATTTCCACCACGGCATAAGTTAAGTCGGGGTTGACTGCAACTGCTAAGTTGGCTGGAATTGTCCAAGGGGTTGTCGTCCAGATGGCTACCCAAAGATGGGGGAGGAAGGATTTGAGTTTGGGGAAGACTGATGGCTCGATGTGAGTCATCGGAAAAGCTGCATAGAGACTGCGGGAGGTGTGTCCTTCGGGATACTCTAGTTCTGCTTCGGCTAGGGCGGTTTTCGAGCTGGGACTCCAGTAAACGGGTTTGAAGCCGCGATAAACGTAGCCTTTTAAGACCATCTGCCCAAATACGCCGATTTGGGCAGCTTCATATTTTGGTTTGAGAGTCAAATAGGAGTTTTCCCAATCACCGATTACCCCCCAGCGTTTGAGGCTGGCGCATTGTTCTTGCATTGCTTTGAGGGCGAAGTCCCGTGCTTTGTGGCGCAGTTCTAAAGGTGTGAGCGAAGCGCGTTCCTGCGGCTTCATGCTTTGGATGACTTTGAGTTCGATAGGCAATCCGTGACAGTCCCAACCGTGAATGCAGCGAACTTTACGCCCTTGTTGGAGTTGATAGCGATTGATGATGTCTTTGAGGATTTTATTCAGGGCATGACCGATATGTAACGAACCATTGGCGTAGGGGGGTCCATCGTGTAAAGTAAAAATCTCGCCAGAATTTTGCTGTGACAGGCGATCGTAAATTTGATTTTCTGCCCAAAACTTTTGGATCTCTGGCTCGCGCTTGGTGGCGTTTGCCCGCATGTCAAATTTGGTTTTGGGCAGGTTTACGGTATCTTTGTAGCTTCCTAGTTCTGTCACAGCTTTGTCTAAAATAGGGACAAGGTTATTCAACTATTTTAGAAGTATTTCTGCGGCAGGATAAGTTCCGTTACAGTTTAATGCAGGCGATCGCATTTTATTTGTAGATGCAGCCATCAATATAACTTCATTTTTTTCGTTGAATGCCCATTGAGTCGCTTCGACAATTTGAGTTGGGACAATTTGAGTTGGGGCAGAATTTACGACGCGATCGGGTATTGTGTTGGAGCGGCTCTCTGCTTCAGGTTCCAGCATCGCCCAATCAGTTAGGACTGTCTCAGCATTGAGTCGTTCTCTCGGGTTAGGTGGTAAGCCGCCGCGTCCATTGACGACGAATTGATTCTCGCTGCCAGTAGCACAACCAGCCACAATTTGGTTAGAAGCATCGACTAATTCTACTGGTAATACAACTAATCCTTGGCTGGGATCGACATCTATATCGTCTATTGTCACTACGCCATCAATACCGCGATCGCTCGTTGCAGCGATCCGACTGTCGGGAGAGATAAACAGCCCTCGGACATTAATTTCGATATTACCACCACGACCTGCAAAAGCATTAGCAGCAATCTCGCTGTTTTCCAGTGCCACTAAGAACGTCGTGTCTATATTGATATTGCCTCCATCTCCTCCAGCTTGTGCCGTACCTGCGGTAGCAGAAATAGAACTGTTGCGGCGTAGTAAGAGCAAGTCTGCAATTTGCAAGGTAATATTTCCACCATTACCCGATCGCGTGGTTGCCGTGAGGGAGCCGTCTTCTACCCTCATGGAGTCAGCGGTGACTGCGATATTACCTGCATTACCTGACTGACTGCTGACTGAGATTTGCCCTCCATCTCCGATCCTCAACTCTTTGGTCGTGACTTGTAAAGAACCTCCTCGTCCTGTAGACTGCTCGGTGGTATTGGCAAATATGCCACTCGCCGGACTAATGGGACCAACTGAACCAGAAAAATCTTCTAGCTGGCTGACTTGGTTAAAGAAGTTGAAGTAATCGGGATTCCTAGAGGCGATCGCAATCCGGTTTTTGGCATTAATAATGATATCGCCAGCATCACCGCTATTGGAAGCCGTTGTCAGTATTTGACCACCGCGATTGAGATCGAGTACATCAGCATTGACAATAATATTACCACCCCTAAACGTACTGAGGCTTTGGGCGTTGATCGCACCTCCATCAAACACTCGTAAGGTTCCAGTGGTAATGCTAATCTGACCTCCCGTACCATTTGCCCCTGCTCCAGTGCTGGTTAGCAAGGTAGAATATTCACGACCTTTCAAGCGAATATCATTTGCTGTATCGGGAAAAATGACAGGATATCTACCGGAAACTTCTACAAAATCGGTAGTATCAATCTCAATGTCACCAGCTTTGCCAAAGCTAAATGTCCTAGTTGATAGTTGCGCTCCCCCAGTTATAGATAAAGACTTGCCTTTAATGTAAAAGTTGCCACCATTACCTTGATGTGGTTTTTCTCCACCTACACCAGATTGGCTGGCAATCCAGCTCAGATTTGCAATCGATATTGGACCACCTGCTTTAATCGTAATATCTCCTCCATTGCCGCGTCCTTCAAACACGTTACTAGCGATAAAACTATTATCAGTAATGGAAATGGAGTCATTGGCTTGTAGTAAAATCGTCCCACCCGATGCCTTAAAGCTAGCTGCTACAATCTCGCTATCAGATATATCAATCGAGCCATTGGCTTTTACCGTAATATTTCCGGCACTATCGCCAAATGAGAGGGTAGAAAAAGCGCTGTTGAGTCCTGTATCAGTAGCAGATAAAGTGACAGAACCAGCAGTTTCTACAAAGATATCACCTGAAGCTGCCCGATCTACAGCATTATCTCTAAACTGTATAGCACTGACTCTGCCAAGATTATCGATTGTCAGCGATCCAGCTTTGATATAGACATTACCAGCTCTACCACCAATGCCATTATCAAAGACATTAACAATGCTGCTAGATTGACTAATTATTGTTGCACCTGTTGTATCGATCGCAATGTCTCCGCCCCGCACGCCAGCAACTCCCTGTCTGGTGGCGATCCCGTTAGCCAGGGAACTTTCTCCTAAAAGTTGTAACTCGCGTGCAGTCACAGCAATACTACCTCCACCATTAGCTGCCACATCGACTTTAGCGGCATTATTGAGCAAAACATCTGCTCTGGCTGTATCCTTGGGAAAACTCAAACGCAATTCGCTGTTGTTGAAATTCAGCCCTACCGTCCCCTCTGCTGTCAAACCACCTAACTCGACGCGACTATCGGGAGCGCGAACGATTCCACCATCTAAACTCACGTCACCACCTACTAAAGCTAGGGTTTTACTGGGTTTTACTGTTAATCCAGTCGCTTGACCTTGAGTCGCGATCGCCCTAGCTTGATTTACAATCCTGCCTGCATTTGTCCCAAACTGCAAGCCAATCGGAACGCTGATAGTTAGCAAAGGCGTGGTTTGCTCCGCACTAGCACTGAAACTCGTGTCATCTGCAAATTTTAGACTTTTTGCCGTACTAGCGATAAAAGAACCACCTATATCTAACCTGGCATTTGTACCGAAGATGATGCCATTGGGGTTGAGCAGAAATAGACTAGCAGCACCATTAGCTCTGAGCAACCCATCAATATTGGAAATGGAGCCACCTGTAACGCGACTGAAAATGTTTTGAATATTATTGGCGTTATTAAAGTAAGCAGAGCGTCCAGTTAAAACCGAAAAGGAGTCGAAACTGTGGAACAAATTATCGCCTCGTGTCGCTCCACCAGAAATAACATCAACCGTAGGATCGACAGGTTGAGATGTAACAATAGAACCCTCTGTTCCCAATGTATTATCTGGTACAACTTGAGCTGAAGCAAAATTTTCCAGGCTAGCGATCGCACCACAAATCGCTATAGCAGATGTCCAGCCTACCATGCAATAATTTTTATGTTTCCCAGCTATGACAACCATTACCCTTCCCCAGCAAATGCGATCGAGTCAAATTCTACACATGCATAAATACGATACATGAGTGCATGACTATATATGGTTACAAAGTATTGCTGGGAAACAGGTACTTACGACTTACGACTTCTCCTCGGTCTCAGGTGGCGAAGTTGGTTGATGCTTTTCTTCTGCATCTTCAATTGCAGCTTCTACTAATTCGGGACTGGGGGGATCGGGACGGTGTAATTCAGTGACTTCGCTCTGTGAGGATAACTCGGTTTCAGTTTCGGTAGTCGTCGATTCTTCTGGTTGCGTGGTTTCAACTGGGGTAGCTGCTGCAATGTCTGGGTTTGGTTGAGATTCAGGAGCGACAATAGCGTTTTCGGCTGGAGGAGACACTTCTACTTCTGTAGCGATTTCGACTGGGGGAGACACTTTCACTTCTGTAGCAATTTTTTCTTCAAAGGTAGACGCTGACTCGGTTGTTTCTGGGGCTGTAGAAGTACGACGATCGACAATTTCTACAGTGGGAGTAGATTCTACTGGCGGTGTCGGAACCTTTTTGACATCACTTTTTGGTTGTAGCTGCTCTTTGGCTGCGGTCGCTTTACTCGTTGCTTTCTTGCCAAACTGTGACAGCTTTTGTAGGGGTGAGATTTTGGTGACTTGCTCTTGAACGTTGCTTTTTACCTGTGCTGCGCTCGGTACAGCTGTTTGTTGTTGTTGAGGAGTGAGTTGGCGGCGTAACTGTAGAGTTTGGAACGCATACCAACCCAGTAACACGACTCCAGCGACTTGACCTAATAGGAGTCCTCCTGTAATCTGCTTGGCACATACCCATAAGACTAAAGCATAGAACAACCCTACGCCGCTCCAATAGATATCGTTTTTGCGACCAATTTCTGGAAAGAAAAAGGCGGCTAGGTAGATGCCAAGACTACCAATAGCAACAGCTAACGCAAGGATGTATGCAAGCATTTCTCATCTACTCCTAACTTAGAGTGTTTTCTGGGGATATCTGCTGGGGGCGTTTTTTCAACTAGCTACCTTTACCATTTTGCGGGAGATTGTTGACTTAGATACAAAACAAAAATTAATTCTCTGTATCTACTTACCAGGTTGACATTTTTACCCTAGTGTTGTTCTCTGCTATATGGGCGATACTGTGGCGATCGCGCACTCTCTCCTTCTCAAGAGTTAAATTGAGATTGGACAGTACGAAAAAAGGCGATCGATGACAAATCTTGAAGTTATTCAAGAGCTATACAGAGCTTTTCGCGAGAAAGATTACGATGCTTTTCAGCAAATTTGTACTGCTGACCTTACATGGATACAGAATGATAGATTTCCGCAAGGTAAGACGTATCAAGGTGCAGAAGCAGTCATCGCAGGAGTTTTTAAATCCAATAACGAGCGTTGGGAGATGTTTTCATTTCAGATCGATCGCTATCTTGATGCAGAAAATTCTGTAGTTGTCATTGGAGCATATGTAGGTCGCCATCGGGAGACGCAAAAATCGCTGCGTGCAGTTGCTGCGCACGTATACGATCTAGTTGATAGCAAGGTGTGCCGCTTCCAAATGTTTGCGGATACGAAAACAATCTGGGATTCGATGGTTCGATAAATGAAGATCGACTTACATCAGGTGAAAATTAAATCGTACAGGGTAGCGTTAGCAAAGCTTTCCAAAGGAATTGCGGTTCTGGTTGGAATTGCTATTGTTTTAATTAGCATCGAAGTATTTGCAGGTATACCCACACAGATGAATGTCAGTAATTCCAGCCCAGCAGGGAGAAAAACTACATCTCCAGAACAGATCCGCACAATCGTTCGTCAAGCGAGAGATAGCTGGGTCAATGGAGATGCAGATGCTTTCGCCGCTTTATTCACTCCTGACGGAGAACTGATCGTCCCAGGACAAAAATGGGTAGGTAAAGATGCCATCCGCAAAGCAGCAGCAGATTTTGCTACTTATGCCTCAAACGTCAAAATTGAAATTCGCCAAATTATCATTGAAGGCGATCGCGCTGCCGTAGAGTGGTATTGGGAAGATACAGAAAAAGCGTCAGGTCGTCGCAACCGTGCAGACGATGCGATTATTGCCGATTTTGTCGCAGGTAAAATCAAGCGCTGGCGCGAATATATCGACAGTAAAACGCCAGAGACAGTGACCAGTCACCAGTGAGCTGAGGAAGTTGAGGAAGCAACCACCAACTACCAACTACCAACTACCCATTACCCCTGATTCAAATAATATTCCGATCGCGGGAACAAGTCTGTATTTACGGGTTGAGGTTGACCGTCTTTGGCGTGGGAGTAGAAATTGACCTGGGCAGTTTTGACATCTTGACGAATTGCTTCGACATTGACGCTTGCTTTTGCTAAAAAATTCAATACAGATGCGTCCTCTAGTTTATTTAATAGCCGTTGTCGATTGAAGTCAACGGGGCGATCGCTGCCAATTAAAACGTGTAAATCGCCGCTCATGCTTAACTGAATTACGTTAGGGAATACGCTGCGGAACGTCTGCGCTGTGCCTAAACCTACGTTCCATTCCACAAACATACCACCTGGGGCGAGGTGCGATCGCACGGCTTGAAAAAACTCTTGCGAGTAGAGCATACCAGCTCGCGATCGCCAGGGATAGATCGCATCGGCTTCAATGATGTCAAATTTTTGTTGGGATAGTTCCAGCTCTTGCCGTCCGTCACCGACAATAAATTTATAACGCGGGTCTTCAAATAAGTATTTGAGCGGCTGACCGTTAGGAGTTTGAGCATATTGACGCAAAACTGTCAACTCAGCTCCAAGTAACTCTACGACTTTAATTTGCCGGGTTGCAGGGTTTACTCCTGCTGTATGAGCTGTCCCCCCCGAACCCAGTCCGATAATTATGACTTGGGCGGGATGGGGATGAATCAGTGCGGGTAAACTGCCCAGGAGGGCGTGAACTTGCATGTAAGGGAAACTGGCTTGCGCTTGTCCGCTGGCGAGTAAAGTCCCTTGTCCGTTTACCTCTGTGACGGCGGCTACACCTGTTGAATCTTCAGCAGCTAGGAAATATTGTGTGGCTGGAATGCCATGTAGAGCAGCCCAGAGACGGGTATTATTGGGAAATACAGCAATGATGACAGCCAGGGCGATCGCCAGCATACTCGTAAGCTTATCTCTCCTCAGATTGAAACATAGCAGGGCAAATCCCAGTCCCAACCACGCAATGAATCGCAAGGAACCCGCCGTACCGAACTTATCCAACAGCACCAATCCCGTCAGCAGGCTACCTGTAGTATTGCCTAAGATATTTGCGACTTGAATGAAACCGACTCGCTGTCCAATTTGGCTATCTTTTGTTTGTACGGCTTTCTGTACTAAGGGAAAATAAAAACCCAGTAAGAAATTTGGCAATACGAGCATAACCGAAGGTATGACTACATATCTCAAGATGACAATAGAAGTAATATTATTTAAGTCAATGTAGCCGATATCTGTACGTAAATCTGTCGGATGAGATTGGTAGTAAATGCTAATCAGCCAGATAGAAATTAGCGCATAAGCAGCTATACCAGCTTGAATCGCAAAAAAGACTTTTTGAGGTTGACGAATGAATCGAATTGTTGTCGATCCTGCAATACTTCCTAAGGCATTACCAATCAGAATAAACGCGAGAAGATGAGCGTATGTATAGGCGATCGATTGCAATACTGTATCTAAAACCCGAAACCAAATAATCTCTAAAGAAATTGCTGCAAAACCGGAAAGAAAGACCAAAAAACACCACTGCCATAGAGAACGCGATCGCAGCGCTCCATTTGCCGTATTTGATGCAACTAATACAGGGTAGCTAGGCTGAAACTGACGAGAAATAGACCAGGCAATAATTCCCACTACAGTACTTAGAATTGCACCGAAATAAACTGTTTTTTCATATCCAAAAGTACCGATAATATACCAACCAGAAACGAGCGTTCCCAGCCCCGATCCGAGCGTATTTAAACCGTATAGCAGACCAATTCGAGCTGCTGCACCCTTTGCATGACGGCTAGTTGCTTTCGTTACTAGAGGCAGCGACACGCCCATCAAGGTAGTAGGAATTAATAAACTAACAAACACGATCGCCAACATCATTGCTGGAGATTGTGCCAAAGATTTTCCTTGCAGAAACAGCAAGTCGTAAAATAAAAAGCGGCTGCAAACAGCAAAAATAGCAATTCCAAAATTGCAACAACTATAGATTTGTACTGCCTGACGGTTACTGAGGCGATCGCTAATCCAGCCACCCAGCCAGCCACCTACACCCAGTCCTAACAAATAGGAGGCAACCACAATCGTTACCGATCGCACATCAGATCCAGAAAACAATCCCAGCATTCGCTGCCACACTACCTGATAAAGCAGCGCTGTAAACCCTGAGAGAAAATAAACAATAAATAGGGCAGGAATTGCCCTTTTGTCATTGGTCATTTAAGACCGTCTCACATTAAAACAACACCATTCTTTGCGTCGCCAAAGAGTTGCTACAGTCCAGCCATAATGTTCTAAAGTATCGGCTACCGATTGGGCTTGGTCGATTAAAATGCCGCTGAGAATGCCCCAAGTTGAGGGTTTAGAAACAGAAGTAATTTGGGGAATTAATTGAATGATGACATCTGCTAGGATATTGCACGCAATGCCGTCGAAAGATGCTTGGGTCATTTGAGGCAGCGTGTTGACGCTACCCTGTCCTACAATTATGCGATCGGCAGAAATTTGATTGAGTTGTCGATTGCTGTGGGTGGCGTTGACTGCCATGATATCTGTATCTACAGCATAAACTCGGCTAGCACCAAGTAAAATTGCTGCAATTGAGAGAATACCAGAGCCACAGCCAATATCTGCAATAACTAAGTCTTCTCGACTGGAATTGGCAAGATCGTCCAAGCGCATTTCTAAGGCTTCTAAACATAACTGCGTTGTGGCATGGTTACCCGTACCAAAAGCAGTTCCAGGATCTAGCCTTAGCAAAAGTCTTTCAGATTTTTCTGGCACTGGTAGCCAAGCAGGATAAATTAAAATGCGATCGCCCACTTCCTGCGGTTGCCAGTACTGTTTCCAACTGCTTGCCCAGTCTTCTTCATCGATTAAATGCCACTGCATTTTGGGCAGCTCTAATCCTACCAGCAAGGCATCCTGTCGCAACCACAGCGAAAGGGCAGCTAAGTCAAGTAACTTTACTTGTTCTTGTGGCAAATATGCTTTCACCAAACAAACATTACCATCATTCTTCTGCCGTTCGCTTGCCATCCCACGACAGCCAAAATCCTCTAGTCGCCAGAAGATCGTCTCTTCTAGGTCTAGATCGCACACAATTTGAATTTCCCACCAGTGATTTGCCATAGTTAGCGGTTAGCAATTAGCGATTAGCAACTAGTTGCTAATCGCTAATTGCTATAAAGTTACTGTATACGCATCGCGAATGCCTGCAACTTTGGTGATTTCAGTCAAAATCCCATCGGGCAGGGGGTCGTCTAAACTCAGTACCATTACCGCATCGCCGCGCACGATTTTGCGTCCGACTTGCATACTGGCAATGTTGACGTTAAAGCTACCCAGCAGGGAACCGAGTTTACCAATAATTCCTGGCATATCTCGGTGGAGCGTGAATAGCATGTGCGAACTGGGAGGAATGTTGATCGGGAATTCGTCAATGTTGGTAATGCGAATTTCGCCATCACCTAATAGCGCCCCCGTCACCGAATGTTCGCCCATCGAACCCTTGGCTGATAAGTGCAAGGAACCTGCATAATCCCGAATGGCAGCATCTCGCGTTTCAATAATCCGAATACCCCGTTCTTTGGCTTCGACGCTGGCATTGACGTAATTGACTCTTTCTCGCAGTGCTTGAGAAAGCAATCCTTTCAGGGCAGCAACAACCAATGGTTGGCTCTTATTAGTAGCAAGTTCCCCTTGCAGTTTGACATTGAGTAGATCGACTCGTCCCCCAGCCAGCTGACCGACTAAATTACCCAGAGTCTCGGCAAGTTGCATGTACGGTCTGAGTTCTTCCAAAATATCGGGGCTGAGTCCAGGGATATTGACGGCAGAACGGGCTGGTAAGCCTAGCAAGACATCGCGGATTTGCTCTGCTACGTCGATCGCTACGTTGACTTGTGCTTCTGTGGTCGAAGCGCCGAGGTGAGGGGTGAGGATAATTTCTTTTCCTAATGCTCTTAGCGGCGATTCCTTCAAGGGTTCTTCCTCGAAGACATCCAAAGCCGCGCCTGCGATTTTACCCGCCTTAAGTGCTTCTGCTAGCGCCGCTTCATCGATAATGCCACCCCTAGCACAGTTGATAATCCTAGCATTGGGTTTCATTTTAGCCAGTGCCTCGGCGTTAATTAAATGTGTTGTTTCTGGGGTTTTGGGGATGTGCAGCGTAATGTAATCGGCTTCTTGTAGTAGGATGTCTACCTCGACTAAGCGGCAACCTAACTGTTCGGCTCGTTCGGTAGAAATAAATGGGTCGTAGGCGAGTAACTTCATTCCCATCGCTTTAGCCGCCGTAGCAACGTGGGAACCAATCTTTCCTAAACCCACCACGCCAAGGGTTTTTTTGTAGACTTCTGCCCCCACAAAGGTTTTGCGATCCCACTCACCGCGTTTGACAGAAGCGTTTGCATCGGGAATGTAACGCGATAATGCCAGCATCATCGCGATCGCGTGTTCGGCAGCGGCGATCGTATTTCCTTCGGGAGAATTGACGACGACAATTCCTTGGCGGGTGGCAGCAGGTACGTCTACATTATCTACGCCCACACCAGCACGACCGATAATTTTCAGTTGATGCCCAGCTTCGATAATTTCTTTAGTAATGCGACTACCAGAGCGAATCATCAACGCATCATACTCTGGGATCGCCTGTACAAACTGCTCTGGTGTTAGACCGATTTTTACGTCAACAGTAGCAACTTGGGAAAGAATATCAATTCCTGCCTGGTCGATTGGGTCAGATACGAGAACTTTAGCCATGATTAACGATAGGAATCCAGTGGGAAAAAGGCACTATTAATGATAAGTGAACTGTCTGCTCGTGTGAGTAATTTGTTTATCTACTCGCTTTGAGCGACAGCAGCGATACACAAGACCAGGGGTGATTCCAGTAGCGCGTTACTCTCAGCTCAAGGGTTGCCTTTAGTTAGGTTAAGTTGTGCTTTCGGTAATTCGCTGCCGCAGTACGATATTTTAACAGTTAACAGGGAGCAGGGAGTAGGGAGTAGGGAGCAGGGAAGAAATTTATTCTAAATTCTCCTTGTCCTCCTTGTCCCCCTTGTCCCCCTTGTCCCCCCTTGTCCCCCTTGTCCCCCTTGTCCCCAACTTCCATGAATTACCTTATCGCCGTGTTACCCGATCGCATTCAAGCAGAAGCAGCTTCTGTAGCTTTAGAAAAAGAAGGTATACCTACCGATCGCATTACTATTCTTGGTAGAGGATACAAAAGTGCAGATGAGTTTGGCTTGATCGATCCCAACGAGCAAGCTGCTAAGCAAGCAAAACTGATGGCTTTCTGGCTCGTACCGTTTGGTTTTGCCTCTGGAGCTGCTTTCAGCGTGCTGTCTGGTCTAGATACCTTTGCTTGGGCGGGTGAAATCGGCAATCATGTCATTGGTGGTTTACTAGGTGCTGTGGCTGGTGGTATGGGGAGCCTATTTGCTGGTGGTGGCGCTGGTTTGGTGTTTGGTAGTGGCGATGCTTTGCCGTATCGCAACCGTCTCAATGCAGGTAAGTATTTAATTGTTGTTAAAGGCACGGATGGCACACTTCGACAAGCAACGAGCGTACTACGTCGATTTGAACCAGAAAATATCCAAGGCTATGCTGAAACGACTGGCTGATATTCAGTTGTCAGTGTAGAGACGTTACATGTAACGTCTCTACTGTGGTTTTTTAATCCTTGGTCTCTATCTGTGCTTCACAAAGAGTTTTGTAGAAGTTTTTGCCAAATTCGTCGAGATTGAATTCTGTCATAATTCGTTTTTTATGATTTAACAAATACTCTGTATTGTCGCTATTTTTAACTCGCAGTAAAGTCTCTATAGCAGCTTCACTGTCACCAAATTTAAATAACCATTCTTGAGGTAAAATTTCTAACATTCCATCTATGCTAGAAGCAACTATTGGCAAACCATAGTACATTGCTTCTAACATGACTAATGGTAATCCTTCTAGTCGAGAGGGAATGACGAGCATGTCTATGGCAGAGTAGATATATGATAAGTCATTTCCCCAAGGAATAATTTTGACTCTTTCGCTTAAACCAGAAGTTTGAATGAGTTTTTGTAACTTCTCTTCATCTGAGCCATCACCTACGACTAGTAATTTGATATTTTCTAGCTTACTGGCATATTTTGCCATTGAGGTAATGAGAAAGTCATGACCTTTGTGTTTGAGTTCGATTCTAGCAACTAGAGCCACTACATAATCGCTGTTATCTATGCCGTATTTTTGCCGAGATATGTTTCGCTCCTGTCGATGCCATACTCTTAAGTCGGGACCGTAATATACTACAGAAATTTTTGATTTAACTCCCTGCTGAACTAAGTTATATTTAGCCTGAGCGCTAGTCGTAATAAATGCATCTGGCAATTTGTAAAAATGCAAATTAATGAAATCTCTTAATTTAGAGAGTTTGCCTTGCATTAACGATAAAGATTGTGTTAGCGGGATAAAGCTAATTGCTTTAAGGTTAGCTTTTTTCGCTGCTAGCAAACCGAGGGAACTAAGTTCGATCGTGCCTTGAACGACAATGACTACATCGGGTTTGATAATAGAAATAGTTTGAGCAATTTTAGCAACTACGGGAAACGATAATAATGCTCCTAAGTTTCTAAATCTTGCTGCTTTGAACTCTATTGGATAAAGTTCGAGGTACTTAAATTCTCGCACTAGTAAAGTTAAGCGATCGTAAAGTCTTTGATTTCCTTGATAAAACATAAATCCAACCTTGAGGTTGGTATTTTCTAGTAAGTATTTAACTGCATCTATAGCAGAAATACTATGACCGCCAAAGCCGGAGCCATCATCGTAAAATAGTATTCTTTTCATCTTTTTGATTTAGTAGAATTGTAAGAAAATCAAGACAAACTCAACTCACTTCTGAGTGCTATAGCAATCCTATTTGATTCATGAACGTGGAGCAGGCTAGAAGCCTGCCGCAGGCTAGAAGCCTACTTTACAAATCATTTAGAACTGCTATAGCACCCAGAAGATCGATAATCAGTCCATGTCCAATGATGCTCGCCGCTTCAAGGTCTGCATCTTTAGACGCGATGAGCTACACCCAGATGGCGATCGCTGAAGAACACCAACGCCATAATTACTTAATCTTAGAAAGACTTGAGAAATATTTTATACTGCAAACAGTCCAATTATCATATTCTTTATCTTGCGATAAAAGTATCTCTAGATACAGAATAGAATTGAGTTTTTTGCTGTTAACATCTATTCTTTACGCAAGAAATATTTGTGTAAAATATAACATAGAACTATCTGGGCGAAAAGAGTGGAGCTGTGCTGTTCGTGAAGGTAAGGAGCAAATGCAATGTTGGTAACAGATGACTAGTGTTAGGATATCTGCATAGGAAAACGGGCTGGAGATCGAAACACGATCGAGTTTTAGCCTCTCGCAAAGTCTATGCTGCTAACACATGTACCAAAAATAAAAGAAATGACAGCAGTTGGATTTTATGCAGATAACAATAAGTGTCAAACAATATAGAACATATATAGCCAACTAAAGGTTAGAAAATTAAGATGTTGCCGAGAGAAGACTTATTAAAAGGTGTAGAAAATCGAGAAGCTATCGTTCGTGTTATCGATCTAGCAGAGCAAGCAATCAAAACTTGGGAAGTGGTACTCACTGATTTTTTATCGCCCCCAGAGTTAGCTGAGAGTCAGCAAATTTTTAGTCGTTTGACTGACGTACAATTAGTAGCTTGGGGCGGTTATCCTCAAGCAGAACGGCAACGATTAGCGATCGCTCGTGCGGAAGTCCCTCTCGATTCATCCCAAGTGACAGTAGCAGCAATAGATATTGCCGGGAACTTTCTATTTGATACTGCTACCCATCGCGACTTTTTAGGGGCGATGCTAGGCACGGGAATTGTACGGGACAAAACTGGCGATATTATTGTGTTGGGAGAACGGGGAGCGCAAGCAATTGTTGTACCAGAATTAGTAGAATTCTTAGCAATGAATTTAAAGCAAGTGCGTTCCGTTCCCGTCAAAATTCAGCAGATCGAGCTGAGCGAATTAAGAATTAAAGAACCGAAAAAAAAGGAATTAACAACAGTAGAAGCCTCTTTACGATTAGATGCGATCGCTTCTGCTGGGTTTGGGATGTCCCGCAGCAAAATGGTAGATTTGATCGAAGGTGGAGACGTGCGCGTTAACTGGAAAGAAATGAGCCAATCCAGCACTCAAGTCAAAACTGGAGATTTAATCGCTATTCGCGGCAAAGGACGATTAGAAGTGGGAGAAGTCGCCGTCACGAAAAAAGAGCGCTATCGCGTCCAATTAACGCGGTATATGTAATCGGTAATTGATAATGGATAGTTGGTAGTTGGCAATAGATTATTGATAATTCGAGTAGTCGGGTATTCGGAATTAAGTGTTCCCTGTTCCCTGACAACAAAAACTCAACTAAGCTTAAACACTTTTCCAACTAAACTGACTAAAGCTTGGCGCGGTAAAAATCGATAAGCATTAGCACTAATTTTATTTGTCAGTCCCGGAACGATCGAAGAACGGTTTTTTTCTAAAGCTTGAAGTGATTCTTTGACAACTTGCTGAGGTGAAATATAATTTTTAGCGATCGTCTCTGAAAAAGTAGAGGGAAAATCAGCATCTTGGAAGAATTTTGTGTCTGTTGGACCAGGACAAACAGCTAAAATTTTCACGTTATACTTGCGATTTTCTGCCCACAATGCCTCGCTAAAACTGAGGACAAAAGCTTTACTAGCTGCATAAACAGAAAAGTAAGGTATCGGTTGGAATGCAGCAGTAGAAGCAAGATTGATAATACCTCCAGATCGACGCTGGCGCATTCCTGGTAAAAATTTGTGAGTCAAGTCTACCAACGCTAAAACATTCAACTGTACCATTCTGACTTGGCGATCGCCATCTCGTTCGGCAAAATCGCCATAATCTCCAAAGCCAGCGTTATTGATTAATAGATCGATCTCTAATCCCTTTTCCGTTACCGTATTGTATATAGCTGTAGCTGTTTCTGGTACAGTTAGGTCGTGGACGAGGACGTAGACTTGAATTTGATGTTGTGCTTGTAACTGAGCTGCCAGTTGTTGCAATTTATCAGCGGAACGAGCCACCAAAACTAAATCCGTTTGTCGAGAAGCTAACTCATGGGCAAAAATAGCACCAATTCCCGCAGAAGCACCAGTAATCAAAGCTGTTGGCATATTAAAAGTGAGTCGTGAGTTGTAGGGGCGGGTTTAATGTTGAGAATACCGAGTCTAGGACTGGAAATTCTGCGGTGAAACCCGCCCGTACGAGTGAATTGTGAGAGCGATCTATTAGTCAAGTACTTAAGTAATTCTAACGCTTGACTACCAGTTACCAACTACCAGTGACTAATTCCCAAACATCGCAATATATCTATCTTTGGAAGTATATACTACAGCTTATTTTTGATAAATGCTAAAAAATTGTGTCTTAAGAACAGTTTAATTGCGACCTAAAGTTATATTTTCTTAAAATTAAGGATTTTTTGCTAACACTCACAATTAAGAAACGCTGATGAATCACCATAAGCTTTTAAATTGGCTGAGAAAATATCCTTGGCTTTGTTTAGCGTTACTAGCCATACCTAGCACGGCTTACGCTGCTGACGGTAAGCCGACAGGAATCTTAGGGGCAATTGATGCTATCTTTTCCTATCTAGTAGCAGCGCTGTCTCAAATTCTGTTCTTTAGCATTGGCGGAATGCCGTTTATCGTCCTGTGGTTGATTATTGGTGCGGTATTTTTTACAATCCGCATGAGTTTCATCAACTTCCGTGCTTTCGGTCACGCGATTTCTGTCGTGCAAGGACATTACGATAATCCAGCAGAAGCAGGAGAAGTCACTCATTTTCAAGCGCTATCAGCGGCACTATCGGCAACAGTGGGCTTAGGAAATATTGCTGGGGTAGCGATCGCCATTCAGTTAGGCGGTCCTGGGGCAATGTTTTGGATGACTGTCGCAGGGTTGTTAGGGATGTCCAGTAAGTTCGTTGAGTGTACTTTGGGACAGAAGTATCGTATTGTCAAGCCGGATGGTAGCGTTTCCGGCGGGGCGATGTACTACCTATCGCGTGGCTTGGGCGAACTGGGACTGCGTCCTTTGGGTAAAGTGCTAGCACCACTATTTGCTGTGTTTTGCATTGGTGGGTCTTTCGGTGGTGGCAATATGTTCCAGGCAAACCAGTCCTTTGCTGCGGTATCGGGAGTCATACCCTTTTTGCAGGGGCGAAACTGGCTCTACGGTTTAGTCATGGCTGTATTAGTTGCTTTAGTGATTATTGGTGGCATCAAGCGGATTGGTTCGGTGGCTGAGAAACTGGTTCCAGCAATGTGCTTGATCTACATCCTCGCCTCTTTATTCATTATTTTGACGAACATACCTCAGATTCCCAGTGCAGTTGGCACAATTCTCCGAGAAGCCTTTTTCCCACAAGCGCTCGCCGGAGGATTTATTGGGGTATTGGTGCAAGGATTTCGCCGTGCCTCTTTCTCGAATGAAGCAGGAGTCGGTTCGGCAGCGATCGCCCATTCCGCCGCCCGTACCGAAGAACCGATCCGCGAAGGGATTGTGGCATTACTCGAACCTTTCATCGATACTGTCGTGATTTGTAACATGACAGCTTTGGTAGTGGTGATTACAGGTGTTTACACCGACACCAAAGCAGACGGGGCGCAACTCACAAATGTTGCTTTTGCTTCCGCGATTAGCTGGTTTCCAATCGTACTAGCGATCGCCATCTTTCTGTTTGCTTTCTCCACGATGATTTCTTGGAGTTACTACGGCGAACGCAGTTGGGAATACTTGTTTGGCGATCGCACCACTTTAGTTTACAAGGCACTGTTTGTTTTCTTCGTGTTTGTCGGCGCTGTCGTCAACCTCGGTGCAGTCTTAGAATTCAGCGACATGATGATTTTGTCCATGGCTTTCCCTAACATCTTGGGCTGCTTCCTATTGTCAAACAAAGTTGCCGCCGATTTACAAGATTACATGCAGCGCCTCCAAACTGGAAAGATGCCCGTGTTTAAGTGAGCAGTTATTAGGGAGCAGGGAGCAGGGAGCAACTACCAACTACCAATTACCAATTACCAATTTAAAATCATGAGTTGGTTACAGAAAGACCGAGTTTTAGTTCCGATCGATTTTTCAGAAGAGTCTTTTGCGGCACTATCTCCAGCGCGAGAATTTGTGAAGGATGCAAGTCATTTATATGTTCTGCACGTTCTGTCTCACCTGCATCCAGCTGAACCTGGGGCGATGTGGAATACTTTAGACGATCGCTCGCGCCAGCAGCACGTAAAAGAGACTTTGAACAAACGATTTAAAGCTTCGGAGTTTGAAGGAGTTCATATTGGCGTTGCTGTTGGCGACCCCAGTTCGGAGATTCTCGACTATGCTAAGGAGATTAATGCCGATTTAATTGTGATTCCATCGCATGGCAAAACTGGCTTGAGTCGATTTTTTCTCGGTTCAGTAGCAGAACGAGTGATTCGCTATGCTCATTGTCCTGTGGTGGTGTTGAAAAAAAATTAGGTTAGCGGTTTATCAAAATCATCGCGATGTTAATCAATTAAGGCTAATACTTTGCTAAGAGATTAGCCTCAACTGCTTTATAGCGATTCTCGTTATGATGCGATACATTCGTAGGGGCGCACAGCTGTGCGCCCCTACAGATCTTGTATTTCATCGAATTGAAAAAGGCTATATTTTTCATTCAGCAACGCCTTACTTCAACTGCTCGATTAAGCGATCGCCAACCCGCAAAGCATTTGCAATGACAGTCAAGCCAGGACTAACACTGGCGTGAGAAGGGAAAAAACTGCTGTCTACGACATAGAGATTTTGCACTTCGTGGCTGCGACAGTTTAGATCCAATACCGATGTTGCCGGATCTTCCCCAAACCGACAAGTGCCGCACTGATGAGCTACAACTTGTACGGGCATATCGCTGCGCGGATGGGTCGTGCGGTTAAAGACATTGGGCTGAGACTGCTCGACGCTTTTTAATACATCAACCCAACGATATACTAGGCGATCGTGCGCTTCTACATTATTCGCCGTGTAATCAATTCGCAGTTTGTCTCCCACATAGCGAACGCGATTGTTGGGATCGGGCAAATCTTCTGTTTTCAACCACCAACCGATTGAATGAGTTGCCAACTGTCGCAAGCCGAAACTTGGCATCAGCCTAGATAATGCCGATAAAATTGGTGGTGCTTCGGCAAAAATGACATCTTGAAAAATGCCACCGGAGTTTTGTACGTGACCCATCGGATACGGAAAATCTTTATCTCCCCAATAAAAATCGTTTAGCCCTAGCGTGCGGGAAAACGACCCAGAATTAGCGGTAGAGGTTAACTGCACCACAACCGACAGCAGTTGTTTCATCAAATTTCGCCCCACCTGACCGGAGCCATTTGCAATTCCATCAGGGTGTTTTTCGTTGGCAGACCGCAGCAGCAATGCCGCCGAGTTCACAGCACCACAGGCAAGCACTACAATATTGCCTAAAAATAAATAGGACTGTTCGCCAATTTTTGCTTCAACTGCTTTAATCTGAGATCCTGATGGGTTGGTATGCAGACAAACAACCTGAGCAGAGGTTTTAAGCGTCACGTTTTCGCTGTTGAGGATGGGGCTAACTCCGGTGTCTTCAGCATCGGTTCTACCGCGATTGCCCAACCCTAGCGGCAAATGAACGGGATGCAACCCCTGCTGAGAAAGAGTGTCACCAATATGTTGCACCATCGGCTCATGAGCAACTTCCCCAAAAGGATAGGCTTGGCTATGGGGTGGCTCAGTGGGGTCATCTTCGATTTTACCGTGTACTTGATACAACTTCTCAGCTTCGGTGTAGTAAGGCTCAAAGTCCTGATATTTCAACGCCCATGCCGGAGAAACCCCACCCTGATGCTGTACTTGCTCAAAATCACGTTCGCGCATTCGCTGCAAAACGCCACTCCAGATTTTTGTATTGCCACCAACTGCATAATACGTTTGCGGATAAAACGGTTCTCCTGCGTTGTCGTACCAGGGTTCTGGCGCGTGAAATTGCTCTTTTTTAAAAACTTCTGTATCGACCAACTCCGAACTTTCACGATGGATCAGTTCTCCGCGATCGAGCAGCAAGATCTTTTTACCAGTTGATGCCAGCTTGCGCGCCAGCGTCCCGCCGCCTGCACCCGTACCAACAATAATTACGTCATAGTATTGGTCGTCAATTATCATAGGACTCTCCTACTGCCAAACATAAATTAGCGTGTACAACACGATCCAAATGACATCGACAAAGTGCCAGAATAAGGACGTTGCTTCAACACCAAAATAACCGTTATCGTAGTTACCCGGGATAAACGATCGCCCCAACATTAATGTTTGCAGCAGAATTCCGGTGAGAACGTGCAAGCCATGAAATCCAGTTAATAAAAAGAACGTACCACCGAACAAACCCGACTGGTAGCTAAATGGTAAACTGCGCCATTCCACAGCTTGCCCAAAGAGGAAATAGCTACCCATCGCCATAGTAGCTAACAGAAATAGGCGAAAGCCCCACAGTTTTTGATCGTGTAAATAACGCTCAGCCACGTAGATGACAAAGCTACTGGATACCAGCACGAGCGTATTAATGAATGGATCTCTGGTTTCCAAGCCAGTCACACCTGGTGGATACCAGTCTAGGGTAGTGGTTTTGTAGACAATGTAACCCGTAAAGAAGCTCAGGAAAATGACACTTTCCGACAGCAGAAACACGATAAAGCCAAACTTACTATTGCCTGCTGCGTCATGCTCCTGGTGCTGTCGAACGTTAGCTTCAGTATCTTGCGCGATCGCTCTTTCTGCTGTCATGATGTTTGCTGCTGCGTCAGAGATTCAGGAAATTGAGTCAAGCCTGGATTGGGAATGTTCCCTACCAAGGGTTGGTTCCTACCGTAGCCGTAGGGACCCGAAACCACAAGCGGTGTTTCTTCAAAGTTTTCCACGGTTGGTGGTGAAGAGGTAAGCCACTCTAAACCGTATGCCCGCCAGGGATTGTTGCCTACTTTCTCGCCCCGAATCCAAGAACTCACCATGTTGAGAATAAATGGTAGCGTAGACAGCCCCAACAGAAAACCGCCAATACTTGCTATAACATTCCAGTAGGCAAATTCCAGGTCGTAGGATGCAACACGGCGGGGCATTCCCATCAATCCAGCAGGGTGCATCGGTAGGAAGGTTAACGCCGTTCCCAGGTAGGTCAAGGCAAAGTGCAGTTTACCCAGCCCTTCATAATACATGCGTCCGGTCATTTTAGGAAACCAGTGATAGATTCCGGCATAAATGCCCATGACGATCGCGCCATACAGCACGTAATGGAAATGTCCGACCACAAAATAAGTGTTGTTGACGTGAATATCGATCGGCACAGAAGCCAGAAAAATTCCGGTAATTCCCGCAAATAACCAATTACTAATACCACCGAGCGCAAACAGCATCGGCGTGGTGAAGCGAATCTTCCCACCCCAAATCGTTGCCACCCAGCCAAAGACTTTAATGCCGGAAGGAATGGCAACCAGCATCGATGTCACCATGAAGAGTATCCGCATCCAACTAGGGGTGGCACTGGCAAACATGTGATGCACCCACACCAAACCACTGACAACCGTAATTAAGATCGATGATGCCGCAATCACCCGATAGCCGAATAAGGGCTTACGGGCATGAACGGGCAGAATTTCGGAAAACATCCCAAATGCTGGCAGAATCATCACATAGACTGCCGGATGGGAGTAAAACCAGAAAAAGTGTTGGTATAAGATGGGATTACCGCCCCGCTCTGGTGCAAAAAAACTGGTGCCGATCGTGAGATCGAGCAATAGCATGATTGCCCCTCCAGTTAGGGCAGGCAGTCCATACAGTTGAATTAACTGTGCTGCCAGCACCGACCAGACAAAGGCAGGTGTTCTAAACCAAGTCATTCCTGGCGCACGCATTTTGAAGATGGTAGTGACGAAATTCACCCCACCCATGATGGAAGATACCCCCGAAATTGCCACTGCCAAAATCCATAACACCTGTCCGTTCAGCAGATTGCCAGTCGGGTTTTGCAAACTCACAGGCGGATATGCCCACCATCCCGACTGCGATGGACCTCCTGGTACTAGGAAACTGGCTAGCATCAGAATGCCTACTACAGGAACCATCCAAAACGAAACCGCATTGAGCCGAGGAAATGCCATATCTCGCGCTCCAATCATCAGTGGCACGAGATAATTTCCCAATCCCACTAAAACGGGGAACGTCCACATAAACAGCATGATCGAGCCATGCATTGTGAACAGCGCGTTATAAACAGTGCGATCGACCAGATCGGCATCGGGGGTAATCAGTTCGCCCCGCATAATCATCGACAACGTGCCACCGATTAGGAAAAAGAAGAACGATGTGACGATGTATTGAATGCCAATGACTTTGTGATCGGTGCTGAAGGTGAAGAATCGCTTCCAGTTATCGGGTGCGCCTGGGTATGGCTGTCCGCGCACGGCTTCTGGAGCCTCGATCGAGATGTTTGTCATAAGTTATTAAGCAAGTTAAAAGTCAAAAGTCAAAAGTTAAAATTGCGAAACTCACGATCGCGAATTATGAATTACGAATTACAAATTATTTGGTTACATCAGGCAGGTGGACTATTCGGTTCGTGCTTAGGGGCATAATTTACTACAGGTGGCGATGCAGGTGGGATAGTGTCCCAACCGCGAACGGCTACCTTGTCTTTCGTTGTCCCAGAGCGATCGTTGGCTCGGCTGTACTCAAAAGCAGCCCGATTAAAGGCAGGTGTGGGCGACCCAGCGGCAGCATCGGCAAGCCATTGTTGATATTCGTTGAATGGCTGAACGACGACATCTGCTTGATTTGCGGCAAAGTAAGTCCCGCTAAACATCGAATCGCGCAGGCGATAGGTTCCAGTTTTCACAGGAGTCAGTTCAAAATCGATTTCGTGGTTAGGAACGACATCTTGCTTCAGGCGAAATGCCGGAATGTAAAAGCCGTGCAACACATCCTGCGATCGCAACGTAAATCGCACGCGGCGATCGACTGGTAAATGTAACTCAGTGCTGGTGATATCCTGTTTTGGATAATGGAAAATCCATGCCCATTGCTTAGCGGTCACGTCAATTTGCTCGATGGGAGCGGTTTCTACTGCATTCTGAATTTCCTGCTGAGGCTTGCTGTCAAAGGGTTCGGCGTAAGCAGGCTGCATCATCTGAGGCATATGCAAGTGTACCAGTTCCATCGGACCCCGCACCGCCATTTTTTCGTAAGTCCGATAGCTCACAAAGGAAAGTGTTAACACCAAAACTAATGGTACTGCCGTCCAAATAATTTCCAGCCAGGTGTTGCCTTCTATCGGGGGACCATCGCTCATGTCATACTTACTGGCTCGATGAAAAACCAACGAGTAAAGGAAAGGTCCAATTACACCTAAGTAAATGAATGTGCCTAACCCAGTAAAGAGACTGAATAGATCGTCTAGCAACTTTGCTTCTGCTGCTGCTTCTGGCGGAAACCAAGAATAGGATTGCTTCGCCATCCACAAGCTTGTCATAGCGACCAGGATGGCATAGACCGTCATTATTAGAATTGCACGAAGTTTCATCATGACAGCGATCGCACCATAGTTAGAACAGCGAACTGAGAGGAGAAGGCAGGGAGAAGAGAGCTTATGATGCTCTCGGGAGCTGAGGGAGCTGAAAGGACAAGGGGGACAAGGGAGACAAGGGAGACAAGGGAGAAAAATTATAGCTTCTGATTCCTGACTCCTGTTTTGACTTTTGCCTTTTGCCTTTTGCCTTCCCTAGAGTTGATTGGGATTTTCGCCTAAGTGCAGCATTTGATCCGCTGTGACGTGAATGCCAAATTCGGCACCCAGATGTGCGCCCAGCGTTCCCTGCACAAACATCAGAGCAAAAACAAATAAACCAGCAGCGAGATAACTCCACTGTACCTGTCTTGCCATGTCTTTGCGCCACTGATAGCGTTGAAAGCCTCGCCAAACGGTCATTCCCACGATTAAGGTCAAAATCATCACCCCCCCTACACCGTGTAGAATCATCGTTTCCAAGGCATGAAGCCCCCAGGCACTGGTGACATCCGCTAGCGGTACAGCCAAAGCAACTTCAAACACACCAGCCATAACCGTAAAAAAGGTCACGATCGCCGATGCTAAAAGGTTATACCAACCGACATCAAACAGCGCCGAGCGGGTAACGGGAATTGCTAGAAACTTAAAAACTGCTTTCTCGACGGGAAACAGTACCCCTACAATGTCAAAGGCGATCGCTACAATGAATAACCCTAGCGTTAGATGCACCAGATTGGGATGGATGGGAATTGGGTAGGGCAACCCATTAACTCCCAAGCTACCCCACTGTTCCAGTAAGTCTGGATTCATAATATACCTCCTCTGATTGCCTCTACGACAGGAATCGTATGCAAGCCATAGACCCACACGAGTAAGCTGCCCAGGTATGTCTGAATACAAACTAGCCCAACTAGCAGCACGCTCGCTGCGAGATAAGGAAGGGGTAGCTGCGGTCTTTCCTGCAACCGGATCACGTAGCGCCATGCGGTGACGACTGCTAGAATTCCTGAGAGCGACCAGCCCAAAATTGTATGAGCATTCAGCGTTGAAACAGATGCAGCGTAAGGTTCTGCCAGACCTGCCTCAATTTGTCCAAAAATAATTGCAATGAAGATCGAAACTGTTGCGAAGGTCAGATTCCACCAACTGACTTCATACAATTTGGAATTTTTGGTGAAATACCCCAGGAGATCGCAAAATACTGCAAACAGCACCATAGCGATCGCGAAATGCACCACGATTGGGTGAATGGTATCGGGATAAGGAAGGTTATGCTCGTTGAGAGGCGGAAGATACTTAAACACAGATTTTCAGAGTAATACAGTGACAGCGAGCAGTTATAGTGAAACGAAAGGATTGGGTTGCTAAAAATTATCGCAGACAGAATAACTACTGGTGTAGAAGCAGAGTAGGCAGTAACTCCAAAAATTTGAGCAATAATTTTGACTTACTTCTAAAGTATCTCCTTTTGCAACTCCAGACACTTATCCCCTTTCTAATTTAATTGTTTAGGTTTCTGTACGACAGTGAATATCTCAAATCTCAACGCCAGCCCAGCAGTATAATTTCACACTTGAGATAGTTGCCACTTGAACGTAGGTCAAAATAGTTTTCTAGAGAACATTATTTTGACCCACCCCTTTTTGCACCACAACCGCTATTCTGGTGGTCATTTAACTGTATATTTAATGTACAGAAATAGCTCGTAGTTTATAAATCGAACTCATACCCAATCGTATAGTTTTAATTGCGCCGCTCTAGTAAGCTATTTTTTAAGACTTCTATGAACTGCCAAAATCTAGGTAATTTTTGAGCAGCCTTTTGTCTTGGTAGCTTCGCACAAACTTCTTCTGGTGACCAGAAGTGGTCGTCAAAGTCGTAGTATCCCATGAGATCTCTTTCCTGACTTACTCGATTTCTACTATGTCAAGAGGATTGGAAGATAGTGAATAGCCTTCCCATCAGAATGCCTCGATTCGTAGTCTCTTGTCTTCATACAAGTGGAATAGTCAATGACAAAACTCATAAGCGCACTGCTTAAGTAAGATTAATTTACTACTATCAACAGGAGGAATTTTAGGATTGTTATTACCTATAGATAGTCTGATAAATAATTGAGCAGCAAGAAAGTTCAAGTTGGAAGAATTGCCAGCAATAGATTCTGTATTCAAATATTCCCGATCTCATGTATCTTTTATATCTTCGTTCTGGACGTGAAGTTAAGTATGGTCGCATAAAAGTAGAGACTATTTTGAAGTCAGCTGGCTAGAGTTCAACAACAAAGATTGACGACTCCCCATGCTTTCGCTTCACTTCGTTCCGCTAAAAGCAGGGGATTCTTAAACACCATTGCTGATATTTAAGCGACACTGGAGATGAGGGACAAATCTCACACCAGAGGGCATCGCCATAATGCCAACTACGGGGGAACCAAAGTTCCCCAGATACTTTGCTCGGATGTTGTACGAACCAACTCCGTCGCGGTCGAATTGAAAACCACATTTACAAGTGTACGTGCGCCCAGATGGTTTGTGCCGCTTGCCGCAAGCTGGACAGGTTTGGGAGCTGTAGGCTTCGTCTTGAAGTACAACTTTCATGCTAAGTTTTTCGGCTTTGTACTCCACCATCCATCGATACTTGCCAAAACTCCAAGAATGCAGTTTTTGATTAGTTTTTGCGCCATACTTAATCGAGCTTCTGATATCCCGTATATCGCCAATCACAACCGTTTGCACCCCTGCCTTAAATAGGGTGGAAACAAGGTGGCTAGACTGCTTGTGCAGAATATCGTTGATTTGATTATCCAATTGTCGAATTATTCTGTGTTTTGTGGCAACAAGCGATTTCCTCCTTTTGCTTCCTCTCTTGGTTTTTGAAATTTTCGCATCAATTCTAGCTATAGTTTTTGCTCTATACCTAACCTTAGAACGCATTAATCTACCACTGTATATTGTGGTATTTTCACCATCATATACGGTTGCAGTTCTAACTTCGCCTTGGTCGATAGCAGCTACTTTTTCTCCTGTTGGGCTGGCTATGGCAGTAGTGGGATAAGTAGCTCTTAGTTGATAGCCTTTGCCTTTTTTCCAGCCAATTTCTACTTGTTTTGGTTTGTTCCATTGCCAAGGTATAACTAGAGCTGGATTACCCTTGCCATTAGACAAATGAAGTAATCCGTCTTTTACCTTGATTGCAGCAGACTTCCAAGTGATTTTGTAGAAATACTTGCGACGACGAGGGTATTTAGCTTCGGTAGAACCCGCTTTCTTTCTGGCATTAGCAGACTTGATACTACTGTAGAAGTTGCCAACTATTGCATCAGAAGTATGAGCGTGTAACTGGTTTGAAATACAGAGTTTTTCCATCCCGTATTGAGACAAAAATATACCTTTCTTTCTGACTATTCGCCAGTAAGTAGCAAGGGTACGACTGTACAATTCTCCCGCAGCTCTTGCTAGTACATATAGTTGTTCTGTTTTCTCTAGATTTAGCCTTTTTGTCTGGTACACATTAACTTAGTTATGTACTTGTGATATTATACAGCTTGTAGCTAAATAACACAAGTATCAATCTTGACCAGCGATTTCAAGTCTAATAAAAATATTGTTTATTCATGCAAGTACCACATAATCTGGTGTCCGAAGTATAGGCGACGGGTACTAAAAGATGGTGTGGATACTCGCTTAAAAGAAATCCTACTATCAATAGCTAAAGAGATTATGGTAGAGATTCTAGAAATGGAAATCATGCCCGACCACGTACACTTGCTGGTTGATATAGACCCGCAGTTCGGAGTACACAAGGCAGTTAAGCGATTCAAAGGCGCGTCCTCCCGTTATCTACGGCAAGAGTTTCCGCACCTAAAAAGCAGGCTTCCTACTCTTTGGACTAACTCCTACTTTGTCGCTACTGTTGGAGGTGCGCCCCTGAACGTAATCAAACAGTATATTCAAAATCAGAAAGAAACTTGACGGCGAATGAATTCGCCTGCGGCTTATCCCCATAAATAGAATTTAGGGGCTTGCGCCGCGACGAACTCGGTCATCCCGATCGCCTAACACCCCGTAGTCGTTGATAGAGAAATGTATCGCTAAAATCAGCCGATCTCCCTTCGTTGGTGGCAATCCTTTGTGAACGCAAAATGGATCTTCCACAAAGCCAAACCCCGCCGGACCACAAATTGTCACAATCCTAGAAGTACCGTAGTAATCAATCACATCTTGCTCGGAACGCAACCGCCACAAGCTGAGAAGATAGGCAAGTTTTTTCTGACGATGACTGCCACGAATACATACATGCGGTCCATTAGCTAAGGTAGTGTCACTTAAGTAGAAGTAAAATCTAAGACAACGGTAATCTTCAAGGTCGTGATGAAACACTTGCCCAATCGCAGCCGTAGATTCATAAATTGCTGCTGTTGGGGGAAAACTCCACCACAGCCAACTACCAGCATGAACCGATTCTACTTTTAAATATTTCGCAGCAATATTTAATAGCTTTGGGTCGCGAGCCAGTTTCTCAATTGCTGGACATAGCAAGCTGGCATTGTAATATTTCCCTAGTCGAAAAGATTGACCGTATGAACTCTGCGCCGCTAGCCTTTCTTGATAAGCAAAACTCAAGCGTAAATTCCCGTCTCCGTAGCAATTATTACGCTCTGCAAACTCACGGATTTCTCTCACCCAGCTATCTGGTAGATGAATCCCCAAGTACAATCCGTCAGCGATTAAAGATTTAACTACTTCATCAGTATTGAGGTGACTAAACACCGAATCCTTTTCCTCGTAGACTTTAGCGGTTCGTTGACGCTGATAGTAATTTAACATCATGATTTGGATCGAGCTAAAGCGACCAAATACATACATAAATAACCATTGAGGAGTTCTAGATAAATACTTTTTGAGTACGCCAATATAGTAGTAGCTACAGCTTTTTAGTCGAGTTATTAGCAGCAGATTTTGCTCGCGCATCAGCACTTTGCTCACACCTAAAATTAGTATTTGGCAGAAAGTCAAAATCAAGCGATCGAACGCAGAATATCACAAGTGTCAGCTAACATTAGTTTCCCCCTTTACAATTCACATATTAAGGCATTGCCAAACGATGATGAAAAAATCTAGTTGAGTATAGCAGCAATTTACTGCTCCGAGAATCTTGACAGAGCCGGACAAAAATTACATAAATTCTTAAGACATTCTCATTCAGATTTTCTGTAAAAGTAACTCGATTCGGGTCGATGAGTGGGAGAAAAAGTCTTGGTAATTATCTTCATCTGCGTATGCAGCTAGTCCAGAAAGAACTCAAACCATGATAGCTAAACTTGCACTCCTATCACTACTAATAGAGATATATAGCAATCCTATTTGATTCATGAACGTGGAGCAGGCTTCTAGCCTGCCGCAGGCTAGAAGCAGACTTTACAAATCATTTAGAACTGCTATAGGCGAGCAAGTATGACTTCCTACATCTTTACTTTCGGCTTATTCTCGACTGATACTAAAAACTTGTCAATTCAGAAGTAATCTCACGCTCTGTCAATCCCAAAAAGTTCAGGAAAGTGTAGGAGTTAACTATCGTTCTGATACTATACCGCTGTTGCAATATCCCGTTTATTGTTATGGTCTCCACCAGGGATCGGGTTAAAGCTGTATCGCTTGCCTCCAAAGCTGAACTTAAGCTGTATCGAGCTGTTATGGTTAATAGGTTTTATTTCTCTCATGTGTCCCAAAGGTGTCTCATATGTTATCCTTAGAAAAGTCAAAATCACACGGACGTATAGCTCAGTTGGTTAGAGCGCTACGTTGACATCGTAGAGGTCACTGGTTCGAATCCAGTTACGTCCATCCCCTGAAACCCTTTCTACATCAGCCTTTGATACTTACGCCAGGTTGATTTCAGTCACATTGCCATTCTCAATAAACACTTCCAAAGTGGTCAGATTTGAACACTTATGGTCATAGATTGGTAGACAAGTGGTAGACAAGGCAGATGGACAAAGTTAAGGGAACAGTCAAAGTTGGAGTAGATAAAGGTTGGCTAAGGTTGCGGTGGACTCATGAGGGGAGAAGGTATGCACTGACTCTGGGGCTACCTGATTCAGCTGTAAATCAGAAATTTGCTCAGCAGAAAGCGCGTCAAATTGAGTTAGATATTATTAGCGGTCACTTCGACGCTAGCTTGAGACGATACAAGCAGCAAAAAAGTTTGAAAATACCAGCTATAGATTTGTTTGAACAATTCACCTCGGCAAAGTCGAAGCAGGTCGATCCTAAAACGCTAATGAAGTACAGTGCTACTAGCAAGCATGTGGACAAATACTTTCGAGACAAAGCAGCAGAGGCAATATCAATAGAGGATGCACATAAGTTCATCGAATATTTGAAGCAGCACATCAGCAGCCGTACTCTCAAGGAATGGGTAGGTTTACTTAAAGCAGCGTGGCAATGGGGAGAAAAGCAGGGAATTATCAGTCAAAATCCTTGGGCGACTGTAATTAAAAGTATCAGAGTCTCTCCTAAGCAACCACCTAAACCATTTTCTCAGGAAGAAATCAGATCCATTATTCAGGCATTCAGGAACGATCGCTATTACCATTGCTATGCTGATTATGTATAATTCCTATTTAGTACAGGCTGTCGTACTGCTGAAGCAATTGGCTTGAGATGGAAGCATATAAGCGACGATTGTTCGAGTGTTTGGATCGGTGAGAGCCTAAGTCGTGGTACTAGGAAATCAACTAAAAATAACCGAGCCAGGACTCTAACTTTGAATTTTACACTTCAAACAACATTACTAGCTCGAAGACCGCTCAATTTTCAACCTGATGATTTGGTTTTTACGAGTCCAACTGGTAAGCCTATTAATGATTGTAATTTCAGAAAAAGAGCTTGGAAGACAGTACTGACCCGACTAGAAATTGACTATCGCAAGCCTTACTCGACGAGAAGTACGCTAGTTTCTCATGCTCTCGATTTAGGGATGAATCCGGTCACGGTTGCTGTTTTAACGGGGCATAATGTAAGAACGCTGTATGAAAACTATGCTGGAAATGTGAATAGTAAACCAAGACTACCAAATCTGTTAAGTGTAGATGATAGTTAATTTCAGATTTGTCGATATTTTTGACGAGGTAACATGACAAGAATTGCAGCATTCTAATTTGTAGTTTATTGTAGTAGGAGAATAGCAAATTATTGCTTCTCAATCTAGATATAAAAACAACAGAAAGCATTCCAAGATTTTTTGATAGTAGAGTTGACTAAAATAAAGTGCAGTACTCAAAGCATAATTTCATATAGTTTTGCGCTTCTACTTTTTCTCTATTTATCTGTTTACTAAGTTTCTAGAAGATGACCCTATATTCTGTTTATTTTTTCATTTCCAACAAGAAATATTTACAAATTTGTCATGGATTGTTTGAGTTTGATAGAATTCAAAGCGATCTAATACTTTGACTTTTATAGTATTGAAATAACAGCTCTATCTCTAACCTAATACGTGCTATCTAGAAATAACAATTGTTATAGTGAACTTTTCAACAGTAGATTTCCACACATTAGTAACATCAGCCAATTTATGCTATCTAAAAAGGTTTTCATTCGAGAATACACGGTTCGCGCTCACGATCGCACGATTCACACTCGCCTTTATAAATTCATTTGCCAGCAATATAACCAACCCACGGAGCGAGAAACGTATGGTTCTCGACCCCTGTATTGTGAAATTTGCCATCCGCCTCTATCTAGCGCAGTAGAAGATCCAAAACATAGAAAGAAGGGAGATGTTGTAGAGGTGTTGATGAAGGATTAAATTGACAAGCCAAACTCGTAGCGGTTAATCAATAGCCCAATCACAAGATCGTGCATGAGAACCGTCTTGGAAAAACAGATTGTTCTCCGCGCTAAACGTTTAATCCGGGGCGCGGAGATTTAAATGCTTGTTTTCTATTTTTTGTGTGTTTTGTTTACCAACTTCATGCTTTGATGTGTCTAAATGACGTTCATATGCCCCCCAATCATCAGTGTAATAGCGGCTAATCCCAAAAGGTTGTAACAATGCTTTTAATTGAAGAAAAACTCGATCTTTACGAGTGCCGAAGATGTCAGCTAAGACTTTTCCGCTTGCACGGTTAATGGCGTGCCACAACCACGCAATGATATCGCTTTTTTTCCGACAAAACTCCACATCTCATCTAGTTCAGATTCTCTCTGTTTCTCTGTTTCGTTTAGATTCACTAGACAAATATCTACTGCAACTGATGCGGACTCCAGTTGCTTTAACAGTGATAAATTTACTTGTTATAGTTGTTGTTTCTTTTTTTAATTCTTTGATAACAGTGCTAGTACTAACATGCAACACTCGTGCTGTATCTCGAATGCCACTGCCATTAATTGCCATGTCTACAATCTGCTCTTTGACTTTTCTAGATTGACCTGAAGGGAGCATAATGGCGCATTGAATGTTCGACCATCGCAAGCTGTTTCTCAACATTGATAGCGTTGCTTCCCTTGCGAAGTCTTGCCATTTTTAACAAGATCTGTTCCCTGGCAGTAAGGACAATCTAGTACTTGTGTAATCATGGCTACTCTTAATACAGTTGATGTTGCTACTTTTGCAGCGGAAATTATTATATCAACAATTCTACAACATCTCTCATGGAACAAACAGTTGAATGATTTCGAGCTGATTTTTCAACTAGGCAAAATAAGAGTAAAACAACTGTATAGCTAGTATGTGCTAAAAGTTGTGTAGAAACATCAATTATCTTTTGAGGCTTCTGTATTTCAAATCAAATCTCTCTCGTTAGGTGCTACGATCGCAGCAGTCTTAGAAACTGCTTCTAAGTATTTGACTAGCTGCTGCTATTTGCTATCTCAATTGTTCTTGTGTGGAAAAACCTTGATTTACCAATACTCGTAAAAAGTTTTTCTGCAAGTTTCTAGCAGCATACTATTTGGATTGTTGCGTTGCTATGCAGCATTAGAATTCCTACTCATCGTTCGTTCTGAGAACTCTGCTATTCAGCTATTCATTATTAAGCGATCGCTCAATTTAACTAACAATTTCTGGTTAACTAACAATTTCTGGAGGCATGGCAGCTAGCACAGTGTTGTAAATATCTACAGCGATTCGGAAGGCTTTCTTAAGTTCGCCTGGGCTGGGATTAAAGAGCAACGGCTAAGTCACGTTGCGCTTTTTTCAACCAAAACTTCACCAGGACTGTTTTTGCCTTTTGCATATAAGAGCTTTCCCTGTTCTACTATTTTTCTTTGCAGTGAGGCAGGAACCGTTTTGAAGGTATCGATGACAGAGCGTGTTGTTACCATCACATCAACATCAATCGTCAAGTCATTTAAAGCGTTTAATGCTCGAACTCCCCACTCAATGCGGTCAAAACCAGGAATGCCATCAGGAACAATGACACATAGATCGATATCGCTGTGTTTGTGAGGGGTTCCCCAAGCATGAGAGCCAAATAGGATAATTTCTTCCGGATCGAGTTCTGCCACTATACGGCGCGTGATTTGGGTCATAACCTCATGGGCGATCGCTTTCATGATGAAATGTTTGAATGCGGCTGTCACGATTTTAAAGCAAATCGCCTTGGGGTATTATTTTAGGTATCTCAGCCGCATTTAGCTAGCAATTCACTCCACGAAAAAAATACTGTGAGAGTAGCTCGATCTCAATTAAGTTCGGGAAGTTGCACTTCAGCATGAGTCTTTTTCACGACTAGTTTTGGACTAACAAAGATAGTGACTTGCAAGCAAGGCTCAGATGGATACTGCTGGCTTTGATGGGATGCTACAGCCGAGTTGTTAGTTGGTACAAAGCTGGCTTCTCCCATTATCGTAATTTCGATGTCAAGCATAAATTTTTATGGTTTGCTAGTTGGGATGTCAAATTTCATAGTCTATCCTTTGGATATAATTTTGTGACTGAAATACATTTACAATTGACGAACAAAAAGATGAGAGGTTTTCGCCCAGACTACTAAAATAACATGGCATCGTTCAGAAGTATTCACAATAAGTTTTGGTAGCGATCGCTCACTCTATAATAGTATTGTTGGGTACTTTTGAAAAAATTTTAGCTTGCAATCGCTCAAAATCGAATTTCGCCGCTTCCAGAAACTAATTCTTTCTGCTTGGCTAGTTTTTGTCAATTTTCAACTTTTAGAATTGCAGGTGCTAGAGTAGTTAAATTGTCTCAGCTTCAGTTATTCATTGCAAATTTTTCTTCATAAATTGATAATAATGCCATCAGTAATTATCGGAATAACCCTCAAACCTGTCTACTTAATTTCTCCAAAGTTTTAGGAAGTTGTAATGGAAATAAGAACTTAAATTCCAGCACGATTGTTCTGGAAAAATTTTAGTTCGCTTGCTGCTACAGTTGGGATTTGCGATCTATCCTCAAGCAGCAGGCATTTTTCAGCTCGTGCCGGAGAATGCCTGCTAATATTCGTATCAGTCTTGTTATTCGGTGCAGGCAGCTAAAACTAATTCTCTATGCGAGGAGCGTAGCTTTTCTGCCGCTATATACTTGCGAGCTATCTTCTTTCCTTCTTCATAGCTACCCGCTTTTTCTCGCAAACAGCGGTTCTCTACCCACACTTGATACCATCCCCATTTGGAATCGTAAACAGTTGAAATTTTTGGTGACTCAGCCATAGGTGGCGTTTGACAAGCGTTGAGAAAACTGTTGTAGCCATCCAAATACCCTGTAGATCAATTTTTTTACAGGGATTAAAGTTTATGTCTGCTACAAATTACAAGGCGAGAGTGTAAATTTATTCCACAACCTTGCTCGCTCTTGTTTATGCCATTGAATTTAAATTGCGGAAATTTCTGCCTCATCTTAGGCAAAACATCCAGTCAAGAGTATTAGCTGATGAATAGAGTGCTAACACAAATCCATTGTCTTTTCCCAGCAGCAGCTCCCTCTCTAAATCGTGGAACTGAAGAGCTGAATATGCAGTTAACACCAGAATCTTTCATTGCTGTGTCCGATTTATTTATATTCATTAGAAGCAATAGCTATGAGTATTATTCGCTGCCAGAAAAAGCGCCATCCCTACGTTCAAATCGATAAACATCATTGTTCGACACTCGCTTAAGTTGGAAAGCAAGGGGGATTTTAGCGTACCTTTTGACCAAGCCCAACAACTAGGAGATTATCGTCGCCAATTTAATTAATGCTTCTGAACCCGATGGGCGCGAGTCGTTGCGATCGGGACTGAAGGAATTAGAAGCTCTTGGCTATATTATCCGCGCTCGACGGCAGGATGAACGGGGGCGGTTTACTGGTTGGGAAATCTTGGTATTTGAAACTCTTGAAGATGCAGCAGATTATGTTAGTCGTCAACAAATGGAAAACTCGAATGGGAATCGAACTACAACTCCATCCTCCCAAGTCCAGCAGTCTCGAAAACGGGAAAACCGTCAATCGGCTTTGCCATCGTCGGACAATTTACAACAAATAATTAATCAAAAACAACTAATTCACGATCTAACTAATACTCCCCTGACCCCTCAAGGAGAACCAGGGGAGAGTGAAATGGAAGTTAGCATGAGTGTAAAAGTAACTCAAGATACGCATGGTTTTTCTGGGCAGGAATCACTTAGCGATCGACAAACGTGTGAGGATTTTGAACGGCTAGAAAGGACTCAACTTCTGCAAGAACTTTCCAATCTCACACGCAAATCTTTCGAGAGTTTACGGCTGAATACTCGTTTAGCCAATGCTCTCAACCGCTATCCAATTCACGTTAAAGATGCACTGGAATATTTCCAACAAGCGCTTGCTACTTGGAAAAACAAACCAGGCTTGGGATTGTTTATTTCTGCCGTCAAGTCTGGACAAAAACCATGCCCTACCAAACCAGGTAGAGGATGGCGGGAATGGGTTGATGAAGCGATTCGTCGCGGTTGGATGTTGTATTCCCAAGCTTGGAATGGAGATATTTTGATTCATTTTGTCAATGGAGTGCAGCAGTTGTGGAGCCAATTACACTCTCTATCGTGGTCGGAGGTAGAACAGTTGGCTTTTGGCAAGCACCTAGAACCGATAGCTGCTGCCCAAAGAAGTTAATCTCACCCAGGATTAAAGGAAGCAATCGTGAGTGCAAGTCAATTTCATCGGCGCTCTACACAAAGCGCACTAACTCCTTCGATCGCATCTGGGAAATTCAAAGCAGGCGATCGCGTTCGCATCAAATCAACTCATCCTTTGTTTCCTAATTGGAGCTGCGCGATCGCTGCACTTCCATCTCCTGGTGTCATCTCGTCGCTTAAAGTGAAAACATTGTACTTTCCGGCTAGTTTTTCCTCATGGAACTTTCGAGCAAATCTGAATATGCGCTGCTGGCTCTGCTAGAGTTGGCGAATGCCTATCAGAGCGCTCAGTTACTCCAAATTCGACAGATAGCAGCCAGACGAGATATCCCAGAGCGTTATCTCGATCAACTGCTGGCAATCTTGCGGCGAGGCGGACTAATCAAGGGTATACGTGGAGCCAAAGGTGGTTACATCTTGGCACGAGAACCAAGCCAGATTACGTTGCTAGATGCTTTGCGCTGTATTGAGGGATTAGACATCGTGCCATCGGTAGAGAAGACCACTTCCGAAGAGGCGGAAAGAGGCGCAATTGAGGAAATTTGGTACAATGCTGAGCAGGCGGCTAACGCAGTTTGGCAAAACTATACGCTCCAAGACTTATGCGATCGCGTCGCTGCCCGCAGGCAGTTAGATTATATGTACTACATCTAGTCCTCCCAAGCAAACGAGCCTGGACGCGGAGCCGCATGAGTTTCTGTGACTTACGATAGCGAATTGCCGACCTCACTCAGTAGTTGAGCTAATTGCTGCAATTTACTAGAAATATCTGGATCGGCGCTTTCGGCGGCGCTTGTAGTTTGGGAACTGAGCTGCACCAGAACTTGACCGATATCGGCACCAGTGGCGCTACCGCTCGTTAAAAGTTGTTTGAGTGCAGACAGATTGCTAGCAACTTCGCTGTTGCCCAAATTCTGCACCTGCTGTTGGAAGCTATCAATTAAATTTAGTGCTGTCAGTGGTGGCGCGAATGTCACACCCTCTTGAAGAACGGCGATCGCCGAGTCTAGTTCGGCTGTTGGTGAACTTGTCACGATTGATTCCTAGATGGTTTGGTTAGTTAAAGTTAAGACTCTTTTTGGCGGAAATCTTTGAAAGCAAGCTAGCAGGCAATGCCAAATTATCTCAAGTTGCTTTGGCTGACTCTTTGGATCGATCGCAATTTCAGCAAGCGATCGCCCCAGGTAATGGCATATTAATTGAGATCGGTCTCAATTGCTTCACAAGCAGCTCTTTTCAACTGAGGCGGGCAAGGAAAATCGGGAAATCCCTGCGCCAGATTCACCGCACTGTATTGTAATGCCACTCTGGTCATTTCCCGACTCACCGACTCCGTAAATCGATCTGCTTTGAGTGAATTCCGTTTCTGTGCCTGAGTCATACGATTTTGGATTTTGGATTTTAGAGTTTAGATTTCAGTCTTTCCTGCTCCACTGTCTTCACGAACAGCTCAGGTGACTTATAGCTTATCGCCCCGATTCCTTCATTAATACAACATAAAATACGGTATATCGATAGTAATACTGTATCTATGTCACGATAAAGTATGCCATAGATCTCTCACATGACACAAAAATCTTAAATTTGAGTGTTGGAAGCGTCAATAATAAATAGATGAGCGATCGCTTCTAGTCTTGCGACTCCTGCTCCAAATCGGATATCTCAGCTATTGACTCTCGATCTGTTAGTTGTCGATCCTGACCGAGACGACCTGAAACTGACTGCCGCACGCGCTTGACTCCGCTAAGTGTTACCAAAGTTAGCAAGGCTCCGATTACCCCCATTTGCCAAAAACCGCAGCCAATCGCTGCTCCCAGTGCTGCGGCAATCCAAACAGAGGCAGCTGTTGTTAATCCACGTACTTTCGGAGTTTCAGAACGCTTGGACGATTGTTGCAAAATCAGCCCAGCGCCCAGAAAGCCAACTCCAGTTGTGACTCCCTGAATTGTCCGACTCAGGGCATTAGTCGCGGCATAGGGGCTGTCTCCCTCAGCCTGCAACGGAATCATCACAAATAGGGCAGCTCCCATACTGACGAGCATGAAAGTCCTCATCCCAGCTGGTCTACCTTTGCGCTCGCGGTTAATTCCAATTAGGCAACCTACCAGTAACGCTAGTGATAGCCTAAATGCAATGTGCAACCAATCATTGGAGTGAAGGAACATCATGCTCATTACCGATACCCCCGCTTGAAATTAGGAAGAAGTTTTGCTTGTCAATCCAACGAATCCTGTAGGTGAAGGGCTGGAGAATTGAATAAGTTTGTAATTTGGTAGGTTTACCGTTTATTAAGTTTAAGTTAACAGAAGGTTAATATCAAGTAATATTTTTGGACTATTAGAACTATTAGTGATGGATGAAACCTTTGCATCAGTCTATGTTGTCAAGCATCGAAGAAACGCGATCGCGCCATTCGCAGTTTCAAACAGCTTTTGACGATCGCTTTCCTGCAATTACAGTGGTGCATACTACCTCATAAGGGCTGACATCTTGTTGTCATTTTTGCTTGATAAGCTAATGACGTTCGCCAATCTTCATGCATTCTAGCGATCGTTCAAAGTTCGATTTTTGTTGAACGCGATCGAGACTGACAAGGGTAAGCAAGAGATGTGGCTTCGTCTCAAAATGATGCTTTAACTTTTTTAGAAATAAAATCCATTTCAATCTACGTTAAATTCATCGGTTTAGTTCAAATAGTATTGATTAAAAAAGTTCGTTTAATCTACGTTAAAATCATCAATTTACTATAAATAAACCTGCTAATAATAAAGGATATAAACTCCAAAAATGCTATCGAATTAGTGTAGAAAAAGGCTAGTCTACTTTACCTTTAAACTAGGTAGCAGGTACATCAAATTTAGAAATAGCAAAGGTTAAGTTTAAAATTTAAGTAGATGCGATCGCTCAAAAACTTGAATTAATCTACGCTAAAAACATCCGTTTACTTCAGAAATATCGAGCTAGTCAAACTAGGAAAATTTGCTAGAATACAAAGCGTATCATCGCGTTTTTTTAGAGTAGGTATGAAACATCTTATGTCTTGAGATAGAAGCTAAAAACCGAAAAAGTGACAAATAAAAAGCTTATTTGTGGACTTAAATTAAGTTCTTATTGTTGAAAAACAAGAAATGGCTATATAGCTAACATATATTTGCCATAAAATTGCTATTTTCTGTTGAAAACTCGATCGAAAGAAATATAGAAGTTGCTAACTCTCAAATCACATGAAAAACGTTCGTACTTTTTACAAAACTCTGTTAGCGATCGGTGCGGGATTGTGTTCGATACCTCTACTTACAACCCAAGCACTAACTCAACCCGAAGCCACAGTTACCTCAATTCAGCCTCCGCGTCTGATTGCTGCTAGGACAACCTACAACGAAGTCCAAGTTCGGCAAGCAACGTACTATTTCACTCTAGAAGTACCTGCTACTGCTAAGGAACTCCAACAAGTCACCTTGACCCAGACGCAGGGTTCTGAAAATATTAGCTTTGATGAGAACAGTAGCCGTACTTTTGAAGGAACATCCAAACGCGAAGGACAACCGTTAGAATCCAAAGTGACGAGCGATCGCCAAAACAGGACTGTAACAGTAACGTTCGCTCAACCAGTACCAGCAGGTAAGACAGTCACAATCGGATTGAAACCAGAACGAAATCCTACTTACGATGGGATTTACTTATTCCAGGTAAGAACCTTCCCAGCCGCAGGACAGAGGAACGGTCAATATGTCGGTACTGGTCGTCTACAGTTCTATCAGAACATTAGTTCGGAGTAGTCAGTTCGTAATGCAGAGTTCTACTGATAGAGGCGATCGCTAACAAATTCAAATAAATGCGGTACACCAAGTCTTGCAGGGCGTACTTATTTTTTGCTCTTCTCAACGAAAGCATCATATAAAAGAGTTAAACGATCGAGTGCTTAATGGACTAAGTTATCGTTGTTTCGGATTGCCTCGCCAGACTTGCTTATCTAAGTTATCTATGTCATACTTATGACTAATTTCATTAACTACGGTTAAACTACCAGTTTACTGTATTTTTAGATTTAAATTGAAGATGTAATTGTTACTTGACCGCTCGCAGCAAGAGCGCGCTTTTGTTTTGGCTAAGCTAGAATCAGTCTGAGAGTAGCGATCGCATTCAATTTACGTTCAGTAAATGCCAAGATTTTGAGTAATTTATTTTTACTTGCTTAACCTGGTTTTTAAAATTAAAAACTCTCGCTCGAACAAGGAAGGTCTGACAGATGGCGGAAATCACAATTTACAGTGCCACAGTTTGTCCTTACGCTCATCGCTCGCGCCTAGTTTTACTAGAGAAAGGAATTGACTTCGAGCTGATTGAAATCGATCTACAAAATAAGCCAGCGGGATTTACAGAGATCTCACCCTACGGCAAAGTTCCGGTAATCAAGCATGGGGATGTGCGGGTTTGGGAATCGGCAATTATTAATGAATATCTCGATGAAGTATTTCCAGAACCGTCACTGTTGCCAAAAGAGCCTGTAAATAGAGCGCAAGCCAGAATTTGGATTGATTTTGCTAATACTCGGTTTATCTGGGCTTATTCCAATCTTCTACGTTCTCCAGATCCGCAACAACAAAAGGCAGCGGCACAGGAGTTATACAGTCAGCTAGAATTTATTGAAAAAGAGGGTTTAGAAAAACTATCTGGAGAAGGATCGTATTGGTTTGGTAATTCTATTAGTTTAGTCGATCTCACCTTCTATCCTTGGTTTGAAAGATGGTCGGCGCTCGAACATTATCGCGGTTTTGGGCTACCACCTGAATTCACGCGGTTGCAGCAATGGCGGAAAGCAGTAAGTCAACGCGAATCTGTGAAGGCGATCGCCAATCCAACAGAATACTATATTCAGCGATATGCTAGATTTGCCGCACCCATAGCTAAAAAAGTGAGCGACGAGCTGAGCGTAGCTGGAAAACTCACTCTAGAGCAGTTGCAACAAGCAGCGCAACAAGGTTTTAAGTCGGTGTTGAATTTACGCTCTCCTGATGAACCAGGTTTCCTCAGCGACGAACAACAGCAAGCACAAGCAGCAGGATTAGATTACGCTAACATTCCCCTACAATCTTCAGAACCGGATCTAATATCAACAAAAGAAGCAATTCGAGCCACTGAAAATTTACCAAAGCCAATTTTAATCCACTGCGCTGCTGGGGCAAGGGCAGGTGGAATCGCTTTAATTGCCACTGCGATTCAACAAGGCTTAACTTACGAGCAAATTCAGGAAAAAGCTCAACAAGTCGATCTCGATTTAAATCAACCCCACTTGCAGCAATTTCTGCTGGAAAACTACACTGCCAAGCAGGAAACAGAAAGTTAGTTTGCCAACCATAGAGGTGTTTCTATTGCGATTCACGTCTTTGAATTAGCGATTGCAGTGAAGTTATTTACTAATACTGACATTTTTATGTTCTTACGCTCTGTTGGTGAAAGGGAGTAAGAGCGAAAGAACCCAAGTAGCAGCTTACAGGACACCTTGGAGCTATAATGAATAATAAAATATTTCATTCATTATTCATTCAAAGTCCAGGATTATGGCTTTAGCAACAACCCCGCCTGGTCCGTCTAGCTACATTGCCTTCTCAAAAGCCTATCGAGATGACCCTCTCAGAGCGTTTGGTCAAGCCTGGAAAACTTATGGTGACTCGATTCGATTCAAAGCACTTCCAGGGGTGGACGTGTATTTTGTGGTGCATCCTGATGCCGCAGCGCACGTTCTGACCAGCCACGGGCAGGCATATCGAAAGGCTCCTAGCGTTCATCAACCGTTGAGTTTGCTGTTGGGAAATGGCATCTTGATTAGCGAGGGAGAAAGCTGGCTAAGGCAACGACGGCTCATGAATCCTGCTTTCCATCGGCAAAGTATTGTAAAATTGGCATCGGTTATGACTCGCTTTGCCCAAGAGCGGGTTCGACGGTGGGAAGGCTATCCCACTGGTAGTGCGATCGATGTTGCAGAAGAAATGCAGCAATTGACGCTGGAAATTGTTGGAGAAGCGTTGTTTAGCACGGGGTTAGAAGCGCAGCTCGATTCGTTTTCCACAGCGTTTCGTCGCGCCGCAGAATTTATTAACGATCGCATCAACGCTCCGTTCAAAATGCCGATGTGGGTTCCAACAAAGCCGCATCGACAGTTTATTGAAAACCGCGATCGCTTGCAGCAAATTGCTATGCATCTGATTGGGCTACGGCGACATCAACAGAACGTGCCGCTCGATCTGCTGTCGATGTTAATGGCTGCCCAAGATGCAGATACAGGAGCGCAAATGAGCGACTCAGAACTTTTAGATGAAGTCATGACCCTATTAATTGCAGGTCATGAAACCGTTAGCGTCACGCTTTCATGGGCATTCCATCTCCTGGGAAGTCACCCTGAAGTGTTGCATCAATTGCAAGACGAACTGGAAACTGTCCTCAAGGGAAATCCGCCTGGTGCAGAGGATTACATGCACCTTCCCTACACTCGAATGGTCATTGAGGAAACGCTGCGTTTGTATCCTCCAGTTTGGGGGCTTTCCCGCGAAACGATAAGAGCAGATGAAATCCAAGGCTATTCCATTCCTCCAAAATCGTTTGTCATCGTCGGCACTTATTTCACCCATCGTCATCCTGAGTTTTGGACTGCACCAGAGCAATTCAACCCCGAACGGTTTACAGAAGCTGAAGCCTCAAAACGGCACAAGTTCGCCTACTATCCTTTTGGCGGAGGACCTCGAATTTGTATTGGCAATCAGTTTGCGCTCATGGAAGCAACGTTAATCCTTGCAACTTTAGTTCAACGGTTTCACCTAGAGCCAGCTTCGGGTCAGCCCGTAGAAATCGATCCAACCTTCACTTTGCGCCCTAAAAATGGGCTTTCCATGAGGCTAGTGCGACGATAGCCCGAATATGCAGAAACTCGATCCCCAAAAGAAACAGTCTATTATTACCGCAGCCAAAAACCTTTTCCATCGTTACGGGATTCAAAAGACGACAATGCAGGAAATTGCGCGAGACGCAGGGCTATCGGTGGGCACGTTGTACCTTTACTTCAAAAATAAAGATGAAATCCTGCTCGCTTGCACCCAAGTGTTTCGGGAAGAACACGACCGCGCTGCACGTCTCATTTTGCAGTCCGATCGCGCGGCTGACGAGAAATTGCGGCACTACATTCTCGACCGATTTCGCGCGGCTAGAGCGACTCGTGAGGGAAGCGATCGCGCGGCTGAAATTGCTAGGGCAGTGATTCGCTTAGATCCCGATCGGATCGAAGAGGAAGCTAGCTTAACGATGCGGACGATCCGGCAGATTCTTCAGGAAGGCTGTGAAACAGGACTATTTCATCATGTCAATTTGGTAGCAGATGTTGAGGTGTTTGCCTATTCCATTGCTTACTTTTTTCCCATTGCTGGAAAAGAACCCGATCCGCCGCCTGAAGAAGAAAAGCTCCTGGCGATTGTCAATTGGTTTATTGCTCAATGGCAGCGTCTTTAGATATTTAGCCAACTTTTTGATAACGTTCCTAATAAATCCCATCCATTGCCAGCGCAGGCGCTAACCACCAATCGCTAAAACATCTGTCTCTAGGAGCGAGTTAACGCAGTTCAAAACCCAGTTGATGAAGGACTTCCTGTAGCCGAGCGCGATGGCGTAAGGATTCAGCCGTAGCAATGCGCTCGACAGAATGTTGCGACCAGTTGCCTGCTACATCCATGCCCTGACTGGCATAAAAATCTGTCATGATGTCGTTGTAATCGGCGATCGCCCGCTCTTGTGTTTCCAAGCTATACTGCTCTTTGTGCAACACGGCGGATTGCGGCAAACGTGGCTTGATAGCAGTCGGTTGAGCTGGATCGGGATAGCCTACGCATAAGCCAAATACGGCAAAAACAGATTTTGGTAAACCTAGTTGAGTTGCAACTGCTTCGGGATGATTCCGCATCGCACCAATATAGACTGTACCCAGCCCCAACGATTCGGCAGCGATCGCGGCATTCTGTGCTGCTAGACTTGCATCTACCACCGCCATCAAGAACATCTCCAAGTAATTCAGTCCCTCATGGGATTGTTCCTGTTGTGTGGCTATGTGAGTCAAACGTGCCAAATCTGCCAACCAAACTAGAAACAGGGGACACTGACGGATGTGTGCTTGTCCCCCTGCAAGTTGAGAGAGCCGCTCTTTACGTTCTCGATCTTCTACGGCGACGACACTCCAAGTTTGTAAATTGGACGAGGTGGAAGCAGACTGCGCGGCTGCTACTAAAAGTTCCAATGTGCCTGCGGGCAGTGATTTAGAGAGGTAACTACGGACTGAGCGATGGGACAATAGCACGGCTAAACTATCATTCCAAGTTTTGAATTGGAACTCAAACGCAGCGCCATATCGTTCTTGTAATAACTGCGCTTGTGGAGCTGGAATAGCAGTAGGCGATCGCCCATCTAAGTCTGACTGACTGACACCCACACTGATTACCTCGGATCTAGTTAGTCATACGATACCAAACAAAATCCGTGTCCAGTAATTAATGCTGTTTCTCGATTAACTTACCGTATTTTAATTTGTAGTTTGACATAGTTGCCGCCAAAACTCAAGTCTACTCGTTAATAAAATTCATAGCTACTCTTATTGTTAGATAATCTAACTATGTGGTTAGAATAAGATCGTTTAGATCGTCTAACTAATGGAGGCGCTGGACTGATGGGATGGACAGGAGGTATTGGGCGATCGCAAGAGCAGTCAGAACCGATCTTGGCAACAAGCGCCCTGACTCGTCGATTTGGTAGCTTCACGGCTGTTGACGAGCTAACAATTTCTGTTGCTCCTGGTGAAGTATTCGGTTTGCTCGGACCCAACGGAGCGGGCAAGAGTACGGCAATTAAAATGCTGACGACGCTGCTACCTCCGAGTTCTGGCAAGGCAGCGATCGCGGGATTTGACGTGCGGCAACAGGCGGCGGCTGTGCGACGGGCGATCGGCTACGTGCCTCAAGCCTTATCTGCCGATGCCGATCTGACGGGATATGAAAATTTGCTGATTTTTGCCAAGCTCTACGATATTCCCGCAAAGCAGCGCCAGCAGCGAATTCGCGATGTTATAGAATTCATGGGTTTACAGTCTGTGGCGCACCGAATCGTGCGTCAATACTCTGGAGGTACGATCCGCCGCTTGGAAGTTGCCCAATCTATTCTGCATAAACCCCAAGTGTTGTTTCTAGACGAGCCGACTGTAGGACTCGACCCGATCGCTCGTAGTTCTGTCTGGGAGCTGGTGCAACAACTGCGGCACGAAAGCGGGACGACGATTGTACTGACAACGCACTTTTTAGAAGAAGCAGATCGGTTGTGCGATCGCGTGGCAATTCTGCATGGCGGCAAGGTAATTACAGTTGGTACGCCTGCTCAACTCAAAGCCTCTTTGGGTGAAAACGCCACGCTAGATGACGTATTTATCCACTACACGGGCGATCGCCTCACTTCAGGAGCTAACTATCGTGAAACCTCAAAAATTCGCCGCACAGCTAAACGGTTGGGCTGATGGCACTGTATCCCGACAACCTTGGATGGAGGCGATCGCCGAGTTAATTCGCAAAACTCTGGTCATTACCGAACTAGAAGTACGAAAACTGCGCCACGATCCTAGCGATATATTTCTGCGAGCCGCTCAACCTGTCCTCTGGTTGCTGATCTTCGGGCAAGTCTTCACTCGCATTCGCGGCATTCCGACCGGAGAATTGCGCTATTTGGATTTTCTGGCGGCGGGAATTTTGGCGCAAAGCGTTCTGTTCGTTGCCATTTTTAACGGCGGCATGGCAATCATCTGGGAGCGAGATCTGGGCATCGTACATAAGTTTTTAGTTAGTCCCACGCCCCGCGCTGCAATGGTATTGGGCAAAGCTTTAGCAACTGGGGTACGTAGCTTGTCTCAGGCAGTGTTTGTCTATATTTTGTCGTTCTTGTTGGGAGTGCAACTAAATTTAAATCCACTAGCGATCGCGGCTGCGATTCTGGTTATCTTATTGGGATCTGCTTGTTTTTCGATCTTTTCTTTAATTGTTGGTTGCTTGGTGAAATCTCGCGAACGCTTTGGCGGATTGGGACAACTAATGTCGATGCCGCTATTTTTTGCCAGTAATGCGATTTATCCGATTTCCCTGATGCCACCTTGGTTGCAGGTGCTTTCCCATTTCAATCCACTCACGTATCAAGTGGATGCGTTGCGTGGCGTAATGTTGGCAAATAGCACTACCGCTTATGGGTTTGGTTGGGATTGCGCGATTTTGCTATTTGTGGTGACAGTGCTAACTGTTATTTGTGCGCGGCTGTATCCACAACTGGGAATGTAAATGCGATCGCGATCGCCTTCTTACTGTCGCTGGCATGAAAATAGAGATGGGTGCGTTATTACAGCTACAGTATAGTAACGGCTCTATACGTAGCCACACTCATGTCTGGAACAGTAGTAAATCAGATGCGATCGCCCAAATCAACTCGAAAAAAATCTCAACAGTGTGCAGCGAGAGTCATGGAAGCTGTTCCCTTGGTCATGCGTTTTATTCGGGCAGATATGCGTGCAATTAATGCTACTGATATGTCCGTTCCCCAATTCCGCACTTTAGCGTTTCTCGATCGCAATCCTGGGGCATCCTTATCCGAACTTGCCGAGCATTTAGGTGTCACCCGTGCGACTGCTTCTGCTAATACCGAACGACTGGTACAGCAGAATTTCGTCCATCGCTGCGACCATCCCCAAGAGCGGCGACGAGTGGAATTAAAGCTAACTCAAGCGGGCAAAGAGCATCTCCACAAAGCGCGGGAACAAACGCGGGCTTACATTGCCGATTTACTCGACTCATTGAGCGAGGAGCAAATTAGCCAAATTGATACGGGTTTGGCTCTGCTCAAGCAGGTGTTTGAAGATTCTGGCGCTGTCACAAAGTAAGTAGAAAAATGCAATTATTGCTACACCGCAATCGATACGACTATTTATTCTGGTGCTTCAAACTGTCCAATCTTCGATTGATAACCCTGCTACCTTGCCAAAATCTCGATAATTACGGGTTAACAAAATCAACCGACGGAATAGGGCAATGGCTGCGATCCGTGCATCCATTTTTGCTATTTGAATCCGCTGCGACTGTAATCGCTCGAATGCCATAGCTGCACCTGTATCGAATGAGACAAGAGGTAAAACTTTGAAGTCGCTGACCAGCCGCGCCATCATTGCATACCCCTTCACTACATCATTCAGATTACGAGCGCGATTAATATAAGCATGGCTGCCAAGTATCTGTTCGTGAAACGTCACAGTCGATACAGCAAAATCTGATAATGGGTGGCGAGCCATGTGTGTCGAAAGGTTGATATAATCCTGCCCTGCTTGTCGCTGAAGAATGCTTAAATGGTCTGTATCCAATAAGTATTTCATGCCTCGTCTTGCACTTCGAGGATAGATTCATCGCCTTGACGAATGGCTCGACCATAAGCAAGCACCTCGTCAAAGGCAGGTTCATCCTTAAAAGACCCTGTTATTTGTTGCAGCCAATTTGTCGGTTGAGGAGCTGCAACTTGCTTTTGCAAATCAGCGATCGCGGCTTCTACTGCTGCAAGCCGTTCCTCTAGAGAAGGGTTGGTTGCCATTTGAGTTTTCTCCAATTATCCGTTTCTGTCTGAAGAATAGCGAGTCAAAGGAATGCTTGACAACCTTCCAGAATTTTATGAATCCTGGTAAGCTAGAAACCCTACTGACTAAATTCTAATTGTTACAATGGGATCTTTTTAAGTCGCGATCGCAGCTAACCTCTAGACTGCGATCTCGTATAACTTTTAGCCTGGTGTTTGCGATTTCGGTTTGACTTCAAACTCCAACTTGGAACGGTAAAAGCAAACGTCGAATTCAAGAAAAAAATTGGTTTGACTGCTTGAGTGCTTCTACTAGAACTGCACCAGCCCCAAAACTATCGTATGGAGTTGGCAAGTCATAAGTTTTGAAAGGTTCTAACGGCGAGATCTCCTCAGCTACATCCAAATCTTCTGCTAAAATCCGAATCAGTTGAAGTTTTTCTGCTGCGGAAAGCCGCCATGCAGCAAGAAGTACCTCAGCTAACGTCATAAATTGCTCCTCTAGAATTCAAAATCATACCTACAGATTACGCGATCGCCACCCTAGAGCATCCTTGTCCGAGCTTGCCCCAGCTAGCAAGGTTGGCGAGTGATGAGCGCATGAACTCATCATTGCGTTTATCCACTTTTCTATGTCTAACTCAGAGCAAAAGTGAGCGGCGGCAAAAACTTAGCATCACAACCAAGATTTCTTGTCCGTCCGCTCCAGCGCATTGTTAGACTAACTTGATTATTGATTAGGGGCGCAACGCAAAAAAGTGGGATTGGGTAGGGTAGCGTGAAAAGCACAAAAAAAAGTAGGATGCCTGGGCAAGATGTTTGGGCAAGGCCCAAGCAGCCAGGAGTTCCTACCATGAATTGCAATAACACTATACCTGCAACACTAGATTTAGCGAAATGCCTTGAAAGCTTTGAGAAGACAATTGCCGCTGAACTGTGACTCGATAGTGTGTCACGGTGGGATGGGCGAACTCTTCGTGACCGAGAACAGAAAATTAGACAAGCGGCGCTTGAGCTAGCGGGACAATGTATCGCCTTGCTGTTACACAATCTCTCAGAGTCACCCGAAGCAATGAAGACGGCGAAAAAACAAACACAGGGATGGCGACACCCGAAAAGTCAGGGGAATGGGCGAGTTGAGCGGCAAGTACTATGTTTAGGTAACGTTGTGGTATCTCTGCGGTTACCATATGTGGTAGAACGGTCAAATCAACTACACTCCAAATGCCGAAAAACAAGAGGGCAGGGGTTTTGTCCGCTGTTGAGATGGTTGTGTATGGAAGAAGGTATTACTCCTTTAATCTGGTCTACTGTGGCGCAGACGGGGACAGTAAGTGGATCGTTGGCAATCGCCCGCGACTCGCTTCAAAATTGGGGCATTAGCATCAGCATGAGGCGAGTTGAGCGTTTAACCTACCATTTCAATCAACAGGGCTTAAGCCAGCGTCGCTCAAGGATATTCCATTTGCAACAAGGCACATTACCGATTACGCCGCTGTTGAAAGACCATCGAGTGGTGATTTCCGTTGATGGGGGACGCACTCGCATTCGTAATGCCAAAACGGGTAAACGTCGTCACAATTCCCATCGACATGGCTATAAAGCTGAGTGGAGCGAACCAAAATTATTGACGATTTATGTAGTAGATTCCTTGGGTAAACGGGTCAATACCGCTGAAATTTCTGTGACTAACGATGGGACTTATGGCAAGCTTCAACCCTTTCTGGAACTATTAGAAATGCATTTGGTACGACTAGGAATAAATTTGGCATCTCAAGTAGTATTAATTGCAGATGGGGCTGAATGGATCTGGAAACATATCCCACCACTACTGCAACGTCTCGGTTGTCCACAAGAATCAACACACGGTCTACTCGACTTCTACCACGCCACAGAACATTTACACATGTTTGCTGATGCTGCTTTTACCCAGCCAAGAGAACAACGAGTCTGGTTTAAGCCAGCTCGTTCTACACTCAAACGCGGACAATCAGCTGATTTACTTGCTCAAATGCAGGCTTTGAGTCAAAAGAGCTGTGGCGAGCGCGGATCGACTACGATATCCGAGATTCAGTATTTCACTAAATTTCATCAACAAGGGCGGTTGAGCTATTCTCAAGTGGCAGCGATGAAGATGCCTATTGGCAGCGGCGCAATTGAAAGTTTAATCCGCCAAGTGGTTAACCAAAGGCTCAAAGGTGAATGGCACTAAGTTAAGCTGAAACACTCATGGCTCAAGCAGTTTGCAATTGTCTGCGTAACTCATGTCTGGGATTTTTCATCAAGGGATAAGCTTTGGGACGACGCTTTCTCACTCTGGGTTCAGCCCGACCAGGGCGAGTGGGAACTGATTTGTGAACAATAACCTTGAGTAAAGTTTGATAGATGTGATGGCGTTTTACCCCAGAGATAGCTAACATTTGTGGGATAAAATGATTCAAGTGTTGACGAGTTCCTTGTAATGATAAGCGTACTGGTGGTACACCGTAAGTTGTACTAGCTTGCCACATTAAAGTACGTAGCAGATTGTAAGCAAGTAAATAGACATAAAGCTCTTTGCGGATCATTGGAGGAGTTTTACAGCGTAGAACGTCCATGCCTAAAGTAGACTTGAGATGTTTTAAATTTACTTCAACATCCCATCTCAAGCCATAAAGCCGCACAAGTTCCAAAGTAGGATAAATTTTTGCATCCAATAAAGTTGTGATTAAACTAATTTGTTGAGTCCGAAAACCAGGGATAATAATGTAGTAATAAATCTCTCGGACAACCAGAGTTGAAGGAAGAGCAGCGAATGCATTCTCACTTAATCCTTGTGGGCATTTTCGGGGTTTGTACCAAATCACCAACTTATCGCTTTCTCCAGTAATTCTTCCTCTTTGCATGGATGTTTTTCGGGACTGATGCTTCCGAAAAACTACATCACATTCAAGATTTTTAATCGAAACCAAATCGGCATAAGCACAAAAAGCCCTATCCCCTAAAAGTACATCTAAGGGATTGAGAAATTGGTACAACTGCCTAGCTAATTGGAGATCGTGAGTGTGTAAAACATTGATAGCTATTGCTAGAGCAGCACCTGTAACTAGACTAAACATCACACCAATTTTAGCAATGGGGAACCCACATCCAGGCTTTTGACTTTTTGATTGAGGATAAGCTTTTTGGTTCTCTACAGTGTCAGGCATTGAGACGGTGGAACCGTCTATTACTTTCACATGACGACCACACCACAAATATTCTGTTGTCACTTTCTCTGATAAATCTTGTGCCACTTTCCCGAACAGTTTCTGCAATAATTCTTCCGGTAATCTCGAACGTGCTTGACAGTAAGCACTTGTATCAGTTGAAGGAAGTTCTACTTTTTCATTGACCAAATAAGCAATTATTCTGCTCACAGCGTTATGGCAACTTTTATCAACATCCAAAACTTGAGAGAGAAATGCCCACAAAGTTACAAATGGGTCGAATAATCGACGACGATATTTAATTTGTAGCTCCTCAATGATTCTCTGGATTTCCGACTCTGGTAACAGTTCTTGGAATGGTAGTCCCAAGCTTTGCGTGAATTTATCCTTGAGAATTTTCACTCGATTTGGCACAGTAGTAATAGTCATATTCGCTTCCAATCGTCCATTTCTTTTTTACCGGAGTTGGAAGCTTTTTCTACATTCAGAATAATTTTTTAGCAGATACCTGCATCACCGTTGCGTCAACAATCAAGCTGCTTGTCCAATGCTGCTCTTAATTTCTTAACCCCCACGAGCAAGCCATTTTGCCCAAGTCTCTATCCTTCAAGGATTTCGCCTTATCTTAGTGCCATTCGGCTCAAAGGTAATGGCAAATTCTGGTTACAGGGAAATGCAGAAGCGATATTGCACGCACGTTGCCAATGGGCTGCAAGAACTTGGTCAACTTTTTGCGACTCCATTTTAACAGCTAGGCTTTATCCAGCTTAATCCCACTTTTTCGCGTTGCACCCCTTGATTAGCATATACTAGCCATACAAATCATTCAGACTATATTTGCATTCCTTTAATTATAATACGGTAACTTAATCGATTAATAGTATTATGCATAAAGCAAGCAATCGCAGAAATTGAAAGGGATCGAGCATCTGCTCGTTTGCGCTACTAGATACTACTATTGCAATTACAAAAAGAGAAACTCATTTCCATCGACATATGACTCAGTTGATTGAATACGAAGATAGTAGCGATGAAGTACGTGCTGTATACGATGACATCCGTGCTACTCGTAAAACTGATGAGATTAATAACTTTTGGAAAGCATTAGCAAACCATCCACCAACTTTACAACGCACTTGGCAGACAGTAAGGGAGGTAATGACTATTCCTGGGGAAATCGATCCACTGATGCGTGAATTAATTTATATAGCTGTAAGCGTAACTAATGGTTGCGAATACTGCATCGCATCTCATACTTCGGCAGCATATGCTAAGGGAATGAGCGATAATATGTTTGGTGAATTAATGGCAATTGTCGCTACTGCAAATACGACCAATCGCCTTGCTAATGGCTATCAAATTCCAGTGGATGAGCAATTTAAGACTTGAAATGAAGGGCGATCGCTTTTAAAGATAGAACGGATGTTGTAGAAGCGATCGCGCTTGGATTTACCTTTTTAGAGGCGATAGGCTGAAACTTTTAACCTTTGCTTTTGTTGAAGATTGCTGTGCAGATTTTTTCTTTACATAGTAAAGATATGTTAAAAATTTCAGCTTATAAATCTTGCTAGAAGTTAATATTTGAAAAACTTTTTCCTTCTAGTTGCCTGTAAAGCAGGAAACATTAGATATAAAATATTTAAAATATACTTGCTAACTTACAGCTTCCAAGCATCTATAGAGTTTTCATGAGTATTATTCATGTTCGTCAGATTGAAGCAAAGCTAAGATCGCTGTTCGCTAATTCAATTGACCTCAGTGATTATGTATGTAAACCACAAATTGAGCAAGATTCTGCTTTCTTAACTCGTGCGCTTGCTGCATTCGCAATTTCAGTTGCTACTGACATAACCCCAGAACAAGCTGCATTGTGCATAACTGATGGTTTTCATGATAACGGGATTGACGCGGTTTATTTTGATAATCGTGAAAAGGTTCTTTTTGTTGTTCAATCTAAGTGGCGGCATGATGGTACAGGTAGTATTGAACGTGGAGATGCTCTAAAATTTATTACTGGTATCAAAGATCTTATTAATGCAGAATTTAATCGCTTTAACGACAAAATTAAAAATCGCTCAGTCGAAATCCTAGATGCATTATCGCTTGCAAATACCCGAATCGTTCTTTTAGTTGCTTATACTGGTCAAGCAACATTGAGTCAGGATATTTCGCGTGATTTCAATGATTTTCTGAAAGATATGAACGATCCTTCAGAAGTTGTGGAATTAAGAGTTTTTAGGCAAGGTAACTTACATGGGATTGTTGCTAGTGGCACTTTAGGCGCACCAATTAATTTTGATGTAGTGCTCAAGGACTGGGGACAGATGAGAGATCCTTTTTCAGCGTATTACGGTCTTGTATCGGCAACTGAAGTTGCTGATTGGTGGAATAGATATTATCCAAAACTTTTTATGCCGAATATACGTTCGTTTTTGGGTGAAACGGAGATTAACCAAAGTATTGTTGAAACCTTATTATCAGAACCAGAAAAGTTCTGGTACTTTAACAATGGCATAACAGCACTATGTAGTAAGATTCGGAAGAAACCACTAGGAGGTAATACTCATGAGACAGGCGTGTTTGAATGTCTTGATGTAAGCATTGTAAACGGAGCGCAAACCGTAGGAGCTATTGCGACCGCAAACGCAAAATCAGCTGACCAAGTTGCAAAAGCATCTGTGTTAATTCGATTCATTTCACTTGAAAGTTGTCCAGAAGATTTTGCTATACGTGTTACGCGGACAACAAATACTCAGAACCGTATTGATAGTCGTGATTTTGTCTCCCTCGATACCGAAAATCAAGAGCGTATACGAACTGAGTTGCAACTGGAAGGGATCGAATATATTTACAAGGCTGGCTACACCGTTCATGATAGCAGAAGTGGTTTTGATTTTTCAGAAGCAATCGTGGCTGTTGCGTGTGCTCATTCTGAGCTTGCTTATGCAGTACAGGCAAAAGGTAAAGTTAGCTTACTCTATGAGGATGTCTCTAAAGCACCATATAAGGCTCTGTTCAATCCAAGTCTTTCTAGTATTAAGCTGTGGAAACTTGTACAGATTCATCGTGCGATAGAGGATCAACTGAAAGCTGAACGGAAAAATCGGCAGGGACGAGAAACGATGATACCTGTTCATGGCAATAGGTTCTTAGCTCGGCAAGTATTTCGGTATCTTCCTTTTGACAATCTCGACGATCCCAGAAAAGATATACAAAATCTTCTAAGCAAGGTTTCAGAGTTCACTATTCGCATAATTGATCTTACTGCAAATGCAATAAGTGAAAAGTATCCAGAGTCATACCTAGCTAATTTGTTTAGAAATATAAAAAAGTGCCAAGATATTGAGAATTCAATTGATTCACAATGGCAATAATATATATGCATCACCACTAGTGATTTTTGCTATTAATTTTAAGAGAAATGAATTCAGACCTGTTTATATAACTTTATTATGGACAAAAATCTTTATTATTTCATACTTGATTGTACAAGTATTAAGTAGCAATATAAAATCTGAATTCAAGCTATTCATCAGCTTGTCTAAACTAATCTCCTCAATGCCTTGTTGAGCTTGTATACTCACTTCCCGCTCGCAATTATCTCATGCTTATCGAAAGAGACCAAGACCATTGAAATGATTCAAATCACCAAGAGCGATCGCTGCTTCTTTGGATGCTTTACAATCGCAACGAATTCTGCTTATGGGTGGTAAAGGGGATGTTATCTAACTATAAGTAAAGCATTTTGTAAGCTATTTGCTTAAGGCTCAAGTAGAATTAGAGAACAATCTATAGTAGTAACTTTTTTCCTTAAGATTATGACTGAGCTACTCCGACAAGTTATTTCAGAGATCGAAAAACTTCCTGCCGAGCAGCAAGATGCGATCGCGTCCCGTCTGATGGCTGAATTGAAGGATGAACAAGCATGGTCAGCTTGATTTGAAGCAACGACTGACGAACAGTGGGATCGGTTGGCTCATATGGTACGGCAAGAGATAGCAAATGGCGAAACGGTTTCACTGGTCTAACAATGCAATTGTACAATTTGAATTTATCTAACCAATCGGTTAGATAAAGTAATTTTCTCAATGGCTCGTTGAGCTTGTATGGTCACTTCCCGATCGCAATCGTCTAATGCTTGTTGCAGGGCGCTTATGGCATCAGAATTACCCAAATTACCAAGGGCGATCGCCGCTTCTTTTCTCACATCTGAATATTCATCCGCTAATGTTTGAATCAAAGTAGATAACAACCTAGTATCAGGGATTTTCTGCAATACCTGTATGGCAGATTTTCGCACTTGCCAGTGTTCGTCTCTAAGTGCTTTTTCGACAGCAAAAATTATTGATGGTTTAGCATGAATAAAGATCGATTTTGCGGCATTGCGACGCACTTGCCAATCTGGATCGGTAGTGAGTGCTTGCGTCAATAATGCGATCGCTTCTTCATCAGCCAAGTGACCCAACGTTAAAGCTGTCGCACGTCTTACACTGCCATCAGAATCTTGCATCAGCTTTAGGACTGGCGGACAACGTTGAACTTGGTTTAGATAAGATAAAGTCGTTACCGCCGCCTCTCGCAGTTCGGGATTTTCTGACTTGAAGAATTTGACGATCGCAGGTAAACATTGAGCATCATGGATTTTGCGTAAAAGAATCAGGATGTTGGATTGGAGATGGAAGTTTTCTTGTTGTAGGGAATCTAGTAAAAGTTGTAGATGTTCGGAAGCAACTAACTCGCCTAACGCCGATCGTGCTTCGCTACGAATTTCTGCGTCAGGTGAAGCAAGACATGGTATTAAAGCGGGAACTACAATAGGATTGGCAATTTCCCACAGTGCCTCGATCGCAATTTTTTGCACGGCAGTACTTTCGTCTTGCAAAGCAGTTATCAAAGCATCGATCGCATCTTCTTCTCCCAAGTGTTGCAGAGTTTTGACAGCAACTAATACCAATTTACTCTTTGACTACGACAAAAGAGATCCCCCAACCCCCCTTATCAAGCAGGGCTGATCTATTGAGGGAAGAAAATAAATAATGGAGGAGTAGTTTAATTGCATACTCGGTCTGATGAGTTTGATTGAGCATCTGCAAAGAGTACGGGATTTTCGTACACAACCGCGTTATCCGTTGTGGGTAGTGTTAGTGTTGGTGATTATGGGCACGATGAGCGGTTGCAATGGATATCGTCCGCTAGCAGACTTCGTGTCACGCCACCAATCACTGTTGTTAGAGTTGTTGAAATTGCCGAACCAACGACTACCAAGCAAGCTCGACGATTCGGCGAGTCATGGTGCGGGTGGATTTTGTGTCTCTAACTGAGGCGTTCAATGCCTGGGCACAAGAGACATTTACACTAATGCCCTTAGAGCAAATTGCCATCGATGGCAAGAGCATCAAAGCCAGCCTGAGCGATTACGACTCTGCTTATCAAGATTTTGTCAGTGTAGTATCTGCTTTGAGTGTGGCTCAAGGTGTGGTGGTAGGCTTAGAATCAATGAGAAATCATCAAAAGGGTGAAATCAAAACAGTGGAGATGTTGTTGGACAAGCTACAACTCAAGGGTGTGTGCTTCAGTTTAGATGCACTACACACCCAAAAAAACAGTCGGGCAAATCATCAGTAGTGAAAATGACTATGTGATTGCCGTCAAAGCTAACCAACCAAATTTACTGGCGTATTTGAGGACTCAATTTGAGCCAATTCCCCCCTTGAGTGTAAATCTCCACATCGAACAATGCCGCGACCGATACACCCAAAGGAAGGTGAGCGTTTTGGACACAATTGCTGGGATCGAACCGCAATGGCTGGGAATACAACGGATGATTCGAGTCGAACGTACTGGCACAAGGGCAAATCAGCCGTTTAGTGAAACAATGTTCGATCGTCAGTTCTCTGGCAATTGATGCGACAGGATTTGCACGACTGATTCGTTCTCACTGGCAGATTGAAAATCGCCTCCACTGGATTAAAGATGTAGTACTTCACGAAGATTGCTCTCCCTGATGTGATGGTCATGCCCCTGTCAATTTTGCCATTGTGCGAACCATTGCACTCAATCTCTTCCGCTTCAATGGTTTTGACTCAATTACCCAAGGGATGCGTCATTTAGCTCACGATCTGAGTCGTCTATTTTCCTTTTTTCAATAGATCAGCCCTGCCCTTATCAAGGGGGGCTAGGGGGGATCTTCTGTAGCATAGTTTTAGTGAAATGGTATTAGTTTTCTCTTAATGAGCTAGTAGGAAGATGAACAAGGGAATCCGTGCAGATGAAACACTGGTTACGTGCAGCCCAAGCTGAGTATGCCAAATTGGAGAAACCTTTAACTGATGCAGAAGTAGGTAGTTGGACTCGCTCTGAAGTTTAGGTGAAGGTAGCATATTTACAATTAGTTTATCTGTTACATATATTTTTCTATAACATGCTTCCAAATCAAGTAAGCCTGACCGTTTAAATGCACTCCATCTAGCGTGTAACATTCTTTTAGTTGATGCTGTTCGTCCGAGAGATAAGAATATAAATCGATATAGGTGAGTGAATATTCTGTTGCTAGTTTTTGGAGAGCAGAATTTAATTGTAAGATCTCGCGATCGCTGACATGCAAACCAGATTTAGCCCGATTGATTGGCAAAACACTTTGAATGAAGATTTCAGTCTGAGGACTGCGATCGCATATCTCAACGATTATCTTTTGATAATCCACCAAAATTTCTACTGCCGATTGCTGGTAATGAATAAAATTGTTAATTCCAATCATTATGAAAATTTTGGCTGGCTGAGAACTCACAATGTCCTCAAGACGATTTAACACTCCCATAGTAGTATCGCCAGAGATGCCGCGATTTTTAACATGAGGATTTTCTAACAACTCAGACCATTCGCATTCATCAGTAATACTATCTCCCAAAAATACGATGTCTGAATTGGATATTGGTGCAAGTTGAAACTGGCTAACTCTTTGCAAGTAATAGACCGGATTGGCAACTTGAAGACGAAGGCGATCGCGGTTTCGAGCAGACCTTGAAAGTTTCGTTCGTAAATAAGAAACGCCTCCTTTTTTAGCGACAAATAATATTGCTAACGTTAAAGCCAGAGCATTTAAGCTAAGAGAAATAAATAAAGCGTTCATGGGTAGTTGGTAGTTGGTAGTTAGTGAGAGGGTTGTAGCTTTCTCACCACGCCTGAGCGCACCACGCCTGAGCGCACCACGCGCTTAAAACTCTATAAGTAGTAGGATGACACGCAGACAAGAAAACCACAAAATCTACAAATAGTGACAAAGAGGCGATCGTTAGTGATAAGTTGCTTGGAGGTTTGGTACGGTGGCTGTTTCTCCCAATTCACGCATGATTGCAATTTCTAAATTCGCTCGCCGTACTTGCCGTACTTGGTATTATCCAGTACTTGGTTCGATGGCTGCATTAAGTATAAGTGCAGGTAGCCCCGAAGTAGCTTTGTCGGTTCCGTGGGCAGAATTATTCCAGCAAGGAGCGCAAGTCGTCCAACTCTACAGGATTTCTGACCGAGATGAAGTAGAGTTAGGCAAGCAAATTAACCAACAACTCCTTAGCACTCAATTTCAACCCGTGCGCGATCGCGCCTTAAACGATAAAGTCAATCGCATCGGTCAAAAATTAGCTCAAACTAGCTCTCGTCCCGATATTCCCTATACCTTTCAAGTGGTAAAGGATAAAAGCATCAATGCTTTTGCCACCGCTGGGGGTTTTGTTTACGTAACCACAGGCTTACTAGAAGCTGTAGACAACGAAGCGCAACTCGCTGGCGTATTGGCACACGAAATCGGACATATTGCAGCGCGTCATACAGTAGAGCAAATGCGACAAACTGCGATCGCTCAAGGGTTAGCAAATGCAGCAGGAGTCGATCGCAACAAAGTCATAGCCTTGGGAGTTGAACTCGGCGTGCGCCGTCCGCGCAGCCGTCAAGCAGAATTTGAAGCAGATCGGCTGGGATTTGAGAATATGCAGCGAGCTGGCTACGATCGAAATCAAATGATTGCCTTTCTAGAAAAATTACGCAACCAATCTTCAATACCAGCTTTTTTAAGTACCCACCCAGCCACCAGCGATCGCATTGCCAGACTCCAAGGGGATGACGACGATTAACAGCGATCGGCGACCAGTGTAGAGACGTTACATGTAACGTCTCTACAAAGTAACGTCTCTACAAAGTTACCCATTACCCATTACCATGCAAAATCTTTGGTACAAAAACGCGATTGTCTATTCTCTCGATGTCGAGACATTTATGGACTCGGACGGCGATGGAGTAGGCGATTTTCCAGGACTGACTCAAAAACTAGATTATCTTGCAGGGCTGGGAATCACTTGCTTGTGGTTGTTACCATTTTATCCCTCGCCCAACCGCGATAACGGTTATGACGTAATGGATTATTACGGTGTCGATCCCCGGTTGGGGACGTTGGGCGATTTTGTCGAATTCATGCACAAGGCGCGGGAACGGGGAATTAGAGTTATAGTCGATCTTGTCGTCAACCATACATCGATCGCGCATCCTTGGTTTCAAGAGGCTAGGAGCGATCGCAACTCTAAATACCGCAACTACTACGTATGGTCGGATAATCCGCCGCCAGCTGACCCCAAGCACATTGCTTTTCCCGATGTGGAAGATAGCCTTTGGGATTACGACGATAAAGCAGGAGCGTATTACTTACACCACTTTTACAAAGAACAGCCAGATTTAAATATCGCCAACCCAGCCGTGAGGGAAGAAATTTGTAAAATTATGGGCTTCTGGTTGGAATTAGGAGTCTCTGGCTTTCGGATTGATGCTGCACCTTTTTTAATTCAAGGAATTGGCATTCCAGACGCAAAGCCGGAAGATTTGGAAGGTTTCTTGATTGAAATGCGAGAGTTTCTTGTTTCGCGGCGAGCTGATGCTATTTTACTTGCTGAAGCTAATGTCGATGCCGACCAAATTGGGGTTTATTTTGGCAATGGCGACAAAATGCAGATGCTATTCAGTTTTCTGTTAAACCAGCATATGTTTTTGGCGCTGGCGCGGCAAGATGCGGCGACTCTGGTTGAGGGACTGAAGATATTACCCGACGCTCACCATACCTGTCAGTGGCTCAACTTCGTTCGCCACCATGACGAATTAACGCTCGATCGCCTGCAAGAATCTGAAATTCAGGAAATCTTTCAAGCTTTTGCTCCTGAAGAAAATATGCAGATGTGGGGGCGCGGAGTTCGGCGCAGGCTACCACCCATGCTAGAGGGCGATCGCCAGCGAGTAGAACTAGTCTACAGTCTGTTATTAACTCTACCTGGTACGCCAATGCTGCGTTATGGCGAAGAAATTGGCATGGGTGACGATCTCTCTTTAGAGGGTCGCGGCAGCGTTCGCACGGTAATGCAATGGTCAAGTAAAGCAAATGGTGGGTTCTCGTCTGCACCAGCAGACAAATTAGCGCGTCCGGCGATCGACACGGGAGAGTACGGCTACCAGAAGCTAAATGTAACTTCCCAACAGCGCGACCCTAATTCAATTCTTAGCTGGATGGAACGAGCGATTCGCACCCGCAAACAATATCCAGAATTCGGTTCTGGTAAGTGGAAAATCGTCGCCACAAATGAACCAAGCGTATTTGCTCACAGTTCTCAGCAAAATGGAAATACAGTCATCGCTATTCACAACCTATCCGCACAGCCGCGCACGATTACCATGAAATCGGCAGAAGATCCGCATTTATTAGATGTGTTTAGCGATCGCCCCTACGAACAGATAGATTGTCATTCTAACTCCATCGAAATCTCTGGCTACGGTTATCGTTGGTTTCAGGTAAATTAGAAAAATGACCGCAGGCGAGTTGCATCAATCGGAATCTAGATCTATCTACTCAGATGATGAATAACTCAGGTGCATCGAACAATCTAAAACCAAAGCATTTCCAGCCGGAACGGGGAGATGGTAGCAACCAAGCGATTCGAGTCTTGGTTGTAGACGACGAACAATCAATTATTGACTCGATCGAACTAGGTTTGCGCTACGAAGGGTTTGAAGTGCGATCGGTTCAACGTGGCTATGCAGCGATTGATGTAGCTAGCGCATGGTCGCCACAGCTTGTCATCTTAGATGGAAACTTGCCCGATCTAGATGGCTTTAATGTCTGTCGTCAAATCCGTCGGCAGAGTGATGTATTGATTATTCTGCTAACGGTGCGGGACGACTTGGCAGACAAGATCAAAGGCTTAGAATTGGGAGCTGACGATTATCTCACTAAACCCTTTCATTTTTCCGAATTGCTTGCCCGCATTCGTGCTGCATTGCGGCGACATTTAACGCCAACGAGCAATATACTAACCGCAGGAGCGATCGCCCTGAATCCAGATACAAGAGAGGTATGGTGTGCTGACGTACCTGTCGAACTGACTCGTAAAGAGTTTAACCTGTTACACCTGCTAATGCAGCACCCCGACCGCGTTTTAGAGCGGCAAACAATTCTCGATCGCGTGTGGGGCTATGACTATTACGGTGACACAACGGTAATCGAAGTTTACATTAGCAATTTGCGAAACAAGTTAGACCGCGATCCACATGGTTTAATTCGGACTGTGCGTGGCATTGGCTATATGTTAAAAGTTCCGCCTGGAAAACATTTATCTGAACAACATTTAGATGCAGTTGCCATCAATACAGACAACCAAACCAGCTTATGAAACTGCGCTGGCGCTTAACGCTCAGCACTCTGACGTTGATTGCGCCTTTACTGCTGTTTTTATTTACCCACGATCTCTACAACCTGCGTAGCTTTTTGATCGAGCGTGAAAGTCTACGCCTACGAGCGCAGGCAAAGCCAGTTATTGATACCGAACTACTAAATCGGTCATTTGATGATGACAAACTCCGAGCGATCGCCGATCGACTTGCTACAGACCTCAGCTCAATTGAAACAGGAGCGTCAATTGTCGATCGCTACGGTCGAGAGATCGGTCGCCACAACAGCACGATTGGCGAACCAGCTGCGCCTCAGTTACCGAAAGATTGGTATGCATCAGCTTTGGCAGGCGAGCTAAAGCAAGACCACATTATAAAAGATAGAAATGGCAGCGATATCTTGGTGGCGCTCGTGCCGATTCCCCCGCGCCAAACGCCGCTGGGTGTAGCGGTGCTGAGTACGTCGCTAGAGAGCAGCTATCAATTGGTACGTCAGCACGTACTTTCTACCGTTGTAGCTTGTCTGATCTTGTTAACGATCGCTGTCATCGCTATTTTTCTCATGGTACGCAGCAATTTGCGCCCGCTGGAGTACATGGCTGTTGTAGCCTATCGGATTGCCCAAGGCGATTTATCTCAGCGGAGCAACCTCAAGCCAGGTATGAATGAAATCGGTCAACTGGCTCGCTCGTTTGATGAAATGGTCGATCGACTGCAAAGCGCCCTAGCCGTTAAAACGCAATCGGAAGACAGGTTGCGCCAGTTTTTGGCGGATGTATCGCACGAACTCCGTACACCGCTGACAGTCATTGGTGGCTATGCCGATCTGCTGCTGCGAGGAGTGGTAACAACTCCAGAAGAAAACACGCGCTTGCTGCGGGCGATGCGCCGCGAAATCAACCGTACCGAGCGACTAGTCAGAGATTTGTTATTACTGGTACGCAGCGATCGCGCGGCAACCTTTGAGATGCAAGCAGTCAATTTATCGGAGTTATGTACTGAAATTGCCGCTCAGTTTTCCCTGATGATGGGACAGCGAGTTTTCCAGAGCTATATTCCTAAGAAAGTCGTAGTACTGGGAGATCCAGACCGCATCGAACAAGTTTTGTCCAATATTTTAGATAACGCCATCCGCCATACTCCCGAACAGACGCGCATCGATCTGCGTCTAAAAGTCATTGGCAACTCGGCATGGATTGAAATTGCCGATACGGGTCGGGGCATTCCTTCCGATCTGCTAGAACACATCTTTGAACGGTTTCATTGCGGTCAGCAGCAAGGTACGGGGCTGGGTTTAGCAATTACCAGGGCGATCGTAGAAGCCCACGGCGGTACGATTATGGCGTTTAACCAGCCAAGGGGTGGCGCTTGTTTTATCGTCGAGCTGCCGTTGTATTCTGAGGAATAGTGGTGCGTGGTTCGTGGTACGAGTACAAGTAAAAAAAACTTTAAGCCAACTTGAAGCTTAATTTAAGGTTTTCGCAAGGTTCGCCTCATAACCTATTCTTAAGGTTTCATTGGCTAATTTATTTTGCTTATGCGGTTCGAGAAGGTAACAAACAGTATACCTGCTCAACTGGCAACCACTCGTGACTCCATATCATCAGGTGTCGCTGCACCAATAGCAAGACCGCAAGTTCGGGGTAAATTTATTTTTGTCGGGAATGAAAAGCTCTACATCCGAGGCGTGACCTACGGTACGTTTCACCCAGATGCAGCAGGCAATTTCTATCCCAGTCCCGAAATTACGAGTCGCGATTTTGCCGCTATGGTAGCGAATGAGATTAACGCGGTGCGAACTTACACAGTACCGCCGCGTTGGTTGCTCGATCTAGCAGCAGAGTACGGTCTTTGGGTGATGGTAGGACTGCCGTGGGAGCAGCATATTGCGTTTTTAGACGACAGAAAAAGGGTACGATCGCTCGAACAGCGTATCCGCGCCAGCGTGCGTAGTTGTGCGGGGCATCCAGCTTTATTATGTTATGCGATCGGTAACGAAATTCCGGCTGGAATCGTGCGTTGGTACGGTCGTCATCGCGTCGAGCGATTTTTAGCGCGCCTGTATCGGATTGCTAAACGCGAAGACCCCGATAGCTTAGTTACCTATGTCAACTACCCAACGACAGAGTATTTACAACTGCGGTTTGTCGATTTTGTTTGCTTCAATGTCTACCTAGAGCAACAGAATCGCTTAGCTGCCTATATTGCCCGCTTGCAAAATCTAGCAGGCGATCGCCCCTTGGTACTTGCAGAATTAGGGCTAGACAGCCGCCGTAATGGTAAACAAAAGCAGGCAGAAATACTCGATTGGCAGCTCCGTACAACGTTTGCATCGGGTTGTGCGGGAACGTTTGTCTTTGCTTGGACGGACGAATGGTATCGCGGCGGCTACAATATTGACGACTGGGATTTTGGCATTACCGATCGCCAGCGCCGTCCTAAACCTGCCTTGCATACCGTGCGTCAGGCATTTGCTCAAGTGCCATTCCCTGCATTGTCTTTTCCCACGATCTCGGTAGTCGTGTGCAGCTACAACGGCTCCCACACGATTCGCGATACTCTGGCAGGGCTGGCAAAACTGGAGTATCCATATTGTGAAACGATTGTGGTTGACGATGGCTCTACAGATAATACAGCAGCGATCGCCAGCGAGTACGATGTCCGGCTGATCCGCACTCCTCAAAGTGGTTTGAGCCATGCCCGTAACGTAGGGATGCAAGCAGCAACAGGGGAAATTGTTGCCTACATCGACGACGATGCTTACCCAGACCCACACTGGTTGACTTATCTTGCCATCACCTTTATGGAAACCTCCCATGTCGGGGTGGGTGGTCCCAATTTGCCCCCACCAGAGGACGGAATGGTAGCCCAGTGCGTGGCAAATGCGCCAGGAGGTCCTTCTCACGTCCTACTATCTGACCAAGAGGCAGAGCATATTCCTGGTTGTAATATGGCATTTCGCAAGTCTTGCCTAGAGGCGATCGCTGGGTTCGATCCTCAGTTTCGGACGGCAGGTGATGACGTGGACATTTGCTGGCGGTTGCAAGAACAGGGTTGGACAATCGGGTTTAGCCCAGCTGCCGTAGTCTGGCATCATCGCCGCAATTCAGTATGGCGTTACTGGAAGCAACAACAGGGCTATGGTAAAGCCGAAGCTCTTTTAGAACAGAAATGGACTGATAAATACAACATCCTCGGACATCTTACCTGGTCGGGACGAATTTATGGTCCGAGCGTCATGTACGGACTGAGCGTACAAGAGCGGGTGTTCTATGGCACTTGGGGTTCGGCACTGTTTCAATCTATTTATCAACCAATGCCAGGAACGCTGAGAACGTTACTGCTGATGCCGGAATGGTATTTAGTCGTAATGGTATTGGTGGGACTGAGTTTGCTAGGAGGAGTTTTGTGGACTCCAATGTGGTTAATCTCGCCCCTTGCCCTAGTTGCGATCGCCGCAACCTTAATACAGGTTTGTCGCAGCGCCGCACAAGCCAAGTTTCCCAACCAGCCGAAATCTCACTTCGATCGCTGGCGGCGTTATAGCTTGACCGCAGTGCTGTACCTACTCCAACCTTTGGCTCGTCTCAAAGGACGTTTCCGCTACGGCTTGCAACCTTGGCGCTGGTATGGGATGTCAAATTTAGCCTTGCCTTTAGCAAGAGTAGCAACGCTTTGGAGTGCCAGTTGGCACGCGCCCCAATCGTGGCTGACCTCAATTGAGACGGCGATCCAATCTGCCGGACACCGCGTTCAACGCGGCGGTAACTTCGATCCTTGGGATTTGGAAGTGCCAGGGGGATTATTTGGTAGCAATCGCCTGTTAATGGCGATTGAAGAACACGGTGGCGGACAGCAGCTAGTGCGGTTGCGTACTTGGTCGCGGTGGTCGAAACTCGGTTGGATGCTGTTTTTCCTGTTCGTCGGACTCACGGTAGCAGCGTGGATCGATTCAGCGTGGAGTGCGGTTGCGAAGTTAGGAGCGATCGCCTTGCTGCTGTTATTGCGATCGCTCTACGAGAGTGCGGTTGCTTCTGCGGTTGTCTTGCAAGCGATCGAACGGGTAAAGCCTGATAGCGATTCTCAATTGCGCGCGTGACATTTGTAGGGGCGCACGGCTGTGCGCCCCTACAGAGCGCGTGTTTTACCCAATTGAAAACCGCTATGAAGCGAAAACAGGGTGTTCCCCCACACTCCACACCCTACCCCCTGCACCCTGTTTTGGTAAATGTAGTCGGAGGCAAATAGTGGGAGCAATTCCTGACAACATCCCCAAACTATATCGGCGAATCTGGCGCGAGGTGCGATCGTTTCGCTGGCATCTAGGACTGCTGTTGCTACTCAGCTTATTATCCATTCCCGTGACGCTGCTGCAACCGCTACCAGTGGCGATCGCAGTTGATAGTGTCATCGGTTCGCAGCCGTTGCCCTACTTTTTGCGTGTCGTGCTTCCCGCAGCAATAACTGGATCGAACCAGGCAATTTTAATTTTTGCCGTAGTTTTGTCAGTAGCGATCGTTTTGGGAGGCAAGCTGTTAGGGCTAACGCGATCGATGCTGCAAACTTATACAGGTGCAAAGCTCGTTTTAGACTTTCGGGCGCGGCTGTTTCGCCACGCGCAGCGGCTATCGCTTTCCTATCACGACTCCAAAGGAACCCACGACACTAACTATCGAGTACAACACGATGCACCCGCGTTGCAATGGATTGCGGTTGACGGCGTAATTCCCCTCGTCACTTCCGCTTTCACCTTTTTCAGTATGCTCTACGTCAGCGCCCGCATTCACCTGCAACTTGCCCTGATTGCGCTGGTGATTTCGCCGTTGTTGTACTTTCTCTCGCGATTGTACGGGCAACGGTTGCGCCAGCAGTGGCGAGGAGCTAAAAAGCTGGAAAGTACTGCCTTTTCGGTGGTACAGGAAGTCTTGGCAGCAATGCGGGTCGTGAAAGCTTTTGCTCAAGAAGACCGAGAACAGCACCGTTTTGTCCGCCATGCCGAGGACGCGCTGTGGGCGAAACTGCGACTGAGTTTAATTGAGGGCAGTTTGGGCGTGCTAATTGCCTTGACTACGGCTGTAGGCACGGCAGCAGTATTGTACGTGGGGGTAAGGCTGGTACAAAGTGGAGAGCTGTCCTTAGGAAACCTGCTGCTAGTGATGGGCTACCTGTCGCAGTTATACAAACCGCTCGAATCGATGAGTAAGAATGTCGCCAGCCTGCAAGGGTCTTTGACAGGGGCAGAACGTGCTTTTACCTTACTCGACCAAGCGCCAGATGTGGTGGAAAAACCGCACGCCAGACCGTTGCAACGAGCTAAAGGGGCTATAGTCTTCGATCGCGTCTCGTTTAGCTATGACGGTGACACGCAAGTGCTGCATGAGGTTAGCTTTAGCATTCCGGGTGGGGCGCGGGTAGGTATCGCCGGAACGACAGGGGCGGGGAAAACAACCCTCGTCAGTTTGCTAACTCGTTTTTACGACCCTACCACAGGGCAGATCTTGTTAGACGACTTAGATTTGCGGGACTACAAACTGTCAGATTTACGCAATCAGTTCGCCATCATGCTGCAAGAACCCGTGCTGTTTTCTACCAGTATTGCGGAAAATATCGCCTATGCCCGTCCAGGGGCAAGCCATGAGGAGATTGTCGCCGCAGCACAAGCAGCCAACGCCCATCGATTTATTTTGAATTTGCCGCACGGTTACGAGACGCGAGTAGGAGAACGGGGAATGCGACTTTCGGGAGGCGAACGGCAGCGGATCTCCCTCGCCAGGGCATTTCTCAAGGATGCACCGATTTTGATTTTGGACGAACCAACCAGTTCGGTTGATGTCAAAACTGAAGCTGCAATTATGGAGGCAATGGAGCGCCTGATGGACAAACGCACGACTTTTACGATCGCCCATCGACTCAGCACTTTGGAAAGCTGCGACCTGCGACTGGCGATCGAGCATGGGCAATTAGTTGACTTAGCTCGCACCACCACCCAGGAGCGTTCGCGATGAGCGCAGACCAAATCGACGAAATGCTCGTTCCCGCCGCTGTACTAGAACAGGGGTTGAGTCGTTATTGGGGGCGATCGCTACAAATTGTGGCGATTGAATCTCAGCCGCTTGACAGTTTCAGCACCCATCCGATCGATCGGTTGCAAGTGACATTAGATGACGGTCAGCAGTTGAGCGTCATTTTCAAACAACTACAGCTCAAATGCGATCGCCATATCCGCCATCGCGGTAAAGAAGTCAGGATCTACGAACGCTTGCTCGTCAATCGCGATCTCGGTACGCCTGCTTTATATGCCTCGCTGTACGACGAATCCAACCATCGCTACTGGCTGTTCATGGAGGATGTCGGCGAATGGAAGCTGGAATACTGCGATGTTGAGGAATGGTGTGCGGCTTTCCGCTGGCTGGCGCGGCTGCACGCCACCTACTACGGTCAAGCGGCACAGTTGCGCCAGTTAGATTGCCTGGTCGAACACGGTGCTGTTTTTTATCGATATTTGGCTGACATGGCGCGTCAGAGCGTGCAATTGTATCAACCGCAAGCGATCGCTCGTTTCGATTCTCTCGTATCGCGATTGGATGAATTAATTGCCGAGTTAGCAGCGCAACCCCACACTTTGGTACATGGCGATATGTCGTGCCAAAACCTAATCGTGCAACCGCAAGTAGGCATCCGACCGATTGACTGGGAATGGGCGGCGATTGGCGTACCAGCCTGGGATGTGGCGAAGCTATCCTCCGGCTGGGGGACGGGAAAGCCGCGCTTGCTGGCTGCTTACTTCGACGAATTTGCCCGACACGCGATCGCCCCACTCGATCGCCGCGCCTTCGACCGGACGCTGGCTGGTTGCGACATTCTCAAAATTCTCTGGTATCTCCGTTGGTGGATCTCACCCTGTCGAGATATCGCTCAAGTCGATAAGTTACTCGATAAAATTGCCGAACGTTGGCATTGGCTAGACAAGGAGGAAAATTATGCGCGATCGCCTGCGAATAGCTCTGGTATCGCCGCTCGCCCTTCCCACTCGTCCTGACACTGGCAGTTCGATCGAACAGCTCGTGTCTTTGCTGGCAGCAGAATTAACGCGCCGAGGTCATGAGGTGACGTTATTTGCTTCAGGGGATTCTCAAACTGAGGCAAGATTACACGCTGTCTATCCCCGCAGCTACAAAGAAGACTCAATGCTGTGGAATTACTACGAATTTCACGAGATCGTGCACGTAGCTGCCGCTTTTGAGCAGGCAGAACGCTTTGATGTCATCCACAGCCACGCCTACCATCACGCCCTACCATTCACTCGCTTGGTAAGTACGCCCGTCCTCCACACTTACCACATCAACCCAACGAAAGATATCCTCAGTTGCTACAGTCGCTACCCTGAAACTCAAGTTGTTGCCGTTTCTCAATACCACCGCAGCAAATTTACCACTCTCGATCGCGTTGCTGTTGTCTATAACGGCATTGATATCGATGCCTTTCCCTTTCATGCCAAACGTGGCGATTACCTCGTCTTTCTGGGACATTTGATTCACAAAAAAGGCGCTTTAGAAGCGATTCAAATCGCCCAGCAAGTGGGAATGCGGCTGGTAATGGCAGGACAGACAAGTGACTACTTCTACGCTGAAATAGAACCTTGGGTGGACGGCAAGCAAGTGGAATATATCGGATATATCGGCGTGCCAGAACGAAACAAATTACTCGCAGAAGCGGCGGCGCTGCTGTTTCCGATCAATGCCTCCGAACCCTTCGGGCTGGTAATGTTGGAAGCGATGGCGTGCGGTACGCCCGTGGCGGCGATCGATCGCTGTGCCGTTTCGGAGATTGTAGAACCAGGCGTGACGGGATATTACGCTGCCGATATCGATGCCCTTGCCGCTTTGATTCCCGATACGCTGGCTTTAGACCGTTATAAAGTACGAAAGGCGATCGCCCGTTTTGACTACCGCCGCATGGTAGATGGCTACGAATCGCTTTATCGTCAAGTGCTGGAGGTGCGGCAATGAAAGCGATCGTTACTGGCACGATCGTCACCAGTCCTGTAGGCGGCGTAGCTTGGGATTACGGACAGTACGCGCTGGGATTGGAACAACTGGGATTTGAAGTGTACTATCTCGAAGATCCTGGGATTCCTTCCTACAGCTACAACCCAGAGACGGGGGTGTATGAAGAAGATCCCAGTTATGGGATTGAATTTCTGAAGCGATCGCTTGCCCTACTTTCCCCTACATTGGCACAACGCTGGCACTATCGCGCTGTTGATGGGCAAACATATGGGTTAGATGCCGAAACAATGGCAGAGGTGGCGGCGGAAGCAACTTTGTTACTGAACGTTTCTGGTGGCAGCGTGCTGCGGGATGAATACCTACACTGTCGTAACAAAATCTTAATCGACACCGATCCAGGCTGGAATCACTTTGTCATATTTCCCCAGTGGGATAAACAGCCAATAGAACAACAGCGTTGGGGTTGGCGATCGCACGATCTGTTTTTTACTTACGCCCTGCGCCTAGGACAACCGGATTGCCCGCTGCCGACATTTGACATTCCCTGGCTGCCAACCCGCCCCCCAGTTGTTTTAGATTGCTGGCTGGCTCAACCACCCGCCCAGCAATGGACGACGGTAATGACTTGGAATCATTACCCGCAACCGATCGTTCACAACAGTGTTAGGTACGGCTCTAAAGAGTTGGAGTTCGAGCAAATTGAAGCCCTGCCAACCCGCAGCCCTGCATCATTTGAGGTGACGATCAATGTCAATGGTGAAGCGCCGCTCGATCGCTGGCGATCGCTCGGTTGGTCGGTTGTGGATGCTGAAGCTACTTCTGCTTCAGCTGCCCTTTACCGCAAATATATCGAACAATCTCGCGGCGAATTCAGCGTTGCCAAGAACGTTTACGTCGCTACCCGCTGCGGCTGGTTTAGTTGCCGTTCGGTCTGCTATTTAGCCGCAGGTCGCCCCGTGGTGGTGCAAGATACGGGTTTTTCCAAATATATCCCCACCGGATTTGGGCTGTTGACATTTACCAATCTAGACGAGGCAGTCAAGGCAATTGAGGCGATCGAACGAGACTACGATACCCACCAGCAGGCAGCAAGGGAACTGGCGCGGACTTGGTTTGACTCGCGCTTAGTGCTGGGCGAAATATTAGAGCGAATTGAATAAGTTGTTCCACATTGAATTCGCGTGCAGGCAGCAGCCAAAAGTTTTGCTAGAACTACATTTTTCCTTTTTGACTTTTGACTTTTAATTTTTGACTTGCTTAGGAGGGATACGCATGGATACCCGCGAGTTTACTGGAGAGTGGGATTACAACACGCTACCCGATAATATCTGGATCGAACCTGGTTGCTATCTAGAGCGTCAAGAGAGTTTTAAGCGGTTTCGCAGCCAACAAAATCCAGGTTTAGTTCTGGGCAAGAACGTACAAGTCTACACCTGGTCGGCATTTTCAGTAGAACCAGCAGGCAAGCTTGTCGTTGGTGATGATTCCGTCCTCGTCGGGGTAGTGTTTTGGTGTGCTGAGTCGATCGTAGTCGGCAGGCGCGTCCTAATTTCCTACAACGTGACGATCGCCGATAGCGACTTTCATCCCCGCGATCCAGACTTGCGGCGACTAGATGCGATCGCCATTTCTCCCGCAGGCAATCCGCAGCAGCGTCCGCCCTTGGAGGCAAAGCCTGTAGTTATTGCCGATGACGTACAAATCGGCATTGGGGCGATTATCCTCAAAGGAGTACAAATTGGTGCGGGAGCGCAGATTGGCGCTGGTTCTGTCGTCACCTCTAACGTGCCTGCGGGGGCGATGGTGACGGGTAATCCTGCCAAAGTGACAAGCTTATTGGGGGTGAGACGATGACATCACTCCGGCTTTCCCACGACTGGTTCGGGCGATCGCTGCCACCTAACGTCATAATTGGCGATCGCAGTTGGTTGCACAGTAGTTATGTATTTCTGCACTATCGCTCTCAGCGCCCTTGCGGTCTGCGTGTCGGCAGCGATACGGGCATTTATATTGATTCTTTTTTCGATCTCGGACCCTGTGGCGAGGTGGAAATTGGCGATTACTGCACGATCGCTGGAGCAATTATTGCTACTAATAATCGCGTCACAATTGGCAATTTCACGCTAATTTCCCGCGAAGTGGTCATAGCAGATACTTTTGCCGCTACACCCGCTCTGATGACTGAAGGTGATGCAGCTGTACCACCCACCAGCATTGAAATTGGCAACGATGCTTGGATTGGGACGCGAGCAGTTTTGTTGCGGGGAGCTTGCATCGGCGACGGTGCGATCGTGGGTGCGGGTGCAGTCGTCGATTTTGAAGTACCCGATCGTGCGATCGCAGCTGGTAATCCAGCTCGCATCGTCGGTTCCAGCAAAACAGGAGAGAGCCATGTTTGGCAAGGACAATCCTAAGCTAGAAAAATTCTTCCATCACAACGGTCGATGGCTTGCTGGCGCAGCCATATTAACAGTTATCGGGGTAGGCACTTGGCAATCCAATCTCATCCTGAATCGCGAGGAACCCGTAGCAGTTCGCCTATCTGAAGTCAAGCGCGGCACTGTAGAATCTACCATCAATGAAAGCGGCGTGGTAGAACTGCGCGACCAGCGAATCTTGACTTCCCCAACAGAGGGAGCGGTAGATCGAGTTTTGGTACAACCTGGCAATCGCATCAAGGCTGGACAGACGCTAATTACTCTGCGCTATCCAGAACGAGAAACAGCCCTCGCCAATCAAGAAGTCAAAATTCAGCAGCAGCGACGGATTTTACAGCGCCATCAACAGGAAATTGTGGAAGCGAAAGAACAAATTGCTGCCGATGAAATAAAACTGCGTCCTTTGGTGGCTGGAGCGAGAGAGGGGGCGATCGCACGAGAACAAGTCTACGAGCAACAAGATAAACTCCGCGAGACACGGGCTACCTTGCGCGATGCCCAAGCAGATGCACGGACGGCTGCTTTGGAACTAGAAGCATTCCAACTAGAGCGCAAACGCATTCAGCAAGAAGTGCGAGACTCGATCGTGACTGCACCGATTGACGGTGTTGTGTTGGGAGTCAACGTGAAAAACGGCGACGGGGTTGAATTCCGCACAAATTTACTCACAATTGGCGATCCGACACAAGTGTTGGTAAAACTTCAGCTTTCCACCCTGAACGCAACTCAAGTCCGTCCTAACCAATTGGCTCGCGTTAGCGTTATCGGTCCCGATCGCCAGACATTTACAGGGCGAATTCAAAGCCTATATCCGCAAGCAGTTGGGGAGGAGGAAGAGGAACAAAGCTCAGGCGGCGGTTCCAAGCAATCGAATCAATCGAGTAGCTCAGATCAGCCAGCCGTCCCATCGATCGTCCTGTTGGATACTCCCACTCGTACGCTGATTCCAGGCAGCCGCGTCAATGTCGAAATCTTGCTCCAACAGCGGCAAAATGTCATCGTCTTACCGACTGAAATCGTGCAACGCGACGACGATGACGATTCCAAACCGTTTGTTTGGGTACGAGATAGTCAAGGCAACGCTCAAAAACGCCCAGTGAAGTTGGGTTTAGAAGGATTGACAAACGTTGAAGTTACCTCCGGCTTGCAAATTGGCGATCGCGTCATTCAACCGCCATCCGAGCCATCACTAGAGCCAGGAGTGCCAGTTATCAGTGACCAGTGACCAGTGACCAGTGACCAATTACCAGTGACCAGTGACCGGTAAATAGGGTGTGGGGCGTGGGGTGTGGGGTGTGGGGTGACTCCTGACTCCTGACTCCTGACTCCTGACCAGTTAGTTATTTTATCTCCTCTGCCCACCTGCACACAAAGCCCACCTGCTCTCTGCTTCCTTGTCCCCCTTGTCCCCCTTGTCTCCCTTGTCTCCCTTGTCCCCCTTGTCTCCCTTGTCTTCCTTGTCTTCCTTGTCTTCCTTATCCTCTCGACTCCCCACTCCCGACTCCCTTCTTAAATCATGGGCATTTCACCATTCGATTTACTTAATCTTGCCTACCGTTCCCTCCGCAGTCATCCCGTGCGTTCAACCCTTTCTATGTTGGGGGTATTCATGGGGGTAGCGGCGGTGAGTGCAACGCTACAATCTAGTAGTATCAGCCGCGCTGTGATTGCTCGACAATTAGCAGAGCGCGGCGCACCGCAAATTACAGTTTATCCCCAGTGGGAACCCGATCGCATTGTGTTGCAACTGCGCTTGGAGGACATGGAATTTTTGCGCCAGCGACTCACAGGAGTGCAGGCAATCAGCGCCTTTAACTGGGCGGGACCATTGCCCACCGTATATCAAGACAAAGCATATCTGCCTTCAGTATCGCCCGTAACTCACGACTATTTACTGACTTCGGGAAAAAACTTGGTCAAGGGACGGTTTTTTAATGCTACCGATTTTGCCAACTATCGACCCGTAGCGGTAATTGATGAATATTTGGTCAAAGAACTATTTGGCGATCGCAATCCGGTAGGAGAACAAATTTTAGTTGGGCGCAGACTTTACATCGTTATAGGAGTGTTAGAAACACGCCCAGATGATGATTCGCCTCCTGAAGGTCAAATTCTCGTCCCGATGGCGATTTATAATGCCTTGCACGGCAAACAAGATATCGGCAGCGTTCAACTGCGTCCTTATCGACTGGAAGAATTAGAAGACTTGAGCGATCGCGCCATAGAATTATTAGAACAACGCTATCCTGGTTTCAGTTTTTGGGCTTGGAATAATGTAGACGACCTAATCCAGCAGCAACAAACTCTGGAACTGGCAACGCGAGGGCTGATGGTAGTGGGAGCGATCGCCCTATTAGTAGGAGGTGTGGGCATTGCTAATATTACAATTGCTTCTGTGACCGAACGCACGTCTGAAATTGGCATTCGTCGAGCCGTAGGAGCTACCCAACGCGAAATCGCGCTCCAATTCGTTTTAGAGGCAGCATTGCTCAGTCTAGCAAGCGGTACGGTAGCTTTAGTAGTCGTGCATGTTGTTGCGCTCAACGTTGCCGATGCGTTCGATTTACCCTATGAATTTGAAGGCAGAATCGCTGCACTGGCTTTGGGTTCCGCCTTGGTAGTCGGTGTGGGAGCCGGATTTCCCCCAGCACTTCGCGCTAGCCAACTCGACCCCGTACAAGCTTTGCGCTCGCAGTAAATATATCTCCAAGTTTTAACCAGGGGGGGAGTACAAGAAATCTCACTGGCGCTAAATTGCGATCGGATTCATCTACTCGAAGCTCCTACTCCCGAAATGACAAAAATCGGCTATCACTCTTCCCACGAACAATTCAAGCCCAGTGAATTGTTGCAATACGTTCAAATGGCTCAACAAGCAGGCTTCACTCATGCTCTTTCCTCCGATCACTTTCACCCCTGGAGCGAACAGCAGGGTCAAAGCGGTTTTGCTTGGTCTTGGTTGGGTGCAGCGATGCAAGCGACTCCCGGATTGAATTATCGCGTGGTCTGCGCTCCAGGGCAGCGATACCATCCGGCAATTATCGCTCAGGCGGCGGCTACTTTGGCGGAAATGTTTCCTCAACGTTTTTGGATAACTGTAGGTAGCGGTCAAGCGCTCAATGAGGCTATTACAGGCGATAAGTGGTTGTGTAAAAGCGATCGCAATACTCGCTTGAAAGAATGCGTCGATATTATGCGTGCTTTGTGGCGCGGAGACACCGTGACTCATAAAGGTTTAGTCTGCGTTGAGGAGGCAAAACTTTATTCGCGTCCCGAAACCCCACCCTTAATTATCGGTGCTGCTGTGACGGCTCAAACTGCTGAGTGGCTGGGAAGTTGGGCAGATGGGTTAATTACAATCTCTCGTCCGCCAGAGAAACTCAAGCAAGTTGTCGATGCTTTTCGTCGGGGTGGTGGAGCAGGCAAGCCCATGCTATTGAAAGTTCAACTATCATACGATCGCAATGAAGATATAGCAAGGCAAAAAGCCCATCAACAGTGGCGTAATAATATTTTCAAAAATATTCTCATGACCGAACTGCGATCGCCCCAGCAATTTGATGCAGCCGGAGAGTTTGTCAAACCGGAAGAAATGAACGAACACGTCCGCATCTCTGCCGATCCGCAGCAACATATAGAATGGTTGCAGCAAGATGTAGAGTTGGGATTTGATGAATTGCTGCTACACAACATCAACCGCGAACAGCAACAATTCATTCAGGTATTTGGTGAGAAAGTGTTACCTGTGTTGCAGACAAATTAGCTCGATCGCTGCTTATTGCCATGTCAAGGATGCTGTATTAGTATACCTAAAGCTAAAATAACTTCTTCTAGTTTATCACCTTCTAACACTCCTACGCGATCGACAAATCTTGCTGTAGAAACAGAGCGTGTTTGTAACGGATTTGCGGCAGATAGTTTTGATAATCCATTTGTCGATGTAGGAGATAATTGGATTATCCAGGATAATCGATCGAAATTAGGTTTCCATCCTGTAATTGGTACTACAAGTCTTATTCTCAATCCAGATAGTCCATCCCTACTAATAATTACAGCAGGTCTAGTTTTCTTGATTTCATCTCCTATTGTTGGATCGAAATTAATTTGCCATATCTCACCATATTTCATCTTCAGGATCTTCCTCTTGATACTCCTCCACCCATTCCATCTCTTCCGAACCTGAGATAAAACACATTTCTGGTAACGCAGCTATCTGCTCTAAAAGAATTTTGTCTTGGCTTTCTCTCGGCAGTTTAGCAAGTTCTCTAATACTAAGTTTTTTAACTTCGTTAGTCATAGTTACCTCTCCAGAGTAAATAGGTTAGATTCAGTTTATATATGATATATGTCAATTGGATTACATTTTACGCTATGATTTGAGGATTTGCTTTAGAAGCACCCTATACACTTAATTTTTCTTGCTAAGAAATTAAGTTTTTTGTGAATTACCACTTATATATTTAAATTTTTGCCGATCTATAGAAAGATATAGAGAACCCAGTTGACTGCCTGAGCAACCCTCGTCGTAAGTCATAAGTACAAAACATGCACCAATGACAAATGACAAATGACAACCTAATTGTGAGGTTTCCTATGTCTAGCGAAATTAAAGAATCAGAAGCGATCGCCCGTTTAGCAATGATAGAAACACAACTAGGGCAGATGACTCAAATGCTATCAAACTTGAGCGATCGCCTAGCTCGGACGGAAGACAATTTTCTGCTAGTAGCTGATGTTTACCGCTACAAAAAGCTACAAGAATTGCTAGCTGCCGAAAATTTCCATGCAGCAGACTGGGAAACGATTCGCCTCATTCAATCTGTGACGGGAGAGTTAGAACTAGAATCCATTACCCCGGAACAAATTAGAAGTTTTCCCTGTAACGAACTACAAGTCATCGATAATCTGTGGCGTAAATATAGTAACGGTCGCTTTGGCTTTAGTATCCAAACACAAATTTATCAAAGTATTGGCGGCTCTATAGAAACCACAATTAACCAAGATTATCAAATTATCGAGTCTTTTGGCGATCGTGTGGGCTGGCGATCGAATCGTAAATGGCTCAAATGCGACGATCTAGACTATACCCTCACAGCACCCATTGGTTGCCATCCCTCCCGCTGGTGGAATTCTCCTTTCGGCGCGAAAATGACCAACTATTTTTTCAATCGGTTAATCACCTGCCAGCTTTAACCGTGCTTTCTCATGCCTTTGGACAAATAAGCTAGCAAGAATACAGCGATCCCAGCCATCCCCAAGTACGAGTAGGATGTAGCGAACGTTGCTGCTGTACCAATTGCCAGCAAGCCGATTAAGCTAAATTTTAGTTTAGGGGGCATACTTCGTACTACTCTGTCTCTCGATCTCTTTCTGCCTTGAGTTGGCGGACGCACTCTTGTCCCAACCCCACAGCTAAACCTACGCTAGCACCAATCAAAACATATCTATTTTGCATTCCTTCATAATGTTTCCCCTCAAATCTCAACTGATTAAAGTCACGTTGACCGATTCTCGCCGCAGCTAAACCAATGACTGCACCGATTGCGGCAGTTACTACAGATGAAAATATAATTGCTCTGAGGTTCATGACAGAGTGGTAGTTGGTAGTTGGTAGTTGGTAGGTGGTAGTTGGTAGGTGGTAGTTGGTAGTTGAGTGGTGTGTAACAACTGATAACTTTGTAGAGACGTTACATGTAACGTCTCTACACTGATAACTGATACTCGTATTTTGTCAAGATCGCTGCATGTCATGCCAAAAAGTGACAAAATAATTCATAAATTAGAATTTGTCATTTGACAATTGATGTACGGGTGGGTTTTGGGCAAAGATCGATCGTGACAAACCGTGAATCTGTTGCTAAACCCGCCCCTACGATAACTAATAACTGATGCAATACATTCTAGGATTAGATCTAGGCACGACAGGGAATCGAGCAATTTTGTTCGATGCTGAAGGTGCGATCGCTGGTCAAGCCTATAAAGAACTGAGGCAATATTATCCTCAACCTGGCTATTTAGAACACGATCCTGAAGAGATTTGGCAAGATACTTACACTTGTATACAACAAATTCTCAAACATACAGGTATTTCAGCAAATGCGATCGCGGCAATTGGTTTGTCGGTACAGCGAGAAACCTGTTTATTGTGGGATAAGACAACAGGTAAACCCTTGCACAAAGCAATTGTCTGGCAAGATCGGCGTACCGCGTCTATGTGTCGGCAATTACAAGCAAAAGGACAGGCAAAGACAATTCAAGAACGGACTGGATTAATTGTCGATGCCTACTTTTCGGCAACTAAATTCGCGTGGTTGCTCGATTGGGTACGGGATAAAAATATAAATATAAATCTGGATAATATTCTGGCTGGGACGATCGACACTTGGATCTTATGGAAATTAACGGGTGGCAAGGTTCACGCTACTGACCATAGTAATGCCAGCCGCACGATGTTGATGAATCTAGCGCAGGGAAATTGGGACTCGCAACTCCTCGATTTATTTCAGATTCCCGATCGCATCATGCCGCAAATTCAGCCGAGTTTGGGTATGTTTGGCGAAACCGATCCGCAACTACTGGGGGAAGCAATTCCGATCGCAGCGGTATTTGGCGATCAACAGGCGGCGCTATTTGCTCACGGGTGCGATCGTCCTGGTATGGTGAAATGTACGTATGGGACGGGATGTTTTTTAATCGCCCATACAGGTGAAGAACTGACGCGATCGCATCACCAGTTATTGTCAACTGTTGCCTGGACGCAAGTTTTAGCAAACGGAAGAACGGCGACGAGTTACGCTTTAGAAGCGGCTATGTTTACGACAGGTGCTTGCATTCAGTGGTTGCGAGATGGTTTGAAGCTGATCGATTCAGCTGCCGAAACCGAACACCTGGCGCGTCAAGTTACAGATAATAACGGTGTTTACTTCGTCCCAGCATTAAGTGGATTGGGTGCGCCTCGGTGGGATATGAGCGCCAGGGGTGCTTTTCTGGGAATTACAGGCGGCGTACAGCGCGAACACATGGTGAGAGCCGTTTTAGAAGCGATCGCTTATCAGGTAAAAGAGGCGATCGAGGCGATGAATCGAGATTCTAGCAAAGCGATTGAAGTCTTGAAAGTTGATGGAGGTGCTTGTCAAAATGACTTTTTAATGCAGTTCCAAGCCGATGCACTCGGAATTCCGATCGAGCGTCCAGTTGTTTTAGAAGCAACGGCTCAAGGTGCAGCCTTTGGTGCTGGATTGGCGATCGGTTATTGGACTGATTATCAAAAATTGTGTCGCAGTCGGAAAATCGACCGAATTTTTGAGCCAGGAACGGGGGCAATTCAAGCACAAGAAAATTTTCACACTTGGCTTAAAGCTGTTAACCGCGCTCAGCATTGGGTTGATGAATCTCATCTCTGAGTTTATGCTCTGATTTGCTGTTGCGATCTTTGAGCGATCCCAGTTCTTGATTTGTCAAACTAGTATTAAGTATGAGTGGAGCGAAAAGCGATGCTAGAAGATACAAAGGAGATAGCAGATTTTCACGCTCATGTCTATTACGATCGCCAAAGTCGCGAAGTAGCAGCGCGTGTACGTGAAGAATTGAATACAAAATTCGACGTGAGGCTTGGGCGCTGGCATGACAATCCGATTGGTCCCCATCCCAAACCTATGTATCAAGTTGCCTTTTTACCAGAGCAATTTGGTGCGATTGTTTCCTGGTTAATGTTGCATCGTCAAGGATTAGATATTTTAGTCCATCCAACAACAGGTAACGATGTTGCCGACCATACAAACCATGCCCTTTGGTTAGGAGACAAGTTAGAGCTAAATATAGAGTTTCTTAGAGCCATTAAAACGACTTAATTTCAAGGAAAAATACAAGTTTCAGAATACAGATGAACTCAAAATAGTCATATTATATCAATTTTATATGCTGACATCTGCCTGTTTTAAATTAAACGAATTTGACTGGTAATGAGTAGAATTGGCATGGCTTTTGCAGAAGGTTTAATCGCCTTTATTGCTACAAATATTGATGATATTATTGTCTTGCTACTCTTTTTCTCTCAAATAAATGCTAATTTTCGTCGTCGGCATATCGTTATCGGTCAGTATCTAGGTTTTACAACTATTGTTTTGGCTAGCTTACCAGGTTTTTTTGGTGGTTTAATTGTACCGCGAGAATGGATTGGTTTACTAGGACTCTTGCCAATAATAATTGGGTTTAAGCAATTAGTAAATCGCAAAATAGAAACCGTACAAGTACAAACAGTAACCAGCTTTGAAAATTCTAGTTATCGTAATTCCACATTTTCTTTCCTTTTAAGTCTTCTGAACCCTCATACTTATAAAGTTGCAGCAGTAACACTTGCTAATGGGGGCGATAATATTAGTATCTATATTCCGTTATTTGCTGGTAGTCAACTTGCTAGTTTAAGTATAATTCTCGCTGTATTTTTTTTGATGGTAGGAGTTTGGTGTGCGATCGCCTATTTATTAACTCGCCAACCTACTATTGCCAATATTTTAAGTCGCTACGGTCAACCGATAGTTCCTTTCATATTGATTGGCTTAGGTTTATTTATTCTGTATGAAAGAGGCACGTTCGGGCTAATATTTTCAGCTTGAACTTACAATATTTAAGCAATTTTAAGAATTCATTTGCTGATATCGTGCTTGAAGCTCCTCAATGGAAAATAATGTCCGAAACTTCAATCCTTTCGCTGCATATAACTCAGCACCACCTTGCTTTCTATCTACCAACGATATAACTTCCTCAACTTTATACCCCGCCTCTCGCAATCTTTCAACTGCTTTCATTGCTGATTGTCCAGTCGTGACAACATCTTCTAGAACCACAACCAAAGCACCATCTGGTAATACTGGACCTTCAATATACGCTCTCGTACCATGTCCTTTAGTTTCTTTACGAATAATCAAAGCTGGAATGGGACGATTTTCAATCGCAGAAACCACACTCACGGCACTAACAATGGGATCGGCTCCCAGTGTCAATCCTGCCACTGCTTGCGTGTCTGGTGGTAGCAGAGATAATAACAAACGACCGATCGCCAAAGCACCTTGAGGGTGTAACGTAACTAATTTGCCATTAATGTAATAAGAACTGCGTTGACCAGAAGACAGGACAAAATCACCCTCTTTGTAGGCAAGTTGACAGAGTAGATCGAGTAGTTCTTGGCGTAGTGCAGTTAAATCGGTTGTCATAATTTGAGAAAGCAGGGAGCAGGGAACAGGGAGTCGGGAGTCGGGAAGATAGCTGAGCGAGCAATTCTAGTCACTAGTCACCAGCCACTAGTCAGTCTCTACTAATAACTGATAATCGATCGCTAATTGATAAAACGGGGAAGAATAGGCTAAGACTGATGCAACAGTTCAGTATAAGTCAAAATTGCAACAGTATAGAGGACATTCTATGCCCATCAAATTCAACCGCTTCAGTGGTATTCTACTCGCGATCGCTGCTGTCTCTGGATTTCAGGCTAGCGCGATCGCCCAACCAAGCAACCGTACTCTTGCCGATCGCTTTGAGCAAGCGATGTTCACTAGCGGTCGTGATTTCTTCCAAAATCGTTCTTTCGGACGACAATTTGATTGGCTGTTGGGAACAAACGGATTTCCCGACAACGAAATTAATCGCGACGCGAAACGGACTGATGACCTGTACCGCACTGCACTAGAGCAGCAAGTCTCTAGCGATCCGGTCATCCGCACGCGAGATCTGCCTAATCCATACAGAACTTCAGTTTTGGAGTCTAAGAAGTCTAGTAATCCAAAGTAATTTGCCAGTCGGGAATCAATACTTCTTGGTTAGAATTCGATCCCTCCAACCTCCCTTAAAAAGGGAGGCTAAAGACAGCTTCATTTCCCTCTTGTCAAGGGGGATTAAGGGGGATCTTCCAAAGGCTGTGCAATCATAACCGAGAAGTATTGAGTCGGGAATAGGGGAGCGCTCTAAATTCCCACAAGCAATCATAGATTCTGTAGCGATCGCCGCTCATCACCAGTAGCCAGTCTGGTAATTTTTGCTTGGTAGTTTTTGCTGAGTGTTGACTCTTAGAAATCCAGGGTGCAGGAGTTGAACCTGCCTAAGGCGAATTATGAGTTCGCTGCCTCAACCGCTCGGCCAACCCTGGCGGAGTTTATATTGTAACTTAGATTGTCAAGGCAAATTGTTTAGTCTCAATACTTAATATCGCCACAAGACAAATAGTACATAATTTACATAACCGCAATGATATAACTAGCTCATTCGTTAGCAAACAACTGGTGTAAGGAGTCAATGCTCTGGATTAAGCGAGCATCATTAAGAAAAGTCAATTCAACCGTCGCCCTGACGTTGATCTTGTTGCTTCTGATGTTGATCGGGGGTTATATAAGTGCAATCTGGGGATATGCGATCGGACATGAAGCGATTGAAGGCGTAAATCAACCCGATTCTCGTCCCGCCGGGAAAATTGGATTTCGCAAAAATAAGTCTCAACAGCAGCAAGGCGTGGTGATGCTCAAAGAAGCCGATGTCTTAGCTGCCGTAAAAGCTAGAATTGACGGCAAAGGAAAAAAAGCCAAGCCGGAGAAGCCGTTAATTGAAAATCCGCAGAACGACAAGCGATCGTCTACAAAATCAAAGTTGGTGGCTGAGAGCGAGTCCCCTCAGCCTGGATTTCCAATGATTTCTAAAACCGAAGGAGTGTCCTTAGAAATTGCATCTGCACGATTTTCTGGCGGGGCATTACAGTTGAAGATGAACTTTAAAAACGAAGGAGATAGAACCATCAGGTTTCTATCTAGCTTTTTAGATGTAACCAACGAACGAGGACAGACACTCAGCGCCAACACGGAAGGCTTTCCTGAAGAATTACCAGCTAACGGCAAAACTGTTGCCAGCACGCTCAGTATCTCCACTGCTCTGCTCGACAACGTACAGAAAATTTCTTTACATCTGACCGATTATCCCGAACAGCGATTGCAGTTACAAATGTTAAATATTCCTGTAGTTAGGTAAATAACGGGACAAGGGGACAGGAGAGAAGTCAAAATTCACGCATTCAAAATTCAAAATTCAAAACTTTCCAACTCCCTACTCCCTGCTCCCAGCTCGTCCCTGCTCCCTCCACCAAAGATGAGTGCTTTCCCTCCCCTGAATTGGGCAGATATTTGGCTCAGATTATTATCTGTGCTGTTGTTGATTGCCATTAATGCTTTTTTTGTCACGGCTGAGTTTTCCCTTGTTTCCGTGAGGCGATCGCGGATTTATCAGTTGGTAGAAGCGGGAGACTGGCAAGCGCTGACAGTACAATCGCTACAACGCAGTCTCGAGCGCGTCCTCTCTACTACCCAACTTGGGATCACTCTTTCCAGTCTTGCCTTGGGTTGGATTGGCGAGAGTACGATGGGCGTACTGGTTGCTGCTTGGTTAGAGCAGTTACCCTTACCTGCGGGAGAGCGGGCTTTTATTACCCATGCGATCTCCATTTCAGTTGCTTTTTTTCTAGTTGCCTATTTGCAAATCGTGCTGGGAGAATTATGTCCCAAGTCAGTCGCGCTGCTCTACTCCGAGCAACTAGCGCGGTTATTGGGTTCACCCCTCAAAGCGATCGCCCGCATTTTTACGCCCTTTGTCTGGATTCTCAACCAATCCACGCGCTTTCTGCTGCGTTTAGTGGGTATTCAATACACGGGACAAGCTTGGAGACCACCAGTTACTCCCGAAGAGTTACAACTGATTATTTCTACCGAGCGAGAATCGACTGGCTTAGAGGCAGAAGAACGAGCGTTACTGAATAATATTTTTGAATTCGGTACGGTCAAAGTTGGGGCAGTCATGGTACAGCGTCCGCAAATTATTGCTTTATCCATGAACGCCACGTTGCAAACTCTGTTGCAAGCAGTTGCAGCTACGGGACACTCTCGCTACCCCATTATTGGTAAATCGTTGGACGAAGTACGGGGCATTATTCACCTCAAAGACCTAGCAGAACCACTCGCTCTAGGAAAAATTTCCCTATCAACAGAAATTTATCCCTGGATGCGTCCTGCCCAATTTGTACCGGAACACACCTCATTAGGCGAACTTCTGCCTGTCATGCAGCAAAGCTTGAGACATTCCATCCGTGCGGAACGAGCCACGATTATAGTTGTCAACGAGTTTGGCGGAACCGTAGGACTAGTCACGCTACAAGATTTAATTGCCGAGATTATTGGCGATGCAGGGGCGATAGAAAGCACCGATGAGCTGTTGATCCAGAGTTTGGACGACAGAACATACTTGGTACAGGCACAAATGAACTTAGAAGACCTCAACAAGTTATTGAATTTAGATTTACCTCTGAGACAAGATTATCAGACCTTGGGAGGATTTATTTTGTATCAACTACAAGAAATCCCCGCCGTCGGCACAACCTTAAATTATCAAAACCTGGAATTTACTATCGTTTCTGTTGAAGGACCCCGCCTTGACGAGATTAAGATTCACCTTTTGCAAGGAGCAGAGAGCAGCGAGCAGGGAGCAGAGTAAGAGAGCTGGGGGAGCAACTCAAAATTCACACATTAATTCCGAATTCCGAACTCCGAATTCCGAATTCTCCTCACACTCCATTCTTCACTGGTCACTAATAACTGCTCCCTACTCCCTCCTATAAGGCAAAGGATCTTCCAGCCCTAGAGCAGCAAATGCAGCTAAACGCAGACGGCATGAGTCACAAACACCGCAGGCAAGTTCGTCGCCTGCGTAGCAAGACCAGGTTTTTTCCCAAGGTACGCCCAATCGATCGCCCAGTTGAATAATTTCGGTTTTTTTCAGCTGAATGAGAGGAGCAACAATTGCGATCGCGTTTCCTTCCCGCCCTTGTTTCGTACCTAGACGAAATACTTCTTGCATAGCTTGGATGTAATCGGGACGGCAATCGGGATAGCCGGAGTAATCGAGGGCATTTACGCCAATGTAAACGCGGCTGGCATTTAAAGTTTCAGCATAAGCCAGGGCAAAACTCAAAAAGATTGTATTGCGGGCTGGTACGTAGGTAACGGGTATATTTTGCGCCATTTCGTCGAGCGATCGCGCTTGGGGTAAATTGATGCTGCTATCAGTTAAAGCAGAACCGCCCCACTGCCGCAAATCGAAAGATATGAGTTTATGGTCTGCCACTTCTGCCGATCGCGCGATCGTCTTAGCTGCCTCTAATTCTCGGCGATGTCGCTGTTGATAATCAAAAGAAATCGCATAGCAATCATAGCCATCTGCCCGTGCCTGGTACAGCACCGTTGATGAGTCTAATCCCCCAGATAGCAAAATTACAGCTTTGTCATTTGTCATTTGTCATTCGTCATTTGTCATTCGTTATTGGTCATTGGTCGTTCGTCATTTGTATTTCTTCTCCCTTGTCCTCCCTTGTCCCCCTTGTCCCCCTTCGCCCCCTAATCCCCACTCCCTTCGGTCGTGGGGTCCCCGAGTTCCCCCTTGTCCCCCTTGTCCCCCTTGTCCCCCTTGTCCCCCTTGCCCCCCTTGCCCCCCTTGTCCCCCTTGTCCCCCTTGTCCCCCTTGTCCCCCTTGTCCCCCTGCTCCCTGCTCCCTGCTCCCTTCAAAATAATGGACGGGAAAAAAAGTGACACAATACCGCTATCGCAGAGACATCGGTAAAATCACAATTAAAAAAGGTATAACCGTAACAAAATCAAGACAATCTCAAAAAAAATCTAACAATCTTTGAGATTCTACACAAAGACAAGAATTATGGTATCATCTGGCTGAATTCTAACAGTTGAGAGATGAAACCTTAATAACTGGAATGTAGATTACAGAAGCAGTGCAGTAGCGACGATAAATTTTGGTGGTGGAGGAGAAGACTGAGTGCAAAATACCATGTCTAAGGGGCAAGTAGTCCCGCAGATGCAGCGCAACCAACCTGAAGCAATTAAGATTGGCGTGGTTGGAGTGGGCAATATGGGGCAACATCACGCCCGCGTCCTAAGTTTGCTCAAGGACGTGGAACTGGTGGGTATAGCAGATATTAATGTCGAGCGAGGACTCGATATTGCTAGCAAGTACAGAGTGCGTTTTTTTGAAGACTATCGAGATTTACTGCCTCATGTCGAGGCAGTTTGCGTAGCTGTCCCCACTCGCGCCCATTATGCTGTTGGGATGACCTGCCTAAAAGAAGGGGTTCACGTCCTGATTGAAAAGCCGATCGCTGCTAGTATTTCTGAAGCAGAATCTCTAGTCAATACAGCTGCCCAAGCTCAAAGAATCCTTCAAGTCGGTCACATCGAGCGCTTCAGTCCAGCATTTCAAGAATTAAGCAAAGTTTTAAAGACAGAGCAATTGATGGCAATTGAGGCTCGTCGCATGAGTCCCGCTGCTCAAAGAGCCAACGATGTCTCGGTCGTCTTAGATTTAATGATTCATGACATCGACCTATTGTTAGAATTGGCTGACGCGCCAGTAGTGAAGCTAACTGCTAGTGGCAGCTGTGGTTCTGATTCAGGATATTTAGATTACGTCACGGCAACTCTAGGTTTTGCGAATGGAATTGTCGCAACGCTCACAGCTAGTAAAGTGACTCACCGCAAAATTCGCCGCATCGCTGCCCATTGTAAAAATTCCTTGACTGAGGCAGATTTTCTGAACAATGAAATTCTGATCCACCGTCAAACCACTGCTAACTGTATGACAGAACACGGTCAGGTGCTTTACCGTCAAGATGGCTTGATTGAAAAAGTTTACACGAGCAACGCCGATAAACTTTGCGCCGAATTAGAACATTTTGTGAGCTGCGTGCGTGGTGGTAGCCAGCCCTCTGTAGGAGGAGAACAAGCACTGAAAGCTTTGCGCTTGGCAAGTTTAATCGAGCAAATGGCTGTAGACGGTCATGCTTGGAAGCTACCAGAACGGGAGTACGAGTATCCGATTGTTGCCGTTTAGCGAGCAAGTTTAAATAGCACGTTTTTTGGTAAAAGCACGCAGCCGCGTGCTTTTACTTTATGTATGAAGATATTGCGATCGCCATAACTCGAATATAAATCAATACGATTCAGATAAGACGATCCCCCCTAGCCCCCCTTAAAAAGGGGGGAATCATAGCGCTTAAAAAGGGGGGAATCATAGCGCTTAAAAAGGGGGGAATCGTAGCCCCCCTTCTCAAGGGGGGTTGGGGGGATCTTCGAGGCGCGATCGCTTTTTACTGAACTGTATTGGAATATAAATTTATGGCGATCGCTCTGTAAATTTATGGCGATCGCTCTAGCTTAAATATCTTAAATCAATAACACTCTTAGATATAGTCAATAACCTGAAGCTGTGCCGTAGGATGGGGAGCCACTACGCCGAACGGGTCATTTAGCTTCAAGTAAGTCGCATTTAAGAATTAAAACCTGACTTTTTCAGAACTTTCTTGGGTTGAGCGCTTATCTAACCCAAACTATAATTATACATAACTAAACGGTATTGTATTTAAATATCTTGAAAAACTAAAAATAATGATCGCTTTTGAAGTATATCTAAACGGAGAAAAGCTCTGTACAGCAGGTTTGAGAGATTTAAGCGTTCTTACAGCAATTTTGAACTGGAGGCAGCGTCAAGCAGACGCTCCAGCTGCAAACCCTGAAGAGTTAGATGCTGAAGATTTCAGATTGTATGTGGGTGGGATGTTGAATATTGCAGAAGGTAGTCGAGAATTTCTCAGATGGCTCGATCTCAATCTCGAAGTCGGTGATGAAATAACCATCAAGATTGCAGATGCAAATACTGTAGATATACCAATTAGACGGGAGAAAGTAGAGCTAAATTTCAGTCCTCGAAAGTAGGAACGAAACCGATCTTTTAGGTTATTTTAAGCTTTGAAAGCTAAAACAAGCAGACCGAGAGTAATTCTTCTGGGCGATCGTCAAGCCAAATTGGAAAAGAAAGACTAAAATCGAATACGGAGATTTTAGTCTTTTGAACGCAGGAGGATTTACATCAAGTATGTCCGACTTGAACCGAGGAATTATGAAGTTCGATGGGGCGGATAGTCCCAAGGTAGTGATTGTATCTACCGTACTACTGTTAGGAGCGATCGCCGCCTTAATATTTTGGGCGCTACGAGTAGCTTATGCTGTTTAGTTATTAGTTATCAGTGGCTAGTGACTAGTGACTAGTGGTTAGACCAAAATAAGAATCAAGCCACAAGCCACTAACCACTAACCACTCATTAGCGATCGATGACTAATATGCAGCAAGTTTGGGGTGTACTTGCGATTTTCATTCTCTGCCCCTGTTTGGGCGGGCTACCGTTAATTGCTTGGATAACTCGTACCCTGACTGGGAGACGACTGGAGCGGATGGGAACTGGTAATATCAGTGTCTCAGCCGCTTTTTATCATGGTGGTAAGTTAGCGGGCATTTTAGCAGTGCTATCGGAGGCATTGAAAGGTATTGCCGCAGTTCTGCTAGCACGGGCATTTTTCCCAACTCAACCAGCGTGGGAATTAATTGCCCTAATTGCCTTGGTCATGGGTCGCTACTGGGTTGGGAAAGGCGCGGGAACCACAAATGTCGTTTGGGGTTATGTCGTCCATGATTGGCGAGTCGCGCTGTTGGTATTTTTAATTGGAGGGATTAGTTTTACTCTGTTGCGGGAAAAAGAGCTGGGAAGATTTGGCGTATTATTTCTCTTTCCCACAATTACGGCACTGTTACACTTAAATGATTTTGGTAGAATTGTCGCCGCGATCGCCTTGGCGATATTAATTGGCTGGATTTACAAAAAGATTCCCGACGATTTAGATTTATCTCCAACAGCAGGACAAGCCGGATCTGAAAAAATGTTTCGTTTTTTTCGTGGTGATAAGGCAATTGTTTCTCTCGACGACCGACTCGATCCTCAAAAAGTCGGCGATAAGGCAGCTACTTTGTCTCAACTGAAAAGCTGGGGTTATCCCGTACCGATGGGTTGGGTAGTCGTGCCAGGAGACGACCCAGAACCTCTAATTCAAGCTTTGCAACCTTCAGCTACCCAACCGCTAGTCGTCCGTTCCTCAGCAATTGGAGAAGACTCGGAACAAGCGGCGGCGGCGGGACAGTATGAAACCGTACTGCAAGTTACCAGTCGTTCTATGTTAAGGCAGGCGATCGCCCGTACTCAAGCTTCCTACGACCTGCCAAATGCAGTAGAGTATCGGCGTGCTAGGGGGCAAATCGATGCAGCAATGGCTGTGTTGATTCAAAAGCAAGTTCAGGGAGTTTTTTCTGGCGTAGCTTTTAGCCGCGACCCAATTACCCAGCAAGGAGATGCTGTTGCGATCGAAGCTTTGCCCGGTGAAGCGCAACAGGTGGTTTCGGGACGATTGACTCCAGAACAATACCGAGTTGCGATCGCAGATGTAGAAACATTAGATGTAACGTCTATACATGTCACGTCTCTACAAATGGAAGGTGAAGGAGACGTACCGCTAGAACTGATTAAACAAGTTGCCCTTCTCGCCCGCAAAATCGAAGATCGATACCACGGTATCCCCCAAGATATTGAGTGGAGTTACAACGGGAGCCAATTGTGGCTGCTGCAATCGCGTCCGATTACAACTCTTCTGCCAATTTGGACGCGCAAGATTGCAGCTGAAGTGATTCCTGGGGCAATTCGCCCGTTAACTTGGTCGATCAACCGTCCGCTAACTTGTGGCGTGTGGGGGGAGATTTTTACAATTGTTTTAGGCGATCGTTCCCAAGGATTAGATTTTAACGAAACGGCAACGCTGCATTATTCCCGCGCCTATTTCAATGCGTCGTTGTTAGGATCGATTTTTCGATTGATGGGCTTGCCTGCGGAAAGTCTGGAGTTTTTGACCAGGGGAGCTAAGTTTAGCAAACCGCCTTTAAGTTCTACGTTAAAAAATGTACCTGGGTTGCTGCGGTTGCTGGGGCGTGAATTGAGTTTAGTCCGAGATTTTCAACAAGACGAGCGGCAGTATTTTCGTCCTGGTTTGGCAAAATTAGAGCAGCGATCGCCGCAAGAACTTTCGACCAGAGAATTGCTAGAACGGATAGAAGGAATTTTATCACTGCTCAAACGGGCTACTTATTATAGTATTTTGGCTCCCTTAAGCGCTGCGCTACGACAAGCAGTATTTCGAGTTCGGGATGACAAAATCGACAACAGCCAAACGCCAGAAGTAGCCGCATTGCGCGAAATTGCAGCTTTGGCAAAAAAAGCTCGAAAAATAGCGCCGCAATTATCTCCAGAACGAGCATTTGAGCAGTTGGAAGATACTGCGCCCGGGAGAGAAATTTTGCAGCAGTTCGAGCGATTGCTCGATCGCTACGGCTATTTGAGTCAGGTAGGCACAGATATTGCGGTTCCCACTTGGAAGGAGGAACCGCAGGTAGTACGAGAATTGTTTATGCAGATGTTGAGCGTGGAGGAAGGCAGTTTTAGAAGCGATCGCTTAGAAATGCAACGTAGTACAACGAGAGTTCAGCAACGCATAGATCTTAAAGGAAGAGTTACGCAGGTATACAGCCGCTTATTAGCAGAATTACGCTGGTGTTTCGTGCGACTAGAGGAGATATCTTTGCAGTTAGGACAATTATCTCAACCTGGCGATATTTTCTTTTTAGAATTTCCTGAAGTGCAAAGAGTTGTTGCTGAAGATGTGGAGTTTATATCTCAATTAACACAATTAGTCGAAGCGAGGCGATCGCAATTCGATCGAGACAGCCAACTCAATCCCATACCCGCTTTAATCTACGGTAATTCTCCCCCGACTCTTGTACGCGCGCACAGCAGTGCGCCCCTACAAACTCCCAACTCCCTCTTAAAAGGAATTCCTGCTAGTTCCGGTCAAGTCACGGGAACGATTGTCGTGTTGCACGATTGGCAAATGCTGCCAGAGATCGATAAAAAAACAATTCTAGTCGTACCTTATACCGATTCCGGTTGGGTAGCCGCGATCGCTAGGGCTGGAGGATTGATCGCCGAAGTCGGAGGAAGATTATCTCATGGGGCGATCGTAGCGCGAGAGTATGGCATTCCTGCGGTGATGGATGTGCGCGACGCAACTCATTTATTGCGCGACGGTCAACAGGTGCGGCTCGACGGTCAAGAGGGTACGGTAGAGATTCTCGGCAGCGATTGAAGTAGTAGATCTGACTTGAAAATCTATTTTCAAGTCAGGTCTGACGAATAAATGTCATTTTGTTCTGAATCACCGTATACATAGTTGTAAAACTTAACTTTAAATGTGAATTAATGTTCGATTTAGTACAAAGCGTAAATTGTAGATTGCTAAAAGTTTAAGGAATTTAAAAATCTAATACCAGCAATTATACTCAGCAAATCTCGATTGATTATCGACAAGCAAAAATACCTTGGGATCGATTGATAGTTACGATAAACAACTTGCACTGCTATAGGAATCAATAGGCGATCGCCGCGATTGTTCAGAGGTAACCAATGTTAACTATAGATAGTTCAATAGACAATTTAAAAACCATAAACTTTTGCTTATCAGAGCGATATTAGATTTATTTAACTGTCACTCGTTAAAAGTTAACAAATTTTGCACTAAAAGCTGTAAGCTTATTAAAACAACATTAATTTTGGTGTTCGTTGTCTCTTAAAGACTCGATTTGCATGTAGCTCAGTTGTGAAATTTCAACTTTGCAACTTCACAGCTACGATCACCTATTTCGCTGAGCCAAACCAGTATTTTAGATCGAACCATGCATTTTATATGCAAGAAACTCAACAGTTTCATTGCATGGATTTGCCTTGATATAAACCATTGAATGTGCTTGAGGAAGGTTGTATGACGGAGTTTTCTCGCCGGAAATTTATCATAACTGCTGGTGCTTCTGCGGTTGGTTCGGTGTTTCTGAAAGGTTGTTTGGGGAATCCACCAGATTCCGTGACTGGTACTCAAACGCAACAAGTTGCAGCAGTGAATGTTAGTCCCGAACAAGCACCAGAAACAACAAGAGTCAAGTTAGGATATATCCCTATTGTTGAAGCAGCACCCATAATTATTGCTAAAGAAAAAGGCTTTTTTGCGAAGTACGGCATGACCGATGTAGATGTTTCCAAACAAGCCTCTTGGGGTTCGATGCGAGACAATACAGAAATTGGTGCGGCTGGTGGTGGTGTTGATGGCGGTCAATATCAAATGCCGATGCCACATCTCATTACAGAAGGGCGGATCACCAAAGGCAACAAGCCGATTCCAATGTATGTGTTAGCGCAATTAAACACGCAAGGAAATGGCATTGCGATCGCTGAGAAACACCGAGGCAAAGGAATAGAACTAGAACTAGCCAAAGGTGGCAAAAACTTATTCGGTCAACTCAAATCAGCTAACACTCCCTTCACTGCTGCCTATACATTTGCTCAAGTCAACCAAGATTTTTGGATTCGCTACTGGCTAGCTGCTGGCGGTGTTAATCCCGATGCTGATGTCAAATTAATTCCCGTACCAGCCGCCCAAACTGTTGCCAACATGAAAACAGGCACGATGGATGCTTTCAGTACGGGCGACCCCTGGCCCTACCGCATTGTCAAAGATAAAATCGGTTTCTTGGCAATGCTAACCGCAGACATGTGGGAGTTTCACCCAGAAGAATACTTAGCATTACGGGCAGAGTGGGTTGATAAACATCCCAAAGCAACCAAGGCGCTACTCAAAGGCATCATGGAAGCGCAACAGTGGTTAGATAACTTCGACAACCGTGAAGAAGCCGCCAAAATCCTCGGCGGACGGAACTACTTCAACTTGCCAGCCGAAATTCTTGCCGGACCATTTGCAGGTAAATACGACATGGGCGAAGGTCGGACAGTTGACGATCGCAACAAAGCCGTACTTTACTGGAAAGATCCTAGAGGTAGCGTTTCCTATCCCTACAAGAGTCACGACCTTTGGTTCTTAACAGAAAGCGTCCGCTGGGGCTTTTTACCACCAGACAGCCTGACAAAAGCCCAAGCATTAATTGATAAAGTCAACCGCGAAGACTTGTGGAAAGAAGCAGCCAAAGAATTAGGCGTTGCAGCTGCCGATATTCCCACCAGCACCTCCCGTGGCGTAGAAACATTTTTCGATGGAGTCAAATTCGACCCCGAAAATCCTGCTGCCTACTTAAAGAGTTTGAAGATCAAAAAAGCCTAACGTCTAAAATTCGGAATTCGGAATTAGCAATTACTATCAACTATCCATGTAAATCTGAGGAACAGACGATCGATGACTACATATTCTCCTAGAAGACGGGCTAGCGCAGATAATAGCTTTTTAGCAGGCTTGCAAAAAAGACTGCCTGACTTTTTACCACCATTTATCGCGATCGCGATCTTTTTAGCAATTTGGCAACTCTTTTCTCTCACACCAGGAGCCACATTACCTGGACCTATAAAAGTTATTCAAGACACTTGGATATTAATTTTCTGGCCCTTCTACGACCGAGGTGGCACGGATAAAGGCTTATTTTGGCAGATCTGGGCGAGCTTGCAACGGGTAGCAATTAGTTACACATTAGCGGCAATTGTAGGAATCGGCTTAGGAATCTTAATTGGTACGTCGAAAGTGATGTCCAAAGCACTAGATCCACTCTTCCAATTACTCAGAACAGTACCACCTCTAGCTTGGGTTCCCATCTCTCTAGCTGCCCTCAGACAAAACGAACCCGCTGCCTTATTCGTTATCTTCATCACGGCAATTTGGCCCATTTTGATCAACACGGCAGTAGGAGTCAAAGAAATTCCCAGCGATTACAACAACGTCGCCAAAGTACTGCAATTAACTAAAAAAGAATACTTTTTCAACATTCTCATCCCTGCGGCACTACCCTACATTTTCACAGGGCTACGAATTGCGATCGGTCTAGCTTGGCTGGCAATTATCGCTGCTGAAATCGTCATGTCCGGTATCGTCGGCATTGGTTTCTTCATCTGGGAAGCTTATCAAAACAACAACGTCAGCGAAGTTATCCTTGCCCTAATTTACATTGGTGTAGTTGGTTTGTTACTCGACAAACTCATGGCTTGGATACAAACGCTGATCTTGCCAGCAGAACAAAAATAAGACAAGGGAGACAAGGAGGACAAGGGAGACAAGGGAGAAGTCAAAAGGCAAAAGTCAAAAATCAAAATCTCCCCGCACTCCGTCCTTACCAACTACCAATTACCAACTACCAATTACCAAATAGCCATGTCTGTATTCGTTGCTGTTGACCAAATAGATAAAGTTTTCAATCTCGTCGGTGGGGGACAATACATTGCTCTCAAAGGCATTGACCTTCAGATTAAAAAGGGTGAGTTTGTATCGCTGATCGGTCACTCTGGCTGCGGTAAATCGACGCTACTCAACATGATTGCAGGATTAGACCTGCCCACAGAGGGAATTGTCACTCTGGAAGGACAAAGAATTACCAAGCCAGGACCAGACCGAATGGTGGTGTTTCAGAACTACTCGCTTCTACCTTGGCGGACGGTACGGGAAAACATCGCCCTGGCTGTAGATGCTGTAATGAAGGGCGCACCTGCGGGAGAACGCCGCGCCATTGTCGAAAAGCACATCGATATGGTAGGTTTGCGTCCCCATGCCGATAAGCCACCAGGAATGCTATCGGGGGGACAAAAACAACGGGTGGCGATCGCCCGTGCTTTAGCGCTGCGTCCGAAGTTGTTGTTACTGGACGAACCCTTTGGGGCGTTAGATGCACTGACGCGGGGTAACTTGCAAGAACAGCTGATGCAAATCTGCGAAGAGAACCAAGTCACAGCCGTGATGGTGACGCACGATGTAGACGAAGCTGTATTGCTGAGCGATCGCATCGTCATGTTAACCAACGGACCCGAATCGAAAATTGGTGGCATTTTAGAAGTAGATATCCCCAGACCTCGTAAGCGGATGCAGGTTGTAGAACATCCCAGCTATTACAGTCTGCGCAGCGAAATGATCTACTTTTTAAATCAGCAAAAACGAGTCAAGCAAATTCGGGCGCGGAAGAAAACAGCTGTTGCCCGCCACGGTTTAGAAAAAGTCAATTTGGAAATCGGCTTCGTTCCCTTAACCGCTTGCGCACCACTGGCGATCGCTCAAGAAAAAGGTTTCTTTGCCAAGCATGGCTTAGATGAAGTCACCCTAGTACGGGAAACCAGCTGGCGCGGGATTGTCGATGGAATTGCAGGCGGCTACATCGATGCTGCCCAAATGCCTTCAGGGATGCCAATGTGGTTGACTTTGGGTGGTCATGAGAATAAACCGATACCCACGGTTACTTCTTTAACCATGACTCGTAACGGCAACGCCATCACCTTATCAAAACGCTTTTACGACCAAGGAGTTTACAACCTCACCGACTTCAAACAGCACTTGCTGCGTACCCGCGACCAGCGGCATACGATGGGGGTCGTACATCCTTCCTCAATGCACAGCGTCCTCTTGCGCTACTGGCTAGCCGCAGGTGGTATCGACCCCGATTTAGATGTTGACGTTCACACCATTCCCCCAGCCCAAATGGTTGCCGACCTCAAAGCGGGTAGTATTGATGGATTCTGCGTTGGCGAACCTTGGAACTACCGCGCTGCTGAAGAAGGAATTGGCTTTACCGCTGCTACCGATTTAGAAATTTGGCTGGGACACCCAGGAAAAGTTCTGGGCGTGCGGGAAGATTGGGCAGCAGCGTATCCTAACACGCATATCGCTCTAGTCAAAGCACTTTTAGAAGCTTGCTACTATTGCTCTTTGCCAGAAAATGCTGAAGAAATTCGTCACATTTTGGCACGGCGGGAATATGTTAGTACCAGCGTCGATTATATTCAGTTGCTAGACCCCGATAGCAGCAGTTGCGATCTGAGTAGTCCAATGCGGGAGTATGCTCACCACCAATTCTTTTCTGAAGCTGCAATCAATCGCCCCAGCCGCACGGAGCAAACTTGGATCGTGACTCAACTAGCACGTTGGGGTCACACTCCCTTCCCCAGAAATTGGGTAGAAATTATCGAACGGATCTGCCGTGTCGGAGTCTTCAGTACAGCTGCTAGAGAACTCGGCTTAGATGTCAGCTACACCCGCCAGCCGCTCAAACTCTTCGACGGGACTGTATTTAATGCCGACGACCCACTCGGCTATCTCAACAGTCTAGCAATCAAACGTGACTTCTCTGTAGCCGAAGTGATTCTCGACGCACCAATCCGCAGAGCAGCCTAGCTGAATTGTTAATGGGTAATGGGTAAAGTCGTAAGTCGTAAGTTGTAAGTCGTAAGTAGAGAAGAACTTGCCTCTCAGCAACTACCAACTACCAACTACCAATTACCAACTACCAACTACCAATTACCATAATGAACAACGCTTTTGCTTATACAGACATCGCCAGAAATCGTTTAGGCAAGCCACTCTCTACAGTGCAGTCTAATCGTCAGGCTTTCGTACAGATTAAGGACGTTTGTAAAGTCTATCCCACCAAAAACGGTCCCTTCACTGTCCTTGATGGGGTGAATCTCAGTGTCTATGAAGGGGAGTTTATTTGCGTGATCGGTCACTCCGGTTGCGGTAAGAGTACGCTGTTAAATATGGTTTCGGGTTTTGCTCATCCCACTTCAGGAGATGTTTTAGTTGATGGTAGTCCCGTGACTAAACCAGGACCAGATCGGATGGTGGTATTTCAAAACTATGCCTTGCTCCCTTGGCGGACTGCGTTTGAAAATGTCTATTTGGCAGTGAATGCCGTACATCCCAACAAGCCAGAAGCAGAAAAGCGGGCGATCGTGCGGGAACATTTGGCAATGGTTGGACTCGCGGAAGCCGCAGATAAGAAGCCACCGCAACTATCTGGGGGAATGAAACAGCGGGTTTCGATCGCCCGTGCTTTGGCAATTCGTCCCAAGGTGATGATTTTAGACGAACCTTTCGGGGCGTTGGATGCAATTACCAAAGAGGAGTTGCAGGAAGAGTTACTGAAAATCTGGAACGACCATAAATGCACCGTGTTAATGATCACCCACGATATTGACGAGGCACTATTCTTAGCAGATCGCCTGGTGATGATGACCAACGGTCCTCACGCTAAAATTGGCGAGGTGTTAGATATTCCTTTCGCCCGTCCCCGCGATCGCGCTCGCATCATGGAAGATCCACAATACTATCAACTGCGCAACTACGCTTTAGACTTCCTCTACAACCGTTTCGCCCACGACGATGTCGGTTAGTTATTAGTAGGGTGGGCGATGCCCACCCTACTGAGAAAGAAGTAATAATCGGCACAATAATTAGATTCAATAGATGTAATAATAGGTTCTAATTATATGGGTAAATCCCCTCCATAGAAGCTAGTAGAGCCGCTTGCGTATAGGATCTTATCTATCGCAACCATATAAGATTTATTCAATATTTATTTCATTAAATTAACTAAACTCGCTCTAAAAGTTGTAATCTATTTTTAATGTAACTTTTCAAGCAGCTCCAAAAGCTTCAAAGCACATAGTTTTTGAAGTCAATGACTGCCTGAAACCGGGATAAATATCTTGCAATTAACTTGTTGTTAATTGTTGCTTATGCCTGGAATTGCATTTAGGTTCGATCTTAGCCGATTCAGATTCAAGTTACTTGCAACTACTTTAACCTCTCAAAACAAGATACGGCGACAATCGCCATGTGGTTGAGAAACCTATATTTTGCTTTGTTGGTTGGTTGCAAAGTAGCAACTTATTACCAGCCAATTTCTTATCGAGATTTTTCAAAAAATGCCACTTTGAGATATTGAATTTCGTAATCCGACATCTAACCTTAGATGTATTCTAACTCGACATGTTGCGATCGGAAAATCTACCAAGCATCAAATTTTTTCGTAGTCATAAATAGTTTTGGCTCTATGTAGCAAGGTTGCTTAGTTTGCTGTTGTCTTTCGTCTCTTTCTCATGCAAATAACAAACAAAATTCACTTCAGAAATTTACGAGGCGATTTATTTGGTGGTTTAACCACCGCGATCGTTTCCTTGCCCCTAGCATTGGCATTCGGTGTTGCCTCTGGTGCTGGAGCCGTGGCTGGGCTTTACGGTGCAGTCTGCGTTGGTTTTTTTGCGGCGTTGTTTGGTGGCACGCCAACTCTAATTTCCGAGCCAACCGGACCGATGACCGTGGTGATGACGGCGATCGTTGCTGGTTTAACGGCAAGCAACCCTGAGAATGGCTTGGCAATGGCGTTTACCGTCGTGATGCTGGCGGGGATTTTTCAAATTATCTTTGGGGCATTTAAGCTAGGGAAATACGTGACGCTGATGCCCTACAGCGTGATCTCTGGCTTCATGTCTGGGATTGGAGTCATACTGATTATTTTGCAAATTGCGCCGTTTGTCGGGCAAGCAGCACCTAAAGGTGGGGTTTTGGGTACGGTGCAGAGCATACCTCAACTGCTAGCAAACACCGATCCAATCGAAGCTGGGTTAGGGGCGCTAACACTGGCAATTATTTTCTTAATGCCATCTAAATTCAAGCGTTTCGTCCCGCCTCAACTTGTAGCACTGGTAGTTGGCACAGTAGTTTCTCTGGTTCTCTTTCCAGGTGCAGATATTCGGCGGATTGGCGAGATTCCGATGGGATTGCCACAGTTACAGATGCCCATCTTTACTCCTGGTCAAATCACAACCATGTTTCTCGATGGTGTTGTTCTAGGGATGTTGGGCTGTATTGATACTTTGCTGACTGCCGTAATTGCCGACAGTATTACACGTACTCAACACAACTCTGATAAAGAATTAATCGGTCAAGGGATTGGTAACTTAGTTTCTGGACTGTTTGGCGGCTTACCTGGCGCAGGTGCGACAATGGGTACGGTGGTGAACATTCAAACGGGTGCAACCACAGCTATATCTGGAATAACTCGCGCTTTAATTCTACTAGTCGTCGTTTTAGGGGCTGCAAGTTTGACTCAGGTGATTCCAATGGCTGTATTAGCTGGAATTGCCCTGAAAGTTGGGATTGACATTTTAGATTGGAGTTTCTTAAAACGCGCCCACAAGGTTTCCCTGAAGGGAACGCTAATTATGTATGGGGTGCTGTTACTGACGGTATTTGTCGATCTGATTGTGGCGGTTGGAGTGGGAGTGTTTATTGCTAACATCTTGACCATCGAGCGTTTATCTAATCTGCAAGCGCAAGATGTCAAAACCATTAGCGATGCCGATGATGAGATCGTATTAAATCAGGAAGAAAAACAGTTACTCGATCGCGCTAACAATCGCGTGCTGTTATTCTACCTCAGCGGACCGATGATTTTCGGCGTATCCAAAGCGATCGCCCGCGAACATACAGCAATGGCAGACCACGATGTTTTGGTTCTAGATTTGAGCGATGTACCGATGCTAGGTGTGACTGCTTCTTTAGCAATTGAAAATGCAATAAAAGATGCAGTCGAACAGGGTCGTCACGTTTTTATCGTTGGTGCCACTGGTTCCGTGCAGCGGCGGTTAGAAAAGTTAGGCATCTTCGATCTTTTACCCCCACAAAATTTAATGACAGATCGGCTGGCTGCATTGCGACAAGCAGTTGCATTGGTAAATAGTAATGATAGGGTTACTGCCGATGTTGGAAGTGCTTCGAGCCAAGGTTTGAGCGATTTCACCGATCCAGCACTGCAACAATAAGTGGTAATTCGTAAGTCGTAAGTCGTAAGTCGTAAGTTTGAATTAAGTTGCCTCTTACGTCTTGCCTTTTACCTTTTCTCAGGCGATCGCTATACTGATGCACCATAACAGTGAGATATTAGTTAGTATCGGTAGACAGCAATGCGAGTTTAAGAGCATGATAAGTCCTTGGAAAAAACTAGCGATTTCAACTAAAGAGTTATTGGCAGATGAAGGTTTCCTCAAAAGCATTCACCTGGTTGAGAACCTAGTTTCAAAAATTTTGTCACTCGCTCTAGTGGGTGTTATATTAGTTTCTTTAGTTGACTTAATAATTTTTTTGTATCAAGATTTATTTAGGGAGCCGATTGGTTTTTTCAATAAGACTCTCATCGAAATTTTCGGGATGTTCCTGAATATTCTCATTGCTCTAGAATTATTAGAAAATATTACTGCTTACCTCAGAAAACACGTCGTTCAAGTTGAACTAGTAATTGTAACTGCCTTAATTGCTGTAGCCCGCAAGCTGATTATTTTTGATTTTAGTAAAGCTACAGGTATAGATTTAATCGGTCTAGCAACGGCTAGTTTTGCCCTCTCAATTAGTTATTGGCTCATTCGTCAAATGAACAGAAAGCATAGAGAAGATCGCAGGTAATATATAGAAAATAAGTATAAGTCTTGCTCGACTTAGCGCTGATTGAATTTGAGCGCGATCGCCCCAACTCAAATAATTTACAAAATGCTTGAGTTAATATTAATATTTAATTATAGCAAGAATTAAAAACTTGTTTTAAAGTTGAGCGAATGAGTTTCGTGACCAAAACAGGGAGTAGGGAGCAGGGGCAATGCCCACTTTACTGGAAAAACTAGCAAATGATTATCATCGCTCGTAAATTCTTGCGCCATGAAGTGTGAAGTGTGTTATGACGATTCCCTGCGGGATAGCTTTGCTGAATCCAAATCGCTGTAGTAGCAGCAATTAGTTGTTGAAAGTCAAAAGTCAAAAGTTAAAAGTCAAAAATCTAGTGCTATGACAGTTCTAATGTTAGTTGGGAAAATGTCATTTATCGGATCGTGCCGCGCTCACTGCACTTTGACAAATGACGAATGACAAATGACAACATTTTGCTGAAATCTGTATTGCAATAAAAATCTACGACCGAAACTTACTTAACAGGCAATCCTCGTGTTAGAAGCGTGCGTATTAGCAACAATATTGTGCGGATTTTTCGGTATCATCTTCAAAAAGAATCTTGTGATGAAAATCGTCTCTATGGATGTCATGAGTACGGGGGTAATTGCCTATTACGTGCTGATTGCATCGCGAGATGGTTTGTTCGCACCGATTGTTTCAGATGTCCAAAATATCGCTTACTCCGATCCGGTTCCCCAGGCAGTCATATTGACGGCGATCGTGATTGGATTTTCAATTCAGGCTTTAATGCTAGTCGGTGTGATGAAATTGGCAAGAGATAATCCGACATTAGAAAGCAACGAGATCGAGAAAAATAATACGCCATGAGTACCACTACGATCGCCTGGATTGCACTACCGTTTTTTGTCGGATTTGTCGCTTATCTGTTCCCCAAACTCGATCGGTATCTCGCATTATGCGTAGCACTAGTTTCGGGGACATATGCGTTGCTGCTATTTGTTACATCTCCACTATCACTACAGTTACTAGATAGTTTCGGTGTCACATTATTAGTAGACCGATTGAGCGGCTACTTTATATTGACTAATGCCTTGGTAACGGCAGCGGTGATTCTTTACTGCTGGCGCAGTGGTAAGACAGCTTTTTTTTACGCACAGATTATCATCCTACATGGCAGCCTCAATGCTGCGTTTGTCTGTGCGGATTTTATTAGTCTATACGTGGCGCTAGAGGTAATTGGTATTGCGGCATTTCTCTTAATTGCTTATCCTCGAAGCGATCGCTCGATTTGGGTTGGCTTGCGCTATCTGTTTGTCAGCAACACGGCAATGCTGTTCTATCTAGTTGGCGCAGTACTGGTCTATCAGGTGCATCATTCATTTGCTTTTGCCGGTTTGCGTGGCGCACCAATCGAAGCACTTGCCCTCATCTTCTTGGGACTCTTGACAAAAGGAGGAGTCTTCGTGTCGGGCTTGTGGTTGCCGTTAACCCACTCCGAATCGGCAACGCCAGTATCAGCAATGCTGTCGGGAATTGTGGTAAAAGCTGGCATTTTTCCGATAGTGCGGTGCGCCCTGATGTTTGACGAGGTGGATGCGATCGTCCGCATTTTTGGAGTTGGGGCAGCGCTGCTAGGAGTATTCTATGCAATCTGGGAACAAGACAACAAGCGCACGTTGGCGTTGAGTACGATATCGCAGCTAGGCTGGATTCTTGCTGCACCTGAAGTAGGCGGCTTTTATGCGCTGGCGCACGGGCTGGTTAAATCGGCGCTATTTCTGAGCGTGGGTACTTTACCGAGCCGAAATATCAAGGAACTGCAACACCAGCCAATCGGTACTGCAATCTGGATTGTCTTGGTCGTAGGTAGCCTCTCAATTTCCGGCTTTCCCCTATTGGTTGGCTTTGGGGCGAAAATGTCAACCCTGAACAACGTGTTGCCCTGGCAAACAATCGCCATGAATGTTGCGGCTATAGGAACGGCAACAGCATATGCCAGATTTATCTTTCTACCCCATCAGCGACAAGAGAGACAACAGGAAGTTAATTATGGTTTCTGGGTAGCGGTAACGCTGTTAATCGGTGCATTGGTTGTGACAAACGTGCTGTATTACGAAGCGTATACCGTGGCGAATATGGTCAAAGCAATCGCGATCGTTGGCGTTGGCTGGTTGGCATATTTGACGATCTTTCGACGGACAGTACTCAGGTTACCGCGTATGCTCGAACAATTCGAGCATCTAATTGGCGTGATGAGTTTGATGTTAATCCTACTTTTCTGGATGGCGTGGGCATGATTGGATATCTGAATCTCATACTACGACTGGCTATCTGGTTTTTGCTCACTGCTAATTTTAGTGTGGCAAATATCATCATCGGCGTTGCTGTTGCCTTTTTATTGCCAGGAAGCCCCAAATCGCGAGCAGCTTTAAAAGACTGGCTGCGGGCGCTGGGTAAGATCCTCATAGCAATTCCACAGGCATATGTTGAGGCATTTGAAATCATTTTCCGTCCCCATACTCAAGAAGAAGTCACCTTAGAACGAGTGCCACCGCGACGGACACCAGGTCTGATATTTCTAGATATTTTCCTGATTACCTTTACGCCAAAAACCATTGTCTTGAAATACCGCGAAGACGGCTGGTACGAAGTCCATCGGGTGCGACGGAGGAAAACATGAATCTGGTATTGATTGCAATGATTCTGGCTCTGCTGATCCCGATTTACGTCGCATGTAAGGATGGCAACATTTGGCAAACTATGTTGGCATTTGCCAGTATTGCGACAAAAACATCAGTCACGATCTTAGTCGTATCCGTCTTGCGCGATGACTGGTCGATTGGTGTGGTAGGAGTCATTATTCTCAGCGTGGGGAATGCTTCACTGATGCTGCTGGCACAAGTGATTAAACGAATGAGCGATTTATTAAACGAGTAATATGGCAATCGACGTGTTGAGTTATACCTGCATGGGTATAGGAGTATTTTTCTGGTTTTGGGGAACCTTCCCCCTGCTAGGCAAGCGATCGCTATTATTTAAACTGCACGGTCTTTCAGTTGCAGATACACTCGGATCGATGAGTATCATCATCGGGCTACTGCTAAAAAGACCCAGAGAATCGCCGTTACTGATCCTCGCCATTATTTCCTTGGCGATTTGGAATACAGTGCTGGGGTACGTGTTGGCATACTGTTCCAGTAGCAGGGGTAGCAATGATGGATAGCTATATCTATGTCTTAGTGGCTCTGTTGCCGCTGTCCGCTGCGATGGTCGTCTTTCAGGTCAATCCATATCATGCCTTGGTGATTCGCGGCATTTTGGGAGCCGTGGCAGCAATGGTCTATGCAGTTTTGGGGGCGGCGGATGTGTCTTTGACCGAAGCATTAGTCGGTACAATGCTAGCGATTACTCTCTATGCCGTGGCGGTGCGATCGTCAATGGTGATGCGTCTAGGCGTACTTGCAGAAGGAGCGATCGCGACAGATAGCGAAGGCAATCGCCATTTTGGGCAACTGCTAGATGACTTACGGGCAATTTTGGGCAAACGTCACATGCGACTTGAGTTAGTGACCTACAAAGACCAACAGGATTTGCACCAAGCGCTGATGGAGAAAGAAGTACACGCAACTTGTACGCGACCCGAAGACATAGATTGCACAACGCCTGATGCGGAAAAACAACCCTACCATACCGTCACCAGAGTGCAGCGGATCTATGACATCATACAAGCCGAACTTTCATCACCTGCAACAAGCATTACCTATGTCAGCATTCCAGAGGAGAAACATTCATGAAATGGGTCTACATTGCCGCAGGAATAGCTTTGTTTGTCAAAATCCTCATCATGTCCAATCCCGCACCGGATTTCTCGCTGTCAATTGTCGAATCAGTTGTACGAGATAGCGGAGTACCCAATGCGGTTTCAGGGATTATTTTTAGAAATCGACTGTACGACACCATTTTTGAGGTGGTCGTATTTACGATCGCCATTATGGGCGCTCATTTTTTGTTAGCGAACGAACAGCCATCCGCTAAAGTCTATCGTTTTACAGATCAGCCATCAATTGTACTGGCGCGATTAGGGGCGACAATTGCAGCTTTAGTGGGGATTGAACTGGCGATTCGGGGACATCTCAGCCCAGGCGGCGGTTTTGCGGCTGGGGTAGCGGGAGGAACGGCGATCGGTCTGGTGGCAATTACTTCATCACCAGAGAAGATGCAAAGTATCTACAAGCGCTGGCACGCTGCTACATGGGAGAAAGTTTCGGTGCTGATTTTCGTCCTCTTAGCGGCAATAACTCTGTCTGGATTTGAACTACCGCACGGAGAGTTGGGCGCACTTGTCAGCGGCGGAGTAATTCCGCTACTTAATATCCTGGTAGCCGTCAAAGTCGCCTTGGGTTCTTGGGCAGTTATATTAGTTTTTATTCGTTATCGCGGACTGTTGTAAATGGCTATTAGGGTGCGTTATTAACGCACCCTACTCGATCTAATTCAATCTACAATTTTGAAATAGCTTGCCTTCAGATTCAGAGAATTTGGATCGACACCTTGAAGAATAGCAATCAGATCTGGTGATTGTCCTGGGCTATTTACATATATACCCGTTCCTTGAGGTAATCCTACTGGTGCAGCACCCAGACTATATCGAACTTCTATAGCGCGATCGTGCCTTAGATCGCCCTCCCATTTGTTGAGTTCGATCGCGTCTTCATTTTTATTAAAGTCTGTAATTAGACCGTAATTACGGTTGTCACCTCGATAGAGCGGTTGCATTTCGCCATAAGACCTTCCACCCAAGACAAAAGTATCTGCCCCTCTACATCCAGTCATGACATCGATTTCGTCTGTTCTGCTATGGTGAAAAGCGCCTTGAATTCTGTCATTGCCAGCACCCCCATTTATAGTATCGTTCCCAAACCAGCCGAACAATTCATCGTTCCCATTTTCGCCATATAAATAGTCATCATTAGAACTACCATTGATATAGTCATTTCCACTACCGCCAAATATAAAATTAGTGCCGCTGTCAACGTCATTCCGGGCAACTAAAATGTCATGACCATTACCACCAAATATGACATTGCTACCATTACCACCGTCGATCTTGTCGTTACCGTCTCCACCTTGTAACAGGTCATTACCATCGTCACCGTTCAATATATCGTTACCTGCTTGTCCAAAAATGGCATCATGTCCTGCTCCACCGAATATAGTATCGCTATCCGTTGTACCGAATATGACATCATTTTTATCTGTACCAACTAATGCCTTGTCTATACCAACAGCTACGCTCATATCTAATTCTCTACAAACTTAGATCGATCTCTCGATTTATCTTGTTAGTCAAGAGACTTTGCCAATTTATCTCAAGCAGACAATGGCATGACTCTCGAAAATTAGAATGGACGTAGTTTCATCTAAAACTTTCAAATGTTTATATATCTATAAAAAGTCAGAATTATGATAGGGTAAGCAATGCCCGCCCTACTCTTTATTTGCGTGAAAGATTGTGAATTAAATTGCTTTTAACTTGTCAGAGAGCAAAATAAATTTATCAAAAGATTTAATTTAGATAAAATTAGTATTAAGCCTTACCCGCGATCGCCTCTAAATGCGCGTTCAAGGGCATGGCAGCAACCCTCACCTGTAATCGATCGTGAAACAGCGAGCCTTACTGCTAGTCAATCGTCATGCCCGTCACGGACAGCAGCGGATTGCTGCTGCCATAGAACAGTTACAGCAGTTAGATTTAGATTTATTAGAAAAGCCAATAGAACATCCTCGGCAGTTAGCCGAACTGATCCGCTACTATCGCCATCAAGTAGACTTAGTAATTATTGGTGGTGGAGATGGGACGCTCAACGCGGCAGTAGATGCATTAGTCGAGACTAGATTACCTTTAGGAATATTACCTCTAGGGACTGCTAACGATCTAGCTCGAACTTTAGAAATTCCCAATTCTCTACCTGAAGCGTGTGAGATTATTGCGAGTCAAAAAGTCCGTTGGATTGACTTAGGTTGGGTGAATGGCAAGCATTTTTTTAACGTTGCTAGCCTCGGTTTGAGCGTCCAAATCGCTAAGAAACTGACGAAAGAGTCTAAACGTCGATGGGGAGTTTTAGCCTATGCAATGGCAGCAATTCAGGTTCTCTGGCAATCTCGACCCTTCAGAGCCGAAATTCGGATTAATAATCAAGATGCGATTCGAGTCAAAACCGTACAAATTGCCGTTGGTAACGGACGCTACTACGGTGGTGGCATGGCAATCACTCATGATGCGGCGATCGACGATCGCAGGCTAGACTTATACAGTCTGGAATTGCGTCACTGGTGGCAGATGATTCCTTTATTACCCGCAATGCGTCAAGGTAGGCATACAGCCTTACCTGGAGTCCGTACCTTGCACGGTCAAAAAATCCGTGTTGCGACTAGAAAACCCCGTCCCATTAATACCGATGGAGAAATCACCGCTTACACTCCCGCAGAATTTCGCGTCATTCCCCAAGCGGTAGCAGTTTTAGTACCAGATTAGTACTAAAGCGATCGAGTAAGGAAAATTAAGACAGCAAAGAGCAGCGAACAATGGCACAAGTATTGAGTGTTTTTATTTCTAATTTACGACTTACGACTTACGACTTACGATTTAGCTAACATGCATTTAAAATTTTCACACGATATTAAATCTTTACTAGAAAAACTATCTCAACAACCTTTAACTTTAAGCGATATTTTGGCAGGAACTTCAGAACGAGGTTTTAGTCTTGTTATTGCCTTACTTGTCTTACCATTTTTATTCCCTCATCCGCCTGGTTTTACTGGCATACCAGGAATAGCTTGCTTAATTTTATCCCTACAAATGGCATTGGGAAGGCGATCGCCTTGGTTACCGAAAAAAGTTGCTCAATTCAAATTTCCTCGCTGGTTTGCCCAGCAATTGTTACAAAACTTGAAAAGGTGTACCAGATTGCTAGAAAGAATCGTTCGTCCTCGCATGTTGAAAATAGCGGGAAATCCTTATATTTGGCAATTTAACGGGTTTTGTATTGCTTGGTTAGCTATTCTATTAATGTTACCAATTCCACTGACAAACTCTTTTCCAACTATTGGTATTTTAGTACTGGCAGTAGCAACGCTAGAAGATGATGGATTATTGATGTGTGTTAGCTATATATATACTATTGTCATTACCTTAATATTTGCCTTTTTAATTTACGCTCTTTGGCGAGGTTCTAGTTTATTACCGAGTTTATTTCAATAGAAAAATGTAGAGACTTTACATGTAACGTCTCTACATTTTTAGGTCAAAGTTTTTATACCAAAATACAACCTGCCCTTGGAGGTAGATTCAAATTCATTTGCGATCCATCAGCAATAGACTCAATTTCTGCACTCCCAAATAACAACTTGCTGGGGTGCGATCGCAACTTATTTGTGTCGAAACTAACTTGTGCTGAGTCAGTACCAGTATTGACAGCTACGACAATTTCTTCTGAGCCTAAAGTTCGCGCAAAAACATAAACCAAGCCCTGTGCGTGTAACACTTGATAATCTCCCGTACGCAAGGCAGGATATGCATGGCGTAAGGCAATCAACTGACGGTGGTATTCGAGAATTTCCCGATCCCAAGTGGCTTCGATAGGGAAACCCCGCCGAGAGTCTGGATCGATTTTGCCTGGTAAACCAACTTCGTCACCATAGTAGATGCTAGGAGCGCCAGGAAATGTTATTAGCAATAGGGTAGCAAGTTCAACACTAGGGCGATCGCCTCCTGCAATCGAAATTAGTCTCGCCGTGTCGTGGCTAGCGAGTAAATTCAACTGCGTTAACTGAATTTCCCAAGGATACAGTTGCAGCAATTCTTGCATTTTTGTGGCATATTCAGCTGCAAACAGGGGTGGATAGGGATAGTAGGAACGGTCTTGTACTTGTGTCATATCCACGCGATCGCCAGCCGTAAAAGCGATTGTCGGTGCGGCAAACAAGTAATTCATCACGCCGTCAAATTGCGTGCCGTCCAGCCATTCTCGCGAATCTTCCCACACTTCACCGACAATATAAGCATCGGGGTTGATGGCTTTGACGCGATCGCGAAACTCTTGCCAAAAACCAGGAGTTCTAATTTCAAACGGCACATCTAACCGCCAGCCGTCGATGCCGAATTTCAGCCAATATTCGGCAATCTCCATAATGTATTCTCGCACTTCTGGGTTATCGTGATTGAACACGGGTAAAGCGCGATTTCCCGCCCAGCCTTCGTAATTAGCAGGGCGATCGCCATCATAAGGACACAAGGGCCATTTTTCAATCTTGAACCAATCTACCCAAGGAGAGTAGGGACCATTTTCGAGAATGTCGTGAAAAAAGAAAAAGCCCCGACTGGCATGATTGAAGACTCCATCCAAAACAACCTTAATATCGCGGCTGTGACAAGCTTCTAGCAATTCTTGAAAAGCTTCATCTCCGCCTAACATCGGATCGACTCGATAGTAGTCGTGGGTGTGATAGCGGTGATTGCTAGCAGATTGAAAGATCGGGGTGAAGTAGATGGCGTTAATGCCTAACGTTTGCAAATAATCTAATTGCTCCATCACACCCCAGAGATCGCCACCCTTATAACCTTGAAGAGTGGGCATTTCTTCCCATTCTTCCCAAGTAGCGTTTTTTAACAGCCGTTTGCGGGGTTGTTGACTCTTAGCAAAGCGATCGGGAAAAATTTGATAGAAAACAGCGTGTTTTACCCAGTCTGGGGTGGTAATCTCCATAGTCACTTTCTAGCCCTTCATTGACAAGGTACAAATACTCTCCATTCTGTGGCTCTAACCAGGGGGTGAATGTCGCGATCGCTTTTTGACAGTTATCAGTGACTAGTGGCTAGTGGCTGGTGGCTAGTAGTAAATAGGGTTGGGGGAGCCAGTGCGGTCTTGGGGGTGGCGCTATCGCGGACTTCGTCGCCCCCTATGAGCAACTGGCGCTATCGGGGTGTGGGGTGTGTAGGAAGTGTGGGGTATAGAGAATTTTGAATGCGCGAATTGTTTTGCTCCCTCTGCTCCCTGCTCCCTACTCCCCGCTCCCTAAAGATGGGGAAAACTACGACTAGCGGTAGCACCACACCAAATTTTACGATAATTTTGGAGTTTGGGAAGTGCGATCGCTGCTGCTCAACTGCTCTATGCCTGCCAAAGCCGAGCTAACCGCGATCGCCCCAGACTCCCAGGAATTCTTCATGTGTAGTGCTGATAAATTTCTGCCTCTAGATTCTTAACAACTTTTACACCTAGTCCTCTACACTAATTTTGGGAACGAAAGGCAGTCGGGAGGAATTTGTGAAAAAAGTACTAGGAATTATTCTCGGTGGCGGTGCTGGAACTCGTCTTTATCCGCTGACTAAGCTACGAGCTAAGCCAGCCGTACCATTAGCAGGGAAGTACCGCTTAATCGATATTCCTGTCAGTAATTGTATTAACTCAGAGATTTACAAAATATACGTTTTAACACAATTCAACTCGGCTTCACTCAATCGCCATATTGCCCGTGCATACACCTTTTCTGGTTTTACTGAAGGCTTTGTAGAAGTCCTGGCAGCTCAACAAACGCAGTACAGCACTAACTGGTTCCAGGGTACGGCAGATGCAGTGCGTCAGTATCTTTGGTTGATGGAAGAGTGGAACGTGGACGAATATTTAATCTTGTCGGGAGATCACCTCTACCGCATGGACTATCGCCAATTTGTCGAGCGTCACCGCGAAACTGGTGCTGATGTGACTCTTTCTGTGATCCCGATCGAACAACGTCGCGCTTCTGACTTTGGCTTGATGAAAATTGACAGTGCGGGACGGGTAATCGACTTTAGCGAAAAACCCAAAGGTGATGCACTGCTGAACATGCAGGTCGATACTACAGTATTGGGGTTAAATCCAGAAGAGGCGAAGCAAAAACCATACATCGCTTCAATGGGGATTTACGTTTTTAAACGCGATGTCTTAATCAAGTTGCTGAAAGAAGCGCCAGAACAAACTGATTTCGGGAAGGAAATTCTGCCAGCTTGTGCGAAAGAGTACAACATTCAAGCCTACTTGTTTAACGATTACTGGGAAGACATCGGAACGATTGAGGCGTTCTACGATGCTAACTTATCGTTGACAAAGCAACCCTATCCAGCTTTTAGCTTCTACGAGGAAGAAGCACCAATTTACACTCGCGCTCGTTACTTGCCTCCTACTAAAATGATGGATTGTCAGGTAACAGAATCAATCGTTGGCGACGGTTGTATTTTGAAAAACTGTCGCGTACATCATTCAGTCTTAGGCGTGCGATCGATTATCCAAGCAGGCTCGATTGTAGAAGATGCGCTACTCATGGGGGCAGATTTCTACGATCCCCATATAGAGGAAAGACAAACAGTTTGTGCAGATGGTGAAATCGAGAACGTTCCTCTGGGAATTGGTGCTAACACCATTATCAGACGAGCAATTATTGACAAAAATGCCCGGATCGGTTGTGATGTCCGCATCATCAACAAAGACCGGGTTGAAGAAGCAGATCGAGAAAGCGAAGGCTTCTATATCCGCAGTGGCATCGTTGTCGTGCTGAAAAACGCCGTTATTTCGGATGGAACCGTTATTTAGTGGTGAGTGATGCGTGGTGAGTGATGAGTGGAAGAATTGAAAATAATTTTCTACTCGTATAATGTGTAGCTTCTTTGTTCCCCCCTTAAAAAAGGGGGGCTAGGGGGATCTTTTCATGAGTGAGGTAGTTCTGCGATCCTCCAACTTCCTTAAAAAGGGGGCATTAGATCAGTCGTACACGGGTTTACTCTTTACTCCCTACTCTCTAATTCTGCTCGTTGGTTTACCAGGGAGTGGAAAATCTACTTTAGTAGGACAACTGGTAGCAGCAGACTCAAAGCTACAACCCATATCAACTGACAAAATTCGAGAACGCCTATTTGGGAATGAGGTGATTCAGGGGGAATGGTTGCTAGTTTGGCGCGAGGTGCAACGGCAATTTCAAAGGGCTGCAATTCAAATTTCGCGCGGCGAAGTCAGTACGGCAATTTACGATGCAACTAATGCCCAACGCAGACATCGGCGAGAAGTCATCGTTTACGCTCGTGCTGCGGGGTTCAAGCAGATTGTAGGACTTTGGGTCGATACTCCTGTATGGTTATGTCTAGCGCGAAATCGACGGCGCGATCGCCAAGTCCCTGAAGAGGTAATATTACGGATGCATCGTCAGCTGCGCGATGCGCCACCGAGTTTATCTGAAGGGTTAAATTGTTTGCTGCGTTCCAGTCAATTATCTGTTTGCACTTCAGCCGCTTCACCAAGTTAAGGTAGTAGGAACGCACACCGCACGCTCCTATTAAGTCTAACTAGCTGTAAAAGGGTCGAAAGCTTCTTTCTCTTCTTAGCGGACGATTGTATGATTCCTCAATCCAAGTTCTCACTTCATTTTCTGAGTTAAAATCAAACGTCTCGCCTGTTATCGGGTCGTAAAGCTTCCACAACGAACGACCTATTTTATCTTCGGTTTGCCACACTCGCATTTCTGCATTGTGACTCCAAGCGGTAACGAGCGATCGCCACATCTTTTTCAACCACGATCTGCGAGTTGGTCGATTGTGTTGCGGTTCTGGTTTGTAGTTGTAAATTTGTTCTAGTTTTTGAATGTTTTGTTGATAATTCATCACGATCTCGCCTCCTGAAGGAATCAGGTCATTATTTCGCGTGCGTTCCTTCTGGATATTTCCTTACTTCCGTCTCTCTCAGCATCCGGTGAAGAGTGTTTTTAAGAGAGATGAACGATTTATTTTCTGTATTTATTGTAACTAAATTTTCTGAAAATCGGTTGAAATCTTAGTTTAATAGTCACGAAATTCTGACAAAATGGCGAACAAGCATGGAATTACTCCTCGCAGCTTCAGATTCTTCTACATGATTTCTGCTTTCATAGCGGCTTTCAATTGGGTAAAACACGCAATCGAGAATTGCTATCAAGAGTGACTTGTATCGATCTACACAGAACAAAAGACGATAATTGTATACAGTATTCAAAATTATGTAACTGACTTAAAAGTTAGCATTACTATTGCTAAGCTACTGCAAGTATTTGGCGCGATCGCACTAACTTTTGACTCCTAACTTTTGACTTTTGACTTGCTACTATGAACTATACCTTTGATTTTTCAGTGATTTGGAATAACATAGGTTTGTTTACGGCGGGAGCATTTGTCACCATTAGGTTATCGTTAATTGCGATCGCCTTTGGATTGATTCTTGGCATCGTAGGAGCGTTATTTAGAACCTCTGAAAATCGGTTTTTGAATTGGTTAGCGATCGCCTATGTTGAGGCTATCAGAAATACGCCATTTTTAATCCAACTTTTCTTTATATTCTTCGGATTGCCGAATTTAGGTATTAAGCTAACAGCAGAACAAGCAGCAATTTTATCATTAGCTGTCAACTTTGGAGCTTATTCTACAGAAATCGTCAGAGCAGGTGTAGAAAGCATTCATAAAGGGCAAGTTGAAGCAGGCTTGGCACTAGGATTTAAACCCTTATCGGTGTTTCGCTATATTGTTTTAACTCCGGCATTATCAAATATTTATCCAGCTTTAGTTGGTCAAATTATTCTTGCGGTTTTATTTACTAGTGTTGTCTCTCAAATTGCAGCTGAAGACTTGACATTTGCTGGGGACTATCTGAATTCCAGAACTTTCCGCAGTTTTGAGATTTACTTCACGATTTCTCTCATTTATCTAGCTATTGTTTGGTTAATTAAAGGATTAACTTACGCTATAGAAAAACGGTTTTTTGAATTTGCTAAATATAGACGCTAATCCATGACATATTTATCGTGTTTTGGCTAGTGTACGGGCGGGTTTATCAAACACTTAAGACTACGGCAAATATTTACGATAAAAACCCGCCCGTACAAATGCATCACTTTTGACTTTTAACTTTTGACTTTCTAAAAATGGATGAATTTACTATACCAATCATTTTGAAAAACCTCATAATTGCAACCCAATGGACGTTGATTTTATCTGCTATCGCATTTATTAGTGGTGGAATTATTGGTTTTCTCGTGATGTTGATGCGGATTTCTCCGAACCAGTGGATTCGAGGCATTAGTTGGATTTACATTGAGTTTTTTGAAGGAACGCCGCTATTATTACAATTGTTTCTTGCCTTTTTCGGACTCTCTGTGGTTTTCGGAGTTAATTTGTCACCTTTACAAGCAGCAACTTTAGCTTTAACGGCTTTTACTAGTTCATTTTTAGCAGATATCTGGCGGGGTTCTGTAGCTGCTATTCCTCAAGGACAATGGGAAGCAGCATCAGCATTAGGTTTTGGCTATTTCAAAAAACTTAGATTGATTGTATTACCACAAGCACTCAAATTATCGATCGCACCAACCGTAGGATTTGCCGTACAAGTTATCAAAGGAACTTCTTTGGCTTCTGTAATTGGCTTTACTGAATTATCTCGCGCTGCGGCGCAAATTAATAATGTGACTCTGCGATCGCTATTAGTATTCTCACTTGCAGGTTTGATTTATTTCTGCTTGTGTTATCCCCTTTCTATTTTAAGTCAAAATTTAGAACGAAAATTAACATACAAAGCTTGAAAAAATCAGTCTAACGGCTAGTTCCGACTCCCGATTTCCTATTTACCTCAAATGAACGCGATTCCTAAAAAGTGGCTGCAATTCATCACGCTGTTTTTGGCAAGTTTATTAATGACGGCGAGTATTGCTGCTTGTAACTCGTCAGAATCATCTTATGTCAAATCGATGTCAGTGACATCTGGTACTGCGTCAGCTACTAGCCTACCTGGTGTAAATTCTAGAACAACGCTAAAACAAATTCAATCTACTGGCAAGGTACGAGTTGCTGTTCCAGATGATTTTCCCCCGTTTGGTGCTGTGGGACCAGATATGCAAGTGCGCGGCTATGACATTGATGTAGCACGGGAGATAGCTAAAGGTTTAGGGGTCGAGTTGGAATTAGTCCCCGTGGTTGGTAATTACCGAATTCCGTTTTTGCAAACAAATCGGGTAGATATGGTAATTTCGAGTTTGGGTAAGAACAAAGAACGAGCCAAAATTATTGATTTTTCCATACCATATGCTCCTTTTTTCTCAGGAATTTATGGCAGACAAAATGTTAAAGTTGCTTCTATGGAAGACTTGAAAGGTCGTACCGTAGGTGTTGCTCAAGGCTCTTTAGAAGATTTAGAACTGTCTAAACTACCTACTGGAACAGTTAAAATGAAACGTTTTGCTAGTAACAGCTTAACGGCATCAGCATTAGTATCGGGACAGGTAGAACTGATTGCAACTGGCAACGTGGTAGCGGCTAAATTAATGCGAGATAACCCCGATAAACAAATCGATCGCAAGCTTGTGCTGAAGAATTCTCCTTGTTACATTGGCGTACGACCTGGTGATACCGATCTTTTACAAAGAGTTAATGCGATTATTACAGATTTGAAAACATCGGGAAAGTTGAATAGTTTTTCTCAGAAATGGTTGGGAGAACCTCTGGCAGAATTGCCTACTGTATAAAAAGTCAAAAGTCAAAAGTTAAAAGTCAAAAGTCAAATGTATAGTGGGCATTGTCCACCATGCAAATAGATATAAATAGTTAATGGGAAAAGTATCAGTTTATGGCATACTCTCACTCCGCAATAAGTTCAAGTAATATCGCTAGTACTGACTTAGAGCCAATTGTTATTGCTAGAAACGTGGAAAAGTGGTATGGCAATAATTTCCACGTTTTGAAAGGCGTTAGCCTGACAGTTAATCGAGGTGAAGTCGTGGTTTTAATGGGACCATCTGGTTCGGGTAAATCAACTTTTATTCGGACTTTCAATGGTTTGGAGCCTTATCAAAAAGGTAGCATTGAAATTGATGGAACGAAGATTTCTCATAATCTCAAAAATATCGAAATCGTACGTCGAGAAGTGGGAATGGTGTTTCAACAATTTAATTTATTTCCTCATTTAACTGTACTAAAAAACGTGACTCTCGCTCCAATTCATTTGCGCGGAATGACAAAAAGCAAGGCTGAAGAAATGGCGATGCAACTATTAGAAAGAGTCGGAATCGACCATCAAGCAAATAAATATCCAGGTCAACTATCTGGCGGACAACAACAACGAGTGGCGATCGCGCGTGCTTTAGCAATGAAACCAAAAGTCATGTTATTTGACGAACCAACATCAGCTCTCGATCCAGAAATGGTACAAGAAGTATTGCAGGTAATGCGATCGCTGGCTAATTCTGGGATGACGATGGTTTGCGTGACTCATGAAGTTGGTTTTGCTCGCGAAGTTGCCGATCGCGTTATCTTTCTAGCTGATGGTTGTTTAATAGAAGATACCACACCATCGGAATTTTTCAATAACCCAAAAGAAGAGAGAACTAAAAAGTTTCTGTCGCAGATTTTGCACTGAATTCCTGTTAAAATCCGAACGATGTATCAGCGCGATCGCAAATTATATTTGCATTGATAAATATGGTAGGTAAACTTACTACACATGTCTTAGACACAGCTCAAGGTTGTCCCGCTCGACAAATGACAATTGAATTGTGGTCGGTTAGCTCAAATGGAGAAAAAACGCTATTAAAAACTATTCATACTAATAATGACGGTCGTACGGACTCACCATTATTAGTAGATGAAGAACTCAAATCAGGTATTTATGAACTAGTTTTTTCTGTCGGCGATTACTTTACCAAACATATAGAGAACCTACCTCAGCCAGCTTTTCTCGATCGCGTACCGTTACAATTCGGAGTCGCCGATCCTAATTCTCACTATCACGTTCCCTTACTCGTTTCTCCCTGGTCTTATAGTACTTATCGAGGTAGTTAAGCTTAATTTGGATCGCGCAAAGACGCAAAGGCGCAAAAGTGTTCTTTGCGTCTTTGCGTGACAATTCTTTTCTAGGTAACTTGATGATGATTTCTCTAACAGAACTGAACCAAATGAGCCAAGATGAGTTTGTAAAAACCTTGGGAGCAGTGTTTGAAGATACGCCCGCGATCGCTTATCATGCCTGGTACGAGCGACCGTTTAAAAACGTAGCGCAATTACATCAAACAATGGTAGATGTTGTCAGAACTGCCAGTCAAGACGCACAAATAGAACTCATTCAGGCACATCCTGACTTAGGTAGTAAAGCCAAAATGGCAATGGCATCGGTACAAGAACAAGCTGGTGCAGGTTTAGACCGTCTTACACCTGAAGAATACGATCGCTTTTTATCTCTAAACCAAGCCTATAAAAATAAGTTTGATTTTCCGTTTATTATTGCCGTTAAAAATCACACAAAAGATAGCATTCTTGCAGCTTTTGAACAACGGTTGCAAAATTCTATTGAAACAGAACGAAACCAAGCTTTAGCAGAAATTTTTCAAATTGCTAAATTTCGTTTAGATGCGATCGTATCACAGTAGGGGTGCATAACTATGCGCCCCTACCAATGTTTGATTTTTTAAAACTTAAACTGAGCGCGTAAATTACCTACATAAATATTAGGATTGTCACTGAAATTATTCGGATTGGCAATCAAATAAAACGCGGGAACTAGAGCAATGTTATCCGTAATTGGGTAATAGTAAGTTGCCTCAAACTCATATTGTACGCCGCCATCACCACCACCAGAAACTAAAAAGTTCCGACCGTCTAAAACAGCAAATGGTCTGAGATAGGAAAATGTTAACAATGCTCCTTCTTTACCTAAATCGGGAAAAGCTAATCCTGCTTGAATTGCCTGTACGTCAACTTCTCCATCCAGTCGTCCATCTGTAGTAGGTTTAACATTCGTACTCGCATAGGTATATCGTCCAAATAAACCAATGCCTTGAGTTACTAACCAATCAAAATTGAAGTTCCAAGTGTTAGCTGTAGCATCTTCAATTGAACCGCCAAACCCATCATCGACAAAACCATAAATCGGTTCGCCAATTGCGCCACCTACCCGTCCGTTCACTGCTTGAATGTTAGAACGGTTGTAGAGAAATCTCAAGTTCAAATTCTTGCCAGGAGCAAAGGCTAATTCTGCTGTAATTGTGTTAGTTGGTTTAAATAAACCTTGACTAGGATTACTAGAAGTATTGAACGCAGAACCAGAAAGAAATTCTGTATTCTCGCCTAAATAACCAGCAGTTAATTTGAATTGGTCGTTAATTTCCCAGGCTACGACTGCTCCTGAACCTCTATCGACGGAATTAAGAAGAGTACTACCAATCGAGTTGTAGCTACTTGCTCCGGTTAAATATAGAGTGAAGCGGTTATTGTCAAAATGACGAAACCAGTTAACGCGAGGACCAACTGTAAATTGTAGACTTTTCCCAACCGGAAAACTATAGAATAATTCGCGCACGATGACATTATTATCCGCTCCCGTCACACCTTTTTGATCCGTGTAAGGTACGCCAAAGGTATTAAATAAACCAGCAGAAGCAAATGTATTTGCAGGAGAATTCCCATTCCCGGCTACGAGTTGGGTGACGAGGCTATCCTTACCTGTGAATGAAGTGTTGAAATTGAGGAAAAGGTAATCGCTGAAGGTAACATTAGGGTCATCGCTAATCGTCCGGCGTACAGGTCTACCATCAGCTCCCCGCGCCGGAACAAAAACACTGGTTCCCTCTGCTGTTATATCTCCATCGGCAAAAGCTCCAGTCACGTTGAGGAAGATATTAGCAGTTAGTTTTGTCGTCGTGGAAAATTGATTTGCTTCTAATTCTGCTGTTTGTGTTTCCAAAGCATCGACACGACGACGCATAGTCGCAATTTCAGCTGCAAATTCTGCTTGCAGAGCTTGCAAGGTGTCTAAGTCCTGTTTGTCTACTACATCGGCGCTGGCTGTAGCAATGAGTTCGTTGACTCTGTCTAAACAGGCATTCAACCCAGCCGCAAACTCATATCTCGTTAATGCACGATTACCGCGATAAGTTCCATCAGGATAGCCAGCAATGCAACCGTATCTTTCTACTAAAGATTGTAATGCTTGAAATGCCCAATCTGTAGGTTGTACGTCCGAAAGCTGAGATACAGATGTGACTTGTGCCATAATATCTAGATCGGTCTGAGATGATTCTAAATTATTCTCATTTGCCTCTACTGGTAGTACGCCGATTGAAAGACTTGCTGCTAATAAACTTAACCACAAAGTTATTTTAGCTGTCGCTTTTACTTGACAGAAAAAACCTGAATCCATGACTCCTCACACGCATAGCAAACTGGCAATAACAGATAGCAATCTGTCTTACTCTAAACAATTTAAAAATTGAAAAAACAGATTTATAGTGGCGATCGCACTCTAGAATTAAACTCGATCCAATGTCGAGTACACATCCTTACTTTTAGCTTTCAAGACCCGATCGGCTTGCAAGCATACTGTATACGCTAGTGTAACTTGAGTGAAAAAATTGTAATTCCAACTACAAAAAAGTCTAGATCGCAGTACGAACTTTCGATCTAGACGCGATTGTTATTCTAGAAATCCCTAGCTCGAAAAATCTCCTTTGGCAGACGTTGAGAGATTTTAATTCATCAACAGCCAAAGTTTTTGCAGCGAACTGGTGGAATTTTCTTGTTGCTCGAATTCCTTGTTAGCCCAGCACCGTTCAATATACTCTACTTGTTGTTCGCGATCGACTAATTCATCGACAAGTAAGGAAATTAGGACTCGCCAAGCAAAGTCCAATCCTAACTTAAATGTAGAAGCTTTACCATCTGGATTGGGAATTCGGCTGGGAATGAGTTCTAATTGTTGGTAGTTTTCCCACTGAGAGTTGCTTGTTTGGCTGAGAGTTTTCACAATCGTCCTCCTCAATTAAAGTCATTGCAGGAGGCACTTCTAAACCTGTCACCACGACGCTTGACAATTACGCGAGTTAGAATTGCGCGGTTTGTGAGCGTATGTCCGAATCTTTTTCCGTGCCTTAAGATACATTTTTATTATATAACAAGATGAACTCTTGTTACATATCTGTATTTAGAAACATTTTTGCTCTGTCGGCTCTCTCTTTGAGCAGAGATAAAAGCTGTATTCAGCTAGCTCAAAACCCTTCTGGAAAAGAATTTCGATCGAAAATGCTAGTTTGAAATATGGCACGATTTTCTACTCTTCCAACTAGCTAATGCTCAACTCAGATGATGAGGAAATTTTTTATTCCAGCGTGGCGATCGAATACATTGTGCCACAGGGGAAAGAAGCTGTTTTTCTCAAATGGCACGATCGCTTAGTGAGTGCTGCCGCACATTACGAGGGGTTTACTCGCACAGATCTCTGTCCGCCTCTGGAATGTCGCGATGGAGTCGTCAAATGGTATTCCATCATGCACTTCGACACACCGACTCGGTTAAATCGGTGGCTGCAATCAAGCGATCGCGATCGCGTGATGGAGTCAGGACGAGAGATTTTCCAAATTTACAAATTCAAGTCATTGACGACTGGCTTAGAGGGATGGTTTTCTCTCCAGTCTGGTATAGAGAAAACGAGTTTGGGTCTCCCAGCATGGAAGCAAGTCTTATCGGTAGTTCTGGGATTGTATCCCACAGTCATGACGCAATCGAGAGTATTTGCTGCTTTTGGTATCATGCAGTCTTGGTCGCCTGCTAGTTCGATGTTGGTGAATAACCTGATAACATCCTCAATTTTGACGTGGTTGGTGATGCCATTGGTAACGCGGTTCATGAGATTTTGGCTACAACCTGCTTTTCGTTTAAGTTCGGTTAAAACCGATTTAATTGGAACCGCGATCGCGTTGATTGCACTGGGAATGATGGCAATATTATTCGAGCAGTTGTCCAAATCATAAAACGCATTCATCGCACTTCGATCGCACCACTTAATATTTCAGATCCGCAGCAGGCTTGTGTTGTTAGAAGTTTTAGTATACTGTATACCATATCTATCGAGTTTATGTTTAGACAGCAATGCTCGATGCTTGCAATTTCCTGACTACGTGACAATCCTAGAAGTAATTTAACAATTTTAGACAGCGACCAAACGAACATTTTTGTAAATTGATGTTTTGTAGCCAAAAATACAGAATATTAAATCTGGAGACAATTTGTATTTCAATCGCTAAATAATTTTAAGTTGGCGAGTCAAGAGAGGAGAGATAAACGATCGTGAATTGTATTAAATAATGCAAAAACTCGCGAGAGAGTTGAGATTTAATGACAAATTAGTAGTAAAAATCGACTAAACTCCAGCAGGCGATCGTTGGGAAAAAAAGAGGCGATCGCGCGTGCATGACAATAACGAAAATAGTTTTATAAACCTCGCAAATAAGCGCTGAATTTGAGGAATCCTGATGGCAAAAGTGAGTGTTCAATCGACTCCGCAAACTGAGGAGCGCAACGCTGTAGCACCTGTCAATAGGCTAATCTACGGACTGAACGACAAGCCTCCATTTATCGAAGCAGTGCTAGCAGCCATGCAGCACGTTCTAGCGATCTTTGTCGGTATTATTACTCCTCCGTTGCTGATTGCCAACGCTTTAAAGCTGAACCCAACTGACACTAGCTACGTCGTCAGTATGTCACTGTTTATTTCAGGAGTCTCGACATTCATTCAAGCTAGAAAAATTGGACCAATTGGTTCGGGATTGCTCAGCATTCAGGGAACTAGCTTCTCTTTTCTAGTGCCCATTATCTCCGCAGGGACAGCAGTAGTCGCAGCCGGAGGAACCCCAGAAAGAGCGTTGAGCTTAATCTTTGGCTTGTGCTTCTTTGGCGCGTTTATTGAAATAATCTTGAGCCGCTTCTTACACCTAGTTAGAAAAATTATCTCTCCCCTAGTCACGGGTACGATTGTTTGCGTCATCGGTCTGACCCTGATCAAAACGGGGATTATCAGTATGGGTGGAGGGGTAGCAGCGCAAAGAAACGGTACTTTCGGCAGCTTGCAAAACATAGGCGTTGCCACATTGGTACTGCTGACCATCATCGTGCTGAACGTGAGTAAAAAGCCAATGCTGAGGATGGCTTCAGTTGTCATTGGACTGCTAGTCGGCTACGCTGTGGCAAGCGTGTTAGGCATGGTTAACTTCAGCGGTTTGGGAAATTTGCCGTTAATCGCCTTGCCAATTCCATTTCGTTATGGACTGAGCTTTGACTTTGCTGCTTTCGTACCATTTATTCTGCTTTATATCATCACCACAGTAGAATCGATTGGCGACCTCACAGCCACATCAGCGGTATCTGGAGAGCCAATTAAAGGCGCGACTTACATGCGGCGAATCAAAGGGGGAATTTTAGGAGATGGCGTAAATTCTCTGATTGCGGCATTATTCAATACATTTCCCAACACGACATTCAGTCAGAATAATGGCGTGATTCAAATTACAGGTGTGGGTAGTCGCTATATCGGCTACTACATTGCAGCCATACTTGCCTTTTTGGGTCTATTTCCAATTGTGGGTGGGATCTTCCAAACCTTACCGCAAGCTGTGTTGGGTGGTTCCACGATTATCATGTTCGGCTCAATTGTTGTCGCAGGAATTAACATTCTCTCATCAGTAGAACTCGATCGCCGTGCGATGGTAATTGTCGGTACATCCTTGGCAATGGGGTTAGGGGTGACTTACACGCCGGAAATTGTTGATGCATTGCCACTAGCAATTAAAAACGTTCTCTCTTCTGGAATTTCCGCCGGAGGACTGACAGCTATCTTATTAAATTGGTTGTTGCCTTACGAGCAAAAAGAGGTTCTTGTTGGGCAAGACGATTCTAATGCTGACGAACTTGCAGAGTTAGAAGCATGAGCAAAATTCAAAAGTCAAAATTTTGAATTGTTTTGGTCGCTGAGTTGGGACAAGTTAGGTAGAGGCAAGTTACATAGGGGCAAGTTACGCAGGGGCAAAGTTACAATGTATAACCTCAAGGTTGTCATCATCGGTGCGGGAATTGGCGGTTTAACCGCAGGTATCGCTCTGCGTCAGGCAGGGTACGAAGTCGAGATTTATGACAGAGTCAAAGAACTGCGTCCGGCGGGTGCAGGAATTTCATTGTGGTCGAACGGTGTAAAAGTCCTCAACCGTCTGGGGTTAGGGGAAAAGATGGCGGCGATCGGCGGCTTGATGGATCGAATGCAATATCTTACCCTTAAGGGGGATGTATTAAGCGATATCGATCTGCATCCCTTAGTCGAGGAAGTCGGGCAGCGTCCCTATCCAGTCGCTCGTACTGACTTGCAACAAATGCTCTTGGAGGCTTATCCCGGCGAAGTCAAGCTAGAACATAAATGTATTGCAGTCGAACAAGACGAGAATAGCGTTACGGCAATTTTTGAGAACGGACATCGTACCACAGGCGATCTACTTATAGCAGCAGACGGAGTGCGATCGCTTCTGCGCACGTATGTATTAGGACAAGAAGTGCAACCCAACTACGGTCATTACGTCAACTGGAATGGTTTAGTTCCCGCCAGCGAAGATTTAGCCGCAAAAAATTCTTGGGTAATTTTTGTCGGCGAACACAAACGGGCTTCAATGATGCCAGTAGCAGGCGATCGCTTCTACTTCTTTTTTGATGTTCCTTTGCCTAAAGGTACTGTTTCCAGCCCCGAAAATTACCGCGCCGAATTGACAGAACACTTTCAAGGCTGGGCGCAACCCGTCCAAAATTTAATTCAGCGTTTCGATCCCTATAAAACAAATCGTTTAGAAATTCACGATGTGGGACCGATTGACCGGATGGTACGCGGTAGAGTTGCTTTACTCGGAGATGCCGCGCACGCTACTTGTCCAGATTTGGGACAGGGAGGTTGTCAAGCAATGGAAGATGGGTTGGTGTTAACTCAATACCTGCTCACAACAAATATTAGTATGGAATATGCCTTAAAACGCTACGAAGCAGACCGGAAAGAACGGACTAGCGCTGTAGTTGAAAAAGCCCGCAAACGCGCCGAAATGATTCACGGTAAAGAGCCAGAAATTACCCAAAAATGGTATCAGCAACTTGCACAAGAAGAACCAGCAGATGTTAGAGGTGCGATCGCTAAAGTGATTTTAGCTGGACCATTGCGTTGAGGGAATTCGGAATTAAAAACTCTTGACAAGATTTTTCCCTTAGAGCAAACTCAAGTAGCCTTTGAATATCTCGAAGAGGAGAGGTATTTTGGCAAAGTGGCGATCGCTTTCTAGTATTCCTGGCTGAGCTATGTTGAGAACGCTTTTCCGTACAATTGCACTCGCCGCCGTGCTGCTTTCTAATACCAGGGCGATCGCATCTCCTTTAACTATTGCAAGTTTAACTCCAGCGCGCGAAGAAACTCGCATTGGCTTACCGAATGGGTTTCAATACCCAAATGGCATTGCCCGCGCTAGTGACGGAACACTGTACGTGGGTTCAGTGACAAGCGGCAAAATTCTCCAAGTTCGACCAAATGGTAGAATTGAAACTTTCTTCTCAGGAAATAATGAAATATTTGCCGCTAATAGTCTGCGGCTCGACGAGCAACGCGGTATTTTGTGGGGAGCCTCATCAGACTTTTTAGGCGTGCGCGGTGTTGATGGCAAAGTCACTCGCCGTCCCCATCGGATCTTTGCACTCGATATTCGGACTGGTAAAGTGCTGCGGGTGGTTTTGATGCCAGATGGCGGCTTTGGTAATGACATGGCGATCGATCCCAAAGGTGGAGTTTACCTCACTGATAGTAATCGTCCTCGCATTTACTATCTTGCACCTGGAGCCAAGCAACTTCAGGTTTGGGCTGAAGACGATCGCTTGCGCTCTCAACCAGTTGGTTTAGCTGGAATTGCACGAGCAGCTAACGGTATCGTAGTTGTGGGGCTGTTCTCCGGTGGCAGATTATTCAAAGTGACTCCATCACCACAGGGAACGCAAGTAGACGCGATTTCGCTGCAACGCTCGATTGAAAATCCAGATGGTATGGTCTTTGCTCCAGATGGTTCGCTACTCGTATTAGAAGGAGCGATCGCCAGTGGTAACGGTCGTCTGCTCTGCATTCGTGACATTCTTACACCTGCATCGCAACCAAAAGCGATCGAAGTCTTAGCGGACAAAATGGAATCGCCCGTTAATTTGACTGTAGCAGATCGACAAATATGGGTGACAGAATCGCGCATTCGCCATCGTCTCATTCCAGGAAAAGAAACTGCCATTCCCGATCGCTTTTTCATCCGCCGTTTTACGTTACCGTCTTCTAAGACCACCAAGACTTCTTGGTTAAGATTCGATCCCCCCTAACCCCCCTTCAAAAGGGGGGAATAAAGCCCCCTTTTGAAGGGGGTTGGGGGATCGAGGACTATGCATCCCAACCGAGAAGAATTGCTTCTAATGAGGAGTAAAACATGGCAACATATCTAGTCACGGGGGCAAATCGCGGGATTGGTTACGAATATTGCCGTCAACTCAAAGCACGAGGGGAGAACGTCATCGCGGTCTGTCGTGCGGTTTCGGATGAGTTAAAAGAACTAGGCGTACACATTGAATCTAAGATTGATATTACCTCAGATGCATCCGTCACCGAACTACGCGATCGCCTGCAACAAATGCCGATTGACGTGTTAATTAACAATGCGGCGATCGTCGAGCGCGTCACGCTGGAAAATCTTGACTTTGATAGTATCCGAAAACAATTTGAAGTCAATGCGATCGGTGCTTTACGAGTGACGCATACATTCCTACCCCATCTCAAAGCAGGTTCCAAAGTCGTGATGATGACTAGTCGCATGGGATCGATCGCCGATAATACTTCTGGCGGTTCCTACGGCTACCGGATGTCCAAGGTTGCATTATCGATGGCGGGTAAGTCTCTAGCGCACGATCTCAAACCGTTGGGAATTGCCGTTGCTATTCTCCATCCAGGGTTAGTCCAAACCCGCATGACTAACTTTAGTGCATCTGGCATTACTTCTGAAGAATCGGTGCAAGGATTGTTAGCCCGAATTGATGAATTGTCATTAGATAATACGGGGACTTTTTGGCACAGCAATGGCGAAGTGCTGCCTTGGTAAACTCGCTCATGATGCCACCAATGACAAATGACCAATGACTAATCACAACGATAATGCCGATCCAACTCTAAAAACGTATGCAATAAAACATTCGTTCCTTCAGCACACTGTTCTGGCGAAGTAAATTCCGTTTCAGCATGACTGACACCCGCTTTACTCGGCACAAAAATCATCCCCATATCGGTGAAAGTGGCGAGTTCTTGAGCGTCATGGCTGGCGCGACTGGGTAGATGGGTGTAACTCAGCCTTAAATCTTCGCACGCTTGCGCGATCGCCTGCTGGATCTGCGGTTTTGCTAAGGCTGGCTCGTTCCGCAAACGAGGTTGTAAATCGATATAAGTCTGAGTTTCAACGGCGATCGTTTCAATCTCTGCTTGCAGTTGTGCCATTAAATTATCGAGATGCTGGCTGGATAAATCCCGAATATCTAAGCTCATCTTCACTAACCCTGGAATGACATTCGCAGCATTAGGTAAAACTTCCATCCAGCCTACTGTGGCTACCTGTTGTCCGCCTGGGGTATGCGCAATTTTATTCACTGCCAGTACAACTCTTGAGGCAGCTACCAAGGCATCTTGTCGCATCTGCATTGGTGTAGAACCCGCGTGGCTGGAGCTACCTTTAACGGTAATAATGTAACGTCTTTGCCCGACAATTCCTTCCACAACACCGATCTGCTTGCCAAGGCATTCTAAAACGGGTCCTTGCTCGACGTGCAACTCGACAAAAGCTGCGATGTCTGCGGCGGTGCGACGTGCTTCTGTAAGTCGCCTCCAATCGCCGCCAACCCGCGTCAAACAAGTTTGAATGTCTATGCCATCAACACGGGGATATGTCGCCGGATCGAGAATGACTCTACCGGACATTGCTTTACTGCCAATCATCGTCCCCTCTTCATCGGTGAAGACAATGACTTCTAGAGAGCGATTCAGTTGAATTTGCTGTTCTTGCAAAACTCTTACCACTTCCAAGCCTGCCAAGACTCCAAACGCACCATCATAGCGTCCGCCATTCGGTACGGTATCGATGTGGGAACCCGTTGCTAAGGCTGCTGCGTCGGGATATTTGCCGGGGTATTTACCGATGATATTGCCAGCCGGATCGATGTTGACGCTCATCCCTGCGGCTTGCATCCATTGTTGCACCCGATCGCGAGCTTGCATATCCGTAGCGCTGTAAGCAATCCGCCGCACTCCTCCACCAGGCAAAGCGCCAATTTGCGCTAACTGTTCGATGCTCTGGATGAGGCGATCGCGGTTTATCGACAGTTGGGATAAAGTATCTACCATTGGCAATATCTCAGACTAGAGTATTTATTCCCAGACATTTATGTATACAGTATACTCTACTTTTAAACTGAGATTGTTAATTCAGGTACAAAATTGAGGAAATTCCAATATCGCTCTCCGTTTTTTCTCCTAATCCTTTCAAAATTTAAATGAGATTGCTATAGTATTGATTGTTTACCAAACAATCGAACAAAATTTAGATTAAAAATCCTTTCCAACGTTAATTGAATTTCGTGAGGGTTGTGCTTAATTGCATTCTCGATCGGGTTACTAAACACTCGCCAAAGCTGGTTGATATCAGCGTTCACAATAGGCAGATCGTCCGTGATGCAATCGATCGGTTGAATGCGTTTTTTGGTTAAATTGTGGTTTAAATTAATGAGGACTGAATCTACTAACGGCTTTAGTTGAGTCGGTTCGCAATGGAGAATAACACCTTGTGTTTCAGCAGTGTGAGCTTCGAGAAGAGAATTAATTAAGGCGAGCTGGCGATCGCTTCAAGCGTTCGTATAGGTACACTGACAGAATACTAATCGAGCAAGCACAGGCGAGTTGGATAATAAGTTCTCTTGAGTAAAGATTGCGGATTTTTGCATACTCAAGGGTAGCCAGACCAGTTATGGGATAAAAAATCGCATAATAGGCGATCGCTACCGCTTGATAGATAACATGTAACCGCCAATGCACTGGAACCAGCACTGCAAAAATGAGAAATAACAGGGATGGTGGTGTTTCAGGAAGACTGACGAAAGTGAAAATAATATGTGTAAGACTGCTCAAGGAACAGGCAAAAAGCAGAAATAGCGCTTCGGGATACCGTCGTCCCCAGGTTGTTTTTTGCCCGATCGCACAAGCCAATAAAATGACAACAGCGCTGAGGTAGTAAACAATGGATGCAACTCTCCATCGCTCCGAGATCGATGCATCTCCATAGGTACTGAAGGCAACTGCTCTCAATCTCTCAAACTCAAACAAAACAGAGTAAAGACCTTCAGCCGATACGAGCGACTGCCAAAACAACGCTAACCATAGTCCAAGGCGCAATCGCTTTTGTAAAAATTGATGCCGCCAAGTCAAGTAGTCCGCTGAGTCTGGGCGTGATTTAAGGCGGGTCAACCAGTATTGAGCGTGTCGGCTGAGCCAGTGCCAAATTAATTGAATAAATTGCAACCATTGACCTGACTTGAGCGATCGCCCCATAAATAAATTTTAGAGATATTCAACTCCATGATGCTATATCACAATCTTCAGATTTGGAATTGACCGATCGGTTAGATCGGGCATCGATGCAAAGGCTGTCGTCCAAAGACCCTGACCGATTGGATGAATTTAAGATTAACCGATTGGTTTTACCAATTTGACTGGACGACCGATTTGCAAGCAGTTACTCCATTCGTAGGATAAACACCAACACAAATAGCCCTAGAACGAATAGTCCAAAATACGAAACAGGATGTGACTGCAATGGAACTTAGATCTTGCACCAGTACAGATACTCTAGTTGCGAAAGAGTAGGTTTCAATGAGAGAAAAGGGCGTGAAACCAATTGAATGCAAGAACGATGGAAACCCTTCTTGCCCACGCCCAAGGGCTAGTCTACACCCTACTTGATTTGATGCCGAGCCACTATCAACGAGATAGCCTACAAGCCTTGCTGGGATTATTTTTACAAGCTCAAGGACATCCTCTGCCCCAACAATGCAAAACTAAATCAGCCAGTGCCTTAAGTCGGTTTCTCAACGTCTACCCCTGGTCAACTCGTCGGCTGATTCGTAGTACCCGCTCCTTTGTCCTGCAGCAAATTCTGTCACAGCCACGAATTGGACGTAGACCCATCTTACAAGTCATCATCGACTTAACCACCCTAGAAAAACGCGGCAAGTTCAAGCTGTTGGATGGATTAGTGCGAGTCTTCCATAGCAAACGTGGGCTACACCTAGTCGTGATGTATCTAGTAGTGGGTCAATGGCGCGTGCCGTGGAATTTTCGAGTTTACCGAGGGAAAAATCATTCCTCACCAGCACAGTTGGGGCTACGACTTGTACAAAGCTTACCTTCATTGCTGAGTCAACACTTTCAGCTCATGATTTTAGTAGATACAGCCTTTGGTAGTGCCGAATTTTTACATGGTATACGTAAATTAAAATATCACGCCATTGCCGGAGTACGCTGTGACCGCAAGCTACAAGATGGGCGCAATGTTAAGCAACTATGCAGGCGGGGACAACAAGTGCGACTGGTAAAATTAAAGTTTCCAGTTTCACTGTCTTGGTACTATCTCAAGCGTGACGACGGTAGGCTGGAAAAGCGCTTTGTCCTCTCTACCAAACCACTTAAAGCTAGTACTATCAATTACTGGGGCAAAAAGCGTTGGCAGATTGAGGGATGGTTCAAAACTGCTAAACATCGGTTTGGATTAGACCAATTTGGTCAGGGCACATTGCTAGGTGTCTACCGTTGGCTGGTATTGTCACTTTTAGCTTATTTGTTAGCACATTGGGCTTATTTGTCTACTGCATCTACCGACTCACCTGATTGGGGTAAGGCGGCTCAACTGGCACTTGAAGCATTACTGCCTCAACTAGTGGTGTTGCTCCTGCTGCTGGAGAGCAAACGCCTCACACCCCTAGCACGCTCCCTTGGTTTTGACATTCAAATCACTTGCTGCAAGATCTGAGGGAAACAAATACAAATCAAGCGCCTTTATTCCCAAAGCCGACTGGCGATTATGCCGTAGGAACAACTTCTCTTTACTTTAAAGATTCGGAGCGAGAAGAACCTTTCACAGAAGACCCCAACGACTTACTAATGACTATCTCACTGCTTTTTTCGATCGCTATCTAAAAAATCGAGAAAGTCCTCTGTTTGCTGATAGTTCCTTTCCGCTTCCAGAAGCCTATCCAGAAGTTATCGCCCAATCTTATCAGGGAGAAAATCTCCTGTCTGACAAAGATGGTGATGATGAGATCTGTGGTGGGCGAGAAAATGACTCCCTCTATGGAGGTGGAGGTAACGATGTCTTAAAAGGAGGCGATGGCAGCGATGCCTTACACGGAGGTGGAGGGGATAATTCTCTATACGGTGACAGTGGGAATGATTATTTATTTGGTCAGGATGGCAGCGATGCTTTACACGGAGGTAATGAGAACGATCTTCTGCATGGGGATGGGGGCAACGATGTATTAGAAGGGGACAACGGCGACGATACCCTAGTTGGTGCTGATGGCAACGATACGATGAGCGGCGGCAAAGGCAACGATACTCTCAGTGGTGGTGCGGGTAACGATCGCTTAAAAGACACTCAAGGCAACAACATTCTCTACGGCGACGCTGGCGATGATGAGTTGCGTGCAGGTCATGGAGATGACAAACTTGATGGCGATTCGGGTAACGATATCTTGATTGCTGGAGCAGGTGACGATCGCTTGAATGGGGGTACGGGCGACGATGTACTCCAAGGTGGTTCCGGGGTCGATCGCTTCTATTTGAGTAGCGATCGCGATATCATCCAAGACTTTCAGGATGGTCGAGATTTATTGGGGCTACTGACAACGATCGATGGTCCTCCTCTCAGTTTCAGCGACCTTGATATTGTTCAAGTTGGGCAGAATCTTGAAATTCGCTGGAAGCTTGAAGGGTTGAACGATGTAGGAAGTCAGACGCACGTAATTATTCTCGAAGGGATTCAAGCTAGTCAAATTACAGTTGATGATTTTGTGCAAATAACACCCTAACCCTCTCGTAAATCTCAAGCAAAGCGCACAAGCGGAGTAACTTCAGCTTACTCCACTTGTTTTAGCCTAGCGCGATCGCACTCGCTATGAGATTCCCTCGATCCCTGCTCCCTGCTCTGTGCAAATAAACTTTTATCAAGAAATCCGAAATTCTTGTAACTTTAGTTGTTTTGTCATTTAATTTTCCATAGTTGGAGTATAACGTCATAAGAAAAATCAAAGATTGCCAAAGAAAAGCTAATTCCGCTAAAGGTGACATGGATAAGATGAGATGGGAGTAAATTTAGTATGCAGCTAATGTGGGGAACTTTTACCTATACAGCGCTAATCAAAAGTTAGTAGGGAAGCCAATTGAGTAAAGAATAAAGACTTTTTACCTTTTACCGCGAGATCGGCTAAATCAAGATTAGTATTAGTATTCGCAAGGACAATTATGAGCAACCCTAGTCGAACACAAATTATGTTATGCATTTTTCAGCTAGGGCTGTAAATTTATATATCTGTATATTGGTATGGCACAAGAGTTTCAATTAAACAGCATCATTCCCACTCAAGAAATTCCGTCTCTATTGAGTCGCTATCAATTGCTACCGCAGTTGATGCGGGGAATTGCGATCGATCGCGCGATCGCTCCTTATTTTTGTACCGAAGCCGAACGCCAACAAGCAATCGAGCAGTTTGAGAGACATTATCACATAAACGATTCAGAGTCAAGAGCAGCTTGGTTAAAAAGAGCTGGCATGAGTGAAGCACAGATGGCAGAAGTCGCCGTGCGATCGCTCCTGATTGAGAAGTTCAAACAAGATACTTGGGGTGCAAAGGTCGAGTCTTATTTTATGAGTCGCAAAGCAGCCTTCGACCAAGTTATTTTTTCCTTGCTGCGGACAACAGACGGTTTGCTGGCACAAGAAATTTACTTTCGCATCCTCGAAGGGGAACAAACCTTTGCTGAAATGGCACAACAATACTCCAAAGGATCGGAGGCAAACACAGCCGGAGTCATCGGACCCGTGCCATTAAGCCAACTCAATCCGACTCTTGCCAAAATTCTTTCCATCGGTCAACCAGGGCAGCTTTGGCGACCGACTCGGATCGAAAACTGGTTTACAATTGTCCGACTGGAAAAGTTGCTACCAGCTCAATTAGACGCAAATATGCGGCAGCGTTTGCTCAACGAAATGTTTGAAACCTGGTTGAACGAACAAATTCAGCAGCTCGAACCATTGCAATTTTCTTGGTCTTAGCGTTTGCCCGTAGCCAAATCAGACCCCGCACAGTATCAAGCCGATCGATCTGCAAATTCTGATTTTGGAATATTTTGACTTTTAACTTTTGAATTTTGAATTCGTCATGACAGCTACTATTTCTAGCTCTCAATTTCAGGCATTTCTCGCTCAAACAAATTTATTCCATCCGCTGCCAGCAACGACTTTACAGGAATTAGCAACGAAATGTCACTTGTGGCGCTATCGGATCGGGCAACCGCTACTCGTGCGGGAAAAAATGCCGACGCAGGTGTTAGTTATCTACCAAGGGACTGCTAGATTAATCGGCTACGATCGCCGCCAGCAAAGCCCCGTAAGTTTGGGTTTAGTCGAACCGAAAACCGTCTTGGGGTGGGCGGGTTTAATTCGCAACATTCCCTGTGAAACCGCGATCGCCTCTACGGAAGTCATTTGTATTGCGATTCCCGCCGCCGACTTTTTAGCAAGTCTTTCAGCCGAACCGACTTTTGCCCAACACGTCAAAGCGCAATTTTCTCCTGCGGAATTGTGCGAACTCTTGAGTTTAGAACTCCAACGTCGCGCCGACAGTGCCACGAAACTGAAAGACTTGGTATTTCAACTAAGTCCGTCCGTCGAGGTACTGAATTTAGCCCCAGGGCAAGCAGATGGGACGCGATTGCGTGGCGATCGCACTTGGCTGATTAGTAGTGGAGCGGAGGCGATTGTCGGCAACCGTTTCGAGCTGAACGGTTCAGCCCCCACAATTACAGAGCCAGGCGTGCGGCTGCTGGGCGTGAAATTACCCCAGGAAATCGAACGAACTATGCCCGTCGTACTTGCTCCTACCGATCTAGAAGTTCCCTACGCCCCAGAACAACCCCCAGTAGCCCCAGCAACCAACACCAAATCCGTTAAATATCCCTTCGTGCGCGGACAGGGAGAAATTAGCGCGGCGATGGCTTGCTTCCAAATGTTGTGTCAATATTTGGGCGTATCGTGGCGACGGGACACGGTGCGGCGGGTATTGGAAAATCAACAGAAATCTCTCGGAACAATTTCTTTGCAAAGCTGCGGCGCGATCGCCGAGATGTTGGGCATGAGCGCCCAATTAATTCAAGTCCCCAGCAAAGCGATCGCGCGGATCAAAACTCCTGCTTTAATTCGCTATCACGATAGCTTGGCAATTCTCTACGCCTGCGACGACAAAGAACTGACGCTTGCCGTTCCCGAAATCGGGATTCACCGTCAAACCCCTGCCGATTTTGCCCGTGCTTGGGGCGAGGGAGGGCAAGTATTGCTGTTACAAGCGCGTCCGGGGGAAAAGACGGAAAGATTTAGCTTGCGCTGGTTTTTACCGGCGATCGCCCACCATCGCGGCGTATTGATCGAAGTTTTGATCGCGTCATTTTTCGTGCAGCTATTTGGTTTAGCCAATCCCCTCGTTACGCAAGTCATCATCGACCAAGTTTTGGTCAACGGTGCTTTGGATACATTAAACGTCCTGGGAATTTTGTTGCTTGGGGTAGCGCTATTTGAAGCCTTGCTCACGGGAGTCAGAACTTATTTATTTGTCGATACCACCAACCGCATCGACATCGCTTTGGGTTCGGAAGTGATCGATCGCCTGCTACGTCTACCTTTAAGTTATTTCGATCGCCGTCGTGTCGGGGAATTAGCCTCAAGGATCAACGAGTTAGAAAATATCCGCCAATTCCTCACGGGGACTGCTCTGACAGTTGTATTAGATGCCGTGTTCTCGGTGATCTACATCGCTGTGATGCTCTTTTACAGTTGGATACTGACACTTGTAGCCCTGGCAACAGTTCCAGTCTTTGCCCTGTTGACAATTTTCGTCGCGCCCATCGTCCGCAAACAACTACGGGTGAAAGCAGAACGCTACGCCGATACTCAGTCTTATTTAGTAGAAGTTGTTTCGGGAATTCAAACAGTCAAAGCGCAAAACATCGAACTTAAATCGCGCTGGCACTGGTACGAACGCTACGCCCGTTACATCAGCGCTGGGTTTAATACCGTGGTGACTTCCACTACGGCAAGTTCGGTGAGCGGATTTTTCAATAAGTTTTCTGGGCTATTACTGTTGTGGGTTGGGGCATATTTGGTGATTTCCCAACAATTAACCCTGGGACAATTGATTGCCTTTCGGATCATTTCTAGCTACACCACCAGTCCCTTATTGCGGTTGATTCAACTGTGGCAAAACTTCCAAGAAACTGCTTTATCGATCGAGCGTTTGGGTGATATTCTCGACGCACACCCAGAAGTAGACGAGGCAAACCGGGCGCAACTGCCAATGCCTGAAATTGAAGGGGCAGTCAAATTTGATGGCGTGTCTTTTCGCTTTGGCAACAGCGGTGTGTTTCAACTGACTAATGTAAATCTAGAATTTCCTGCGGGTACGTTTGTCGGGATTGTCGGGCAGAGTGGTTCGGGTAAGAGTACCCTAACGAAGTTGTTACCGCGTCTGTACGAACCGACGACAGGGACGATTCAAATTGACAATTACGATATCAGCAAAGTTGAGTTGTATTCCCTGCGACGACAAATCGGCATGGTGTTACAGGACACATTGTTATTTAACGGCACGGTGCAAGAAAATATTGCTCTAACGAATCCAGAAGCGAGTTCAGAGCAAATTATTGCCGCTGCGAAAATTGCCGTCGCCCACGACTTTATTATGTCTTTACCCAACGGTTACAACACCAACGTTGGGGAACGGGGTTCGGCACTGTCGGGGGGACAGAGACAAAGGATTGCGATCGCCCGTACGGTACTACAAAATCCCAAATTGCTGATTTTGGACGAAGCCACCAGCGCCCTCGATTACGATTCGGAACGGCAGGTTTGTCAGAATTTGGCAGAAGCATTTCACTCGCGCACCGTATTTTTCATTACCCACCGTCTCGCCACAGTCAAAAATGCCGATGCGATCTTGGTGATGGATAAAGGCGTGGTGGTAGAACAAGGCACTCACCAACAATTAATGGCTTTGAGAGGACGTTATTTCTGTCTCTACCAACAACAGGAATCGCAACTGTAAAATTCGGAATTCGGAATTCGGAATTCGGAATTACTAAACCTCTTGCCCTTACCCCTCACCCCTCACCCTTTTATGAATACCGAACCGCTAGCTAAATCTGAGGAACAATTTTTAAATTCATCAGTAGTACTTAACCGTCCTGCTTTGTGGTCGCATTTGTTTATTTGGCTGATTGTTGGCGCGACAACTTCGGCGATCGCCTGGGCAACATTTGCTAAACTCGATCAAACTGTAGTCGCAACGGGTAAATTAGAGCCGTTAGGGGCAGTTAAAGAAATTCAAGCTCCCACGGGGGGAGTGGTACGAGAAATTCACGTTCAAGACGGTCAGAGCGTGAAAAAAGATCAGCTTTTAGTCACTTTAGACCCGACTTCACCTCAAGCTGACTTAGATTCTCTCACAAAAGTTCGCTCTAGTTTAGTACAAGAAAATCAGTTTTACGACCAGGCAATTAATAGTAGTAAACCTGTAATTTCTGGAAGTGCCGATCTGGTTTCTCTACTGAAGTTACGCGCCGATTTGATGTCGGAAAATCGCTATTTTCAAAATGTTTTAAAGGGTGGTAATATTGCTTCTGGAGAAACGACGGATTTTGCAAATAATCAAAGTCAATTATTGACAGCCAGTCAAAATGAAATTCAATCGAGAGTTGAGGCAGCGCGGAAGCAAGTTCAAGAATTAGAAAAACAGCGATCGCAGACTGCCAAAGAGCTAGCAACGGCAAAGCAAATTCTTAAGGTCAACAACCAAATTTTAAAGCGAATTACTCCCTTGGCAACTGGAGAAGGGGCAATTTCTCAAATTCAATACGAACGCCAGCAACAGGAAGTTATTACCAAACAAGGAGAGGTCGATCGCCTAACAGCCGAACAACAAAAGCTAGCAATTTCTATCGATCGAGCTAAGGAAGAATTACAAAATACAATTGCCACCTCAGCGAAAGAAGTTCATAGTAAAATTGCCGAAAATCATAAAAAAATAGCGGAGATTGATAGTCAATTAAGCCAAAAGCGATTGGAAAATAAGACAAAATTAGCAGAAATTGACGCGCAAATTAGTAAAGCCGTACAATCTGTCAAATATCAGCAGCTTAAATCTCCAGTGAATGGAACTGTATTTGACTTGCAGCCTCGTGCGGCGGGTTTTGTGATTGGCGATACAAAACCAATTTTAAAAATCGTTCCCAACGATAATTTAGTTGCTTCGGTATATCTGACAAATCGAGATATCGGCTTCGTGCGCGAGGGAATGAAAGTGGAAGTGCGAGTCGATTCCTTTCCCTCAACAGAATTCGGTACACTCAAAGGAAAAATTACTTGGGTTGGTTCCGATGCTTTAGCACCAACTCAAGAGCGGCAATACTACGCTTTTCCTGCCAGAATTCAATTAGAATCGCAAAATTTATCGGTGAATGGCAGACCAATTTCCTTACAATCTGGGATGGGAGTCAATGCTGGGATTATTATTCGCAAGCGATCGGTTATGAGTATTTTGACCGATTTATTTGACAAGCAAGTCAGAAGTGTAGAGTCGATTCGGTAGTTGGGATTAAATAATTAATAACTAAATATGGAGGTTAGCGGACTCGAACCGCTGACATCCTGCTTGCAAAGCAGGCGCTCTACCAACTGAGCTAAACCCCCGAGAGTCATGAGCTTGCTGCCGTTTTTTCGACAACTTTGTTATTATAGCTACTCTAAAACAATATGGTCAAGAGCTAAACGAGCAAAATTACCAAAAATATTTCAGAAATTTCTACTCATTCAAAGCCATGACTCAGGTTATCGCCACATTTTATAAGTTTGTCAGCTTACCAGACTGCGCCGAAATACGCGAACCGTTACTGTCTTACTGCCTGTCTCAAGGGGTGAAAGGGACAATTCTACTCGCAGAGGAGGGAATTAATGGCACAATTGCAGCTGCTTCCCGAAGTTTAATTGATTCCCTATTTGCTTTTCTCGGCTCCGATCCGCGTCTGGCAGACTTAGAGTACAAGTTATCACGTGCTGAAGCACCCCCATTCGAGCGGATGAAGGTGAAGTTGAAGCGGGAAATCGTCACCATTGGAATACCGGAAGCAGATCCGAGTCAGCAAGTCGGTACTTATGTCAACCCTCAAGACTGGAACGCAATTATTAGCGATCCTGAAGTCGTTGTGATTGACACCCGCAATGATTATGAAGTAAAAATTGGAAGTTTCCAAAGAGCGCAAAATCCACAAACTCAGTCTTTTCGCCAATTTCCTGAATACGTGCGTCAACATCTCAATCCCGACCAACATAAAAAGGTAGCAATGTTTTGTACGGGAGGAATTCGCTGTGAAAAAGCTTCGTCGTTTATGCTGTCTCAAGGATTTCAGGAAGTCTATCATCTTAAAGGTGGAATTTTAAAATATCTAGAGGAAGTTCCATCTGAAGAAAGTTTGTGGCAAGGAGAGTGTTTTGTATTTGACGAACGGGTAGCTGTACAACAAGGTTTAGTACCAGGTAATTATGAAATGTGTCGTAGTTGCGGACACCCACTTTCGGAATTAGATAAACAATCTGAAAAGTACGAAGAGGGAATTTCTTGTCCTGATTGCTTTGATACTCTTACCGAGGAGAAGAGAAGCCGCCAGCAAGAAAAGTTGAAACAGGGAGTCGGGAGTCGGGAGTTGCGGAAGCAGGGACAAGAGAGATAAGGAAGCAATTAGCAATTAGCATTCATTACCTTTCTTACCAGAGTTAAACCGTCTCCAATTGGTACAAGGCTGAGAGTAATACGCTTATCTTGATGAAGTTTTTGATTTAAGGTGCGTAATTTCTTAGTGCGATTATCTTGGACCTGTGGATCGGCAACTCGTCCCGACCATAAAACGTTATCAATTGCAATTAATCCGCCTGGACGTATAAGCTGAAGTGCTTGTTCGTAGTAGCTATCGTAATTACTCTTGTCTGCATCAATTAAAGCAAAATCAAATGTTTCAGATGCACATGTTTCTATGAGATGGTGAAGGGTTTCCTTGGCTGGTGCAACGTGCAAGTCAATTTTATGTGCTACGCCTGCCTGCTGCCACCAGTGACGCGCGATCGCAGCATATTCCTCATTCTTTTCACAGCTTACTACTATACCATCAACGGGTAATGTTAATGCCATGACTAAAGAACTATAACCCATAAATACACCGATATCTAAAGTTTTCTTTGCTCCGATTAATTGCAACAATAAGGCGATAAATTGACCCTGTTCGGGTGCAATTTGCATCTTACCTAATGGGTGACGGGCAGTTGCTTGACGTAGTTGCGTCAAAATTTCTGGTTCTCGCAATGAAACAGATAATAAGTAATCATATAAATGAGGCTCTAAGCCAAGAGTTTGCCAAGTCATGATCGAGTCAGTAATGAGTGGCGATCGCAAGTAAATAATATCAAAAAATAGTGTCAAAATAAATATCAAAAATAAAGGTGAGCAATACTCACTATCCATTTAAACATTTCAAAAATCATCAGTTATTAATTGCGATCCGTTAGCTGATTTGAAGTAGTTGTTGAACGTGCTTTTGAAAAGCTAACAATCCTGCTTTTGAATTCCAGTCTTCTTGAAAAACATTCATATTCTCTAAGTCGATAACTTTTCCATCTCTCGGAAAAAAGATTTTTTGACCGAAAACTTGCTCGTAAGTTGGCGGATTGTGCCATCATTAGCTATCCAAACCGTTTTTACCATCCGATAAAAGCTAAATTCTTTTGCTGTCAACTCTTTGTACAACTCGTTATCTATAACTCGAACTACATGAGTGACCCTGGCGTGCTGTCTTAAAATGATAAAATTGTCTTTTTGAGGCTTGCCAGCGTTTTCATATTGGTTGAATTTTCAATGTAAACCAAAAATATTTTCTGCTGGTTCAATATATTCAGTTTTATCCTTATAAGCCCAATATCTACCATCTTGATTTTTTACATTTTTAGTCCATTTTAGTCCAGTCAGATTCATGTTGAATCCCTCCGAGTAATTTTGCTTATATCGATCGATTTTCAGGAGTATGAGAAAGCGCAAAGAAAGCTATAGCAGTTCTAAATGATTTGTAAAGTAGGCTTCTAGCCTGCTCCACGTTCATGAATCAAATAGAATTGCTATATGAAAAAGTGAAAATAAAGCTAGTACGAGCGATTGGTATAGCTTCTATAGTTAAGATGCCCGCCAGCATGGAGAAATTCACAATAAATATCGAATTTCCAATTGTATGTAATTGCTTCTAAAGGTAAGTTCGGGCGATCGCAAATACAATTAACATCATCAGAAAGTTAAGTCAAGGTTAATTTTTGCTGCTTGACTGCGGAGCGAGATTTGTTTAAATTACTGCCGTAAACTCTTTTTTTTCTCAAGATTACTTTCACGTCATTAACTACTAACAGGATAGCGATCGCGCTAAATCGAAGCGCATGAATTGAGCTTTTTGGTGGTCTATTTTGACTTGTCAAAAATTAATATTTTCGAGATTTTTTCAATTTTTCCCTTGTCAAACTAAAGGAAATACTTATGAATTCCAACTTGCGACAAATTAACCGTCGCTCATTTCTGCTCGGTTCGGCTTTCACCAGCGGGGCTGTAGCTGCCAGTTTGTTGTCGCCATCCCGACAAGTTAAGGCACAAGCCCCAGGAATTGTGACCTCAGACAAAATGCGCCCGACAATCCCTTATGGAGTTGCCAGTGGTGATATCACGGGGAATCGTGCCGTAGTTTGGAGCCGCTGCGATCGCCCCGCACGAGCGATCGTAGAATACAGTACGAGTGAAAATTTTCGCCATGTCCGACGAATTATTGGAGCGCCAGCCTTAGAAGCAACTGACTTTACAGTCCGCGTTGACCTATCAGGACTACCAACCGACGAGCAAATCTTCTACCGATTTACTTTTCAGGATTTGGACAACTCCAGTATTTCGAGCGTTCCTGTCACGGGAACTTTTCGCACTCCTTCAACTAAAAAACGCGACATTAAATTTGTCTGGGGAGGAGACACAGCCGGACAAGGCTGGGGAATTAATCCAGAATTTGGTGGCATGAAGATCTATGAAACCATGCGACAACTCAATCCAGACTTCTTCATCCACTCTGGCGATACGATTTACGCTGATAATCCAATCTTGGCTGAAGTCAAACTTGATGATGGTAGCATTTGGAAAAACATCACCACACCAGAAAAAGCAAAGGTAGCAGAAACACTAACTGAGTTTCGCGGCAACTATATTTATAACCTACTCGATGAAAACGTCCGCCGTTTCAATGCCGAAGTCCCTCAACTCGTTCAGTGGGACGACCACGAAACCACAAACAACTGGTATCCAGGCGAGATTCTTACAGATGTCGGTACAGATGCCCGTTATCAGGTTAAAGATGTGAATCTTCTGGCAGAACGGGCAAGACAAGCATTTCTAGAATACCAGCCAATTCGCTTCGATCCTAACGACCCAGAGCGGATTTATCGTTCGTTTCAGTACGGAGCGATGCTAGACATTTTCATGCTCGACAAGCGCAGCTATCGAGGCGCAAACTCGGCAAATCGCCAAACTGAGGCAAGCGACGAGACAGCATTTTTAGGTAAAGCTCAGGTCAACTGGTTGAAGCAACAATTACTCACCTCAACTGCCACCTGGAAAGTCATTGCTAGCGATATGCCAATTGGACTAGTAATTCCAGATGGGACAACAGCCTATGAAGCGCTATCAAATGGGGATAACGGCGTTCCTCTAGGGCGAGAACTAGAGTTTGCAGATTTGTTTCAGTTCATCCAACGGCAAAATATCCGCAATGTGGTTTGGTTGACAGCAGACGTACATTATGCCGCCGCTCACTACTACGACCCCAGCAAAGCTCAATTTACTGATTTCAAGCCTTTTTGGGAGTTTGTCGCGGGTCCTTTAAACTCAGGCACATTTGGACCTAACGAGCTAGATAGTACTTTCGGTCCGCAGGTGAAATTTAACAGTTTGCCAAAGGGAACTAAGCCAAATCGTCCCCCTTCGGAAGGGTTACAGTTTTTTGGTATGGTCAAAATCGATCGCGACAGTGAAGTGATGACCGTCACCCTACACAATTTAGCCGGGGACACCCTCTACAGCGTGGATTTGCCTCCTGAAGAGAGCTGAGGGAGCTGAGGGAGCTGAGGGAGCTGAGGGGACAAGAGGGACAAGGGAGAAATTAGTCACACCACACCCCACACTCCATACCCTATCAACACGCACCACGCACCACCCAATTACCAATTACCAATTACCAACCACTCAACAATTCCAGTTACGATCGAAGAGTTTATGCATTCCGAATGAATTGCCATGACGATCGAACTCTACTATTGGACAACTCCAAACGGACATAAAATTACCATTTTTCTTGAGGAAGCAGAGCTACCTTACGAAATCAAACCTGTCAATATTGCTAAGGGCGAACAGTTCGACCCAGAATTTCTCAAGATCTCACCTAACAATAAAATTCCGGCGATTATCGATCGCGACCCCCCTGATGGTGGCGAACCGATAAGCGTATTTGAATCGGGGGCAATTCTGCAATATTTGGCAGAAAAAACGGGAAAATTTTTACCAGATAACCTACGCGATCGCGTCGAGACAATGCAATGGCTGTTCTGGCAAATGGGTGGATTGGGTCCCATGCTGGGACAAAATCACCACTTTGTCACTTACGCACCGGAGAAAATTCCTTATGCGATCGATCGCTACGTAAAGGAAACCGAACGATTATATGGCGTACTCGACGAACGGCTGACAAATCTACCTTTTATCACAGGTAGTTACTCGATCGCGGATATGGCAGCTTATCCCTGGATCGTACCCTACGAGACGCAACAGCAAAATTTAGATGACTTTCCCAATCTTAAACGCTGGTTTGAGAGCATAAAAGCACGTCCTGCCGTGCAACGTGCCTATGCTAAGGCTGACGAAATTAGTACTGCGCCATCTGTCACCGAAGAATCTAAAGCGATTTTATTCGGTCAAGGGCGGCGGCGATCGTCTTAAGTGTTTTTGGTCAACTTTTGGCGTTGGCGATGTAGCAGTAAGCCAGCGCCAATAACACCGACACCAGCCAGCGTTCCTACTCCTCCTGGTTCTGGGACTGTTTCGATTGAGCCAGTAATGACAGCATCACCCTCAAGCGAAAGAACGTTTGGATCTGGGTTGAGTCGATCGACTTGAGTAAAATCTAGCGTTCCAGTCGCGCCTGTGAATATGCCTTCGCCACCTGTAATTGTCAGCGTACCGGAACCAGATCCCGTCAGATTTTCCCGGTCAAGTGTAGCCGTAGCCGTGGCAGTTCCTCGCAATTTGTTATCCGTGCCTTCTCCCTCAAATACGATGTAACCTGGTGGCAGATCTGGTAAGCCAAACGTAGCGGGATTGGTATCAAAGTTAAGCGCACCAGTTGCAGGATCGGTTCGCGCGTAGATTAATCCTTCATACTGAGTTAGACCATAAGGGGCTTCAGGGTCGGAACTCGTAGCTAACTCGATCGATTGAGATAGCTCCTCGTCAATCGGTACGATCTCGATTCTTGTGTCATAGTTACCATTAAATGGATATATCGTCTGCGCGATCGCTTTTGTCGTATCCAGTCCTACGCTAGCCAATGCGAAAGCGACTGAAATCAGCTTTACCGTATATGAAAGAGTCATTTGCATCCTGGCTTACAGCTATGCAAACGATCCTACAGCGCCAAATTTACAGTTTCTTGTGCTAATTTTTGGGAATATTTGCCGAATGTTTAGCAAATGGATGTTGACTCTAAGTTGCTTTTCTTCGCCTTGCAGCTGTCCGAGGCGGAGTGCGCCGTGCTTTGTGTCTGGTAGGTGGTTTCGCTGGTTTAGCTGGGGGTTTGGCGGTTTCTGGTTCCGGTGCGGGTTCTGGCGCGGGTTCTGGCGCGGGAGATTTAGCAGTTGTCCGAGTTGAGGTTTTCCCCTTGGCTTTAGGCTTGGTAGTAGTTGATTTAGCCGGGGATGTAGCTATTTCTAGTTCCGGTGCGGGTTCTGGTGCGGGTTCTGGTGCGGGAGATTTAGCAGTTGTCCGAGTTGAGGTTTTCCCCTTGGCTTTAGGCTTGGTAGTAGTTGATTTAGCTGTTTCGGGTTTGGCGGTTTCTGGTTGCGGTGCGGGTTCTGGTGCGGGAGATTTAGCAGTTGTCCGAGTAGAAGTTTTCCCCTTGGCTTTAGGCTTGGTAGTCGATTTAGCTGTTTCGGGTTTGGCGGTTTCTGGTTTGGCTGTCTCTGGTTCTGGTGCTGGTGGGGGTGTAGACGATACCTCTACAGTTAGAGTCCCCTTCGTCTCTGGTGTAACGACAGCCACCACCATTTGAGTTTGGCGATCGTGTGCTTCAAATTGTGTGACTAGATCGGCTAATCCCATTTGTCTTGAATATTTGGGAATCACACTTGCTTTGAGAAATTTTGCCTCCATTTGAGCGATCGCATCATTAGGGTAGTAATTGACAAGTAAAACCCCATCTCCCTGTACCGCTGTCATATCTAAAAAGTATGTACCTAAGCGAGGAAGGTCATCTTGCAGTAATTTTTGTAGTTTGTCCATGTGAATTGGAAATTGGTAATGGGTAGTTGGTAATGGGTAGTTGGTAGTTGGTAGTTGTTGATGGGTGAGAGATAATTCAAGAAATTAAAAGTATTTTCATGCACGACTTCCGACCCCTGTACGGGCGGGTTTGGAAACCAGCCCCTACCGACTCCCTCAAGAAGATAATAACCGCCCGACTGTACGATTTTTGGGGATGAAAGTTTGTCGTGCAACTCGTTGAATATCGGCTGACGATACCTGAGAAATCGCTTCTAGTTCTTTAAATAAATTTTGCCAGGAACCTGTTTTGACTTCGTACTCTAACAATAACTGTGCCATCCCCATATTTGAGTCGAGCGATCGCAATAAATCTGCTTTAGCTTGTGTTTTGACTCGCTCCAATTCCATCGCTGAAACTGGTTCGGTTTTGAGGCGATCGATTTCTTTTCTCATCGCTGTCCCCACTTCATCAACTGTATGCCCTGGAGCTGTCAAAGCATAAAATAGCATTAAATTTTCATATTTATTCCCCGGAAATCCACTACTACCTTGAGCTGATAAAGCTAGGCGTTGCTTTTCTACTAAAGATTGATAGAGTCGTGATGTACGTCCGTTACTCAACAATCTGCCAATCGTTTCATAAACCACATAGTCTGGATCGTTAATCCCCGGACAGTGGTAGCCTTCTAAATACCAAGGTTGAGTCGGTAATTTGAGCGTCACTTCCCTCGTTTTTTGCTGCTTTGGTTCTACTGTTGTCAACTTAGGAGGAGCGACTTTAGCGCGATAGCGTCCAAAATAAACTTGAGCCAACTGTTTTACTTGTTGGGGATTAACATCACCGACAATTGCGATCGTTAATTGACTCGGTATGTAATAAGTATCGAAAAACTGCTGCACGTCAGCCCGCGTTAAGTTGCGAATATCTTGTTCGTAACCGATAACGGGACGCTTGTAAGGATGGACTTGATAAGCAGTATCGAGGAACTTTTCCACCATTTGTCCGATAGGCGAATTTTCTACCCGCAGCCGTCGTTCTTCTAAAATTACATCTTTTTCTTTGTAAAATTCTCGAAACACGGGTTCGAGAAAACGTTCTGACTCCAACGACATCCACATTTCTAGTTTGTTGGCGGGAAAGCTGTAAAAATACCGCGTTGCTTCTGTCGAAGTATTGGCATTTAAACCTACACCTCCAGCTTGTTCGACGATTTGCCCTAACTCATTTTGTTTGACTAACTGAGCTGCTTCAGCTTCTACTCGCTCAAATTGCGCTTGCAATTTGGTAACTTCTGCCTCATTTTTCGCTGTCTTGGCTGCGGTAATTTCTGCTGCTAATTTGTCTAATTTTTCTAACAGCGGTTTTTCTGCGGTGTAGTCTCGCGTACCGATTCGCGTCGTACCTTTAAATGCTAAATGCTCCAAAAAGTGAGCCACACCTGTCTTACCTACTGGTTCGTTAACTCCACCCACATCAGCATAGGTCAGAAAAGATACAACTGGTGCTTGATGGCGTTCCAAGACAATAAACTTCATCCCATTACTGAGACGAAATTCGGTTAAATCCTGGCTCACACGCTTGTAATAAGGTTGGATTGACTGAGAAGAATTCGGAATTCGGAATTCGGAATTCGGAATTAATGTGGAAGCTTCCGACTCCCGACTCCTGATAACTGAATCAGCTAACGCCGTTTCCGAACAGACAACCCAAAACAAGATAGTTACAATTGTTAATACGGCAAGCAAGCGTTGCCAGATCTTAAATGCGGATAAAATTGAGCGGATAAAACGTACGATCTGATGCATCATAGATTGGAATCAATTGTGCGTTCGAGATAGATCTATTAACGATCTATTAAAGTTTGCCAGTTATGCAGCTGGATGTAAGAGAATGTCCCTACAAGTTGTATTAACATCGATACAACCATAAATACCTTCTATGCAAGTTTTTAACCGTGCTTCACAGCCAGCAGATTCTTCTCGCGATCGCATTTTACAAGCGGCGCAGCGATTGTTCGCGCGTCAAGGGTTTGACGGTACGACAACCCGCGACTTAGCACAAGCTGCTGGTGTGGCGGAAGGTACGCTGTTTCGTCACTTTTCTAATAAAAAAGCAATTTTGGTCGAGGTAGCAACCCAAGGTTGGGTAGAAATTCTCACCGATCTGCTGACGGAATTGAGCGAAATGGGCAGCTATAAAGCTGTAGCACAAGTCATGCAGCGGCGAATGTGGAACTTTCAGAAAAACGCCGATTTAATGCGGGTTTGCTTCATGGAAGCCCAATTTCACCCAGATTTGCGCGATCGCGTCCAATCTGAGGTGATCGGCAAAATGACAGATGTTGCTGAGGCTTTCTTTCAAACAGCAATGGAACGGGGCATTTACCGTCCGATGAATCCGCGCATTGTTGCCCAAGTATTCTTAGGCATGTTTGCCATCTCTGGTTTCAGCCACAACACGTTAATGGAACCCAACGCCTCTCCTCAACAAATGAAAGAGATGGCGGAAGGATTAGCTGATATTTTTCTCAATGGTGTTTTAGTGAAGAGTCATTAGTCAATGGTCATTCGTCATTTGTTGTTGCCAATGACAGATGACGAATAACTATTCATAGATGAACGCAAGATATTAAAATCTTGTTAATAATTAAATATTGATGTGTTCTGCGCCTCGGAGGTTGCGAATGAAAGACCTAAGTAAATGGTTGAACCCTAGAGCGGCGATCGGAAGTTTACTAAGTGTTATTGTTTTGCTGAGCGTAGCAGGCGGACTTGTTAGCTGTACTCCTAGTGGAGATGAAAGAGTCAGAGACACGAACGAGAATGTAGAAGAAGACAACGAGAACGAAGCAGACGACGAGGATGATGGCAACGAAGCACCTAACCAAAATAATCAAGATGACGACGATTAAATTGGTCATTTGTCAGTAGCTAGTCACCAGCCACTAGTCACCAGTCACTCTTCACTACTCACTTTTAATGACTCATGACACTGATGTGGAAGCTCTGCGGCAGCGGCGAGAGAATCTAGCCGATCGCCTTGATGTACCAGTTATATTATGGTCGGGACGCAGTAGCGCGCGTAATTTTCCTGCTAATTGCTTTCCCTTTCGAGCCAGCAGTCACTTTCTCTATTTTGCTGGTATTCCCCTGGAAACAGCGGCTATTCGCTTAGAAGGGGGGAAAATGACGTTGTTTGTAGACGATCCGAAACCAGAAAGCGCCCTCTGGCACGGAGAAATGCCCAGCAGAACAGACATTGCAACTCAGATTGGCGCAGATGCAGCTTTACCCATGAGCGAGTTGGAATCTCATGCTGTGGGGGCAGCTACTATTGCCGCACAGGATACTATGACCGCTCTCCAACAGTCTCGCATCCTTAACCGTCCAATTTCACCAGCTAAGGTATTGCAAGGCATTGATTTGGAGTTAGCTCAAGCAATTGTAGCGCTGCGGCTCAGTCACGATCGCGCTGCTTTAATTCAATTACGCCAAGCTGCTGACGTAACGGTACAAGCTCATATTGCTGGTATGGCAGTGTCAACTAACGCCTCATGGGAGGCAGATGTGCGCGCCACGATGGAACACGTTATTCTCGCTAATAACATGAGCTGTGCTTATAGCAGTATCGTGACGGTGCATGGAGAGGTGTTGCATAACGATCGCTATCATCACCCGATGCAGTTGGGAGACTTATTACTAGTGGATGTAGGGGCAGAAACATCAACAGGTTGGGCGGCGGATGTCACCCGCACTTGGGCTATATCTGGGCAATTCTCAGCCACTCAGCGAGCGATTTACGATGTGGTACTGGCGGCGCATGATGCTTGTATTGGGAAAATTCGTCCCGGCGTAGAGTATCAGGATATACATTTATTAGCGGCGACAGTTATTGCTCAAGGTTTGGTCGATTTAGGCATTTTGCGCGGTCAACCGGAAGATTTAGTCGAAATGGATGCTCACGCCCTATTTTTTCCCCACGGGATCGGGCATTTATTGGGTTTAGACGTTCACGATATGGAAGATTTAGGGGATATTGCTGGATATGAGGAAGGGCGCAAACGCAGCGATCGCTTTGGGTTAAATTATTTACGGTTGAATCGTCCCCTCCGTCCTGGGATGTTGGTGACGATCGAACCAGGATTTTATCAAGTTCCGGCAATTTTAACCGATCGCGATCGGCGGGAGAAATATCGCGATGTCGTCAACTGGGAACGCTTAACTCAATTTGCTGACGTGCGCGGCATTCGGATCGAAGATGACGTGTTAGTAACGGAGACTGGCAGAGAAGTCTTGACAGCGGCATTACCAACTAAAGCGGAAGCGGTTGAGGCTTTGGTGCAGGGCGACTTATCCTCTTTAGAAGCGGCTTATAGTTAAAAATAATTCGCTTCGGTACAACTTTCTCTTGTCCCCCCCTTTCATAAGGGGGGTTAGGGGGGATCTTTGAGTCATTGGCGTAGTTTTTCGATTTTCTCTTGTCTCCCCCTTTCATAAAGGGGGTTAGGGGGGATCTTTGAGTCATTGGCGTAGTTTTTCGATCCCCCAACCCCCTTATTAAGGGGGCTAAGAAAAAAGTTCGCATAGAAATTAATTTAACTGAGCAAACAGCGCTTCCCAATCAGTGATTTCCGGTCTTGCACCAGAATTAACAATTTCAAAAGTCTTGTTGACTGTTACGGGGTCAGATATACACTCTACGCAAGCGGTAGCTACATCTATTCTGCTAGTATCCCCTACCAAGGTATCGCCCGTACCTACAACAACAGCTAATTTGCCGTCAGTTGTCGCCTTTAATAATGTATTCAGGTCATAAGAAGTGTAAGGACTATCAATTAAACGCCCTGGGCGGATAATCGTGTAAGGCAAACCCGAAGTCGCGATCGCCTCTTCTCCTTCCTGCTTGGCATCAAGTACGCCAAAGGCATTGAGAATACTAAAAGGAAATTGCTTTTTGCGTAAGACACCACAAGAAGAAACAAAAACAAACCTTTGCAAATCTTGCGGTGCAGCTGCAACCAAATTTTTCACACCCACAGCATCAACCTGCTGCGGACTATTTTGGGCTGAGAAGAAGTTTTGAAAATCCCACTTGGCAGAAGGAAAGGCAGTCGTACCAGTACAACAAATAATATGGGTAACGTTCTGTACTGCTGCTGGTAGGGTGTTGGGTTGACGAATATCGCCTACGGCAATTTCTACGCGATCGCCAAACATCTGCTTGGCTTTGTCAGCTTGACGGGTGAGGACGCGCACGGTAAAACCTTTTTCCAGTGCTTTAGCAACTGCTAACTGTCCGACTCCACCTGTTGCACCAGCGACTAGAATTAATGCTGCTGTCATTTTGCCACCATCCGTAAAGCTAAAGAAATTAATGAGAGGAAAGTTAAAAACCCGACGGCATCCAGAATAGTTGTGAGTAGGGGACCGCTGATCAATGCCGGATCGAGTTTCAATCGCTTTAATCCCATCGGTAGCATTGTCCCTAAACTTGCCGCTACAAATACGTTAATTGCCATCACCGAGGCAGCAACAATAGCAACCCAGCGTTCTTGAGGCGGCGACCAAATTAAGGACAGAATCCCCAAAGCGATCGCCAAAGCTAAGGCTGTTCCTAGCCCAGCCAAGATCTCTTTACGGAGAATTTTTAACGTATCTAGAGGTGTCACTTCGCCTACACCAAGTCCGCGTACCGTCACCGACAAAGCTTGTATGGCAACATTGCCACTCGTGTTAGATAAAATCGGCATAATTACGGCTAACACTGGCACTACAGAAATCACCTGTTGAAAAGGTGCGATCGCGCTGGCTGCCCCAACATATAACCCAATATTTGCTAACAGCCAAGGCAATCGCTTGCGGATCGTTACCTGAGGCGGAGATAAAGCCGCTTCGTCACCACCACTGACCCCTGCTAATTTTTGAATATCTGCCGTGGCTTCCTCTTCTAAAATATCTACCACGTCGTCAACGGTGATAATTCCTACCAAGCGATCCTCCCGATCTACGACTGGGATGGCGATCAAGTCGTAGCGTTTCATCAACTGGGCGGCTTCTGCTTGCGGTGTGTCGGTTCTGACTCGCACGACACGCTGACTGGCAATTTCGCGAATGAGAACATCGGGGATAGTAAATAATAATTGTCGCAAGGAAACTACGCTCACCAGTTTGCGATTATCGTCGGTGACGTAGGCATAGTAAATCGTCTCTTTATCTTCGTCATTGCGTCGAATTTTATTGAGGGCTTCTCCTACAGTTAAACCTTGGCGCAGGCGGACGTATTCCGTCGTCATCACCCGTCCTGCCGTGCCTTCGGGATAGCCTAAAATCGTTGCTGTGGCTTGCCGTTCTTCCGCACTAAGTTGTTGTAGCAGCCGCTTGACAACACCAGCAGGTAACTCGTCAAACAACTCTGCCCTGTCGTCAGGACTCATGGACTCTACCAGGTGAAATACCTGGGCATCATGCAGAGAACCGATTAATTCTTCCTGCACTTCTTGAGGTAAGTATTCAAATACCGCGATCGCCTGATTTTTATTCAGCAAGCGAAAGGCGATCGCTTGTTGCTGGGGAGAAAGTTCCGCAATATAATCCCCTGCATCTACAGGGGGCAAACGGTTTAATTCTGCTTTAAGTAAGTTGAGATCGGTAATATCGGTTAGGGCAATACGTCCTTCTTGAGTGAGCATAAACACCTCCTAAGTCTCCCCTACTCTGAGAGACTAGTTCGCTCAGCTCAGAGGAGAATACTACTGTGGGGGGATGGACTTCGATCTACGTCCATAAACTTTGAACAATTCAACATCGATACCCAATTTGGGTAACGCTACGTTTAATCGTAACCTGCAAGTGTTGTTTTCGGAAGTCCAAGCTAAAAATGACCGAAACATTTGTGTATCTCGCTGGTTGTAATATTATCTTGCCCGATTTGCGATCGAATGAAACATCTTCATCTTGTTTGCTGTCGCGATAGGTAATTAATTGCCACTAATGCGATCGCAATCAAAGCAAAAGAAAATAAAGTTGTCAATGTTCCCAGGGCATAGAGTGCGGGAGAAGTGACGTTTGTTGTCATACCAAAAATTTCTAATGGCAAGGTGTTAGTCTCTCCAGAAATTAATGATGTGCGGGTAAACTCATCGTAGGAAAGTGTAAATCCTAGTAACCCTACACCAATGACGCTAGAGGCAATTAGAGGAAAGACAATTTGCCAAAATGTTGTCGTGTCACTCGCTCCTAAATCGCGGGCAGCTTCTTCATATGCAGGGTTAAACCGACCAAATATTCCTAACATAATTAAAAAGGCAAAAGGTAGCGTCCAGGTTAAATGTCCGGCAAGTGCTGAAGAATACCACTGATTATCTAACCCAACTATACTAAACAAAATTCCAATTCCTAATGAGACTAGAATGCTAGGGACTATTAAGCTAGAAATTGTCAGGTAAAAAATCAGATTTGAGCCGAAAAACTTCCGACGAAATGCTAGTCCTGCCATCACACTAAAGACAACTGTAATTAGCATGACAATTAACCCTAGCCAAAGCGATCGCCCAAATCCATCGACAAAATTTCCTACCCGCTGCGGTTCAAATACTGCTTTGAGCCAATGAAAACTAAAACCCCGCATTGGAAAAGTCAATTGTCCTTCTGGTCCCTGCAACGAGAGGAGAAAAATAGCCGACATCGGACCGTAAAGGAATAAGACAAATAATCCGAAAAATCCTGCTAGTAGATAGTAAGAAAGCGATCGTTTTTTTTCAGCCATATTTAATTATGGGGAATAGGGAGTAGAGATCGGTGACCAGTGACCAGTTATCAGTGAAGAGTTATAGTTGGTAGCTGGTAGTTAGTCATTTTGTTTTTTGACTTTTAACTTTTGAAATTCGACTTTTTACAATTCTTTGCGAATATCAACTACGCGCAAAATGGCAAATACAATTATCAGCGTAACAATCAATAACACGACTGCATTTGCTGCGGCTAGGGGATACTGCAAGCTATCGAGTTGGTTCTTAATTAAATAGCCAACAGAAGAAGACTTACCACCACTCATAATCCGCATCGTGGCAAATTCTCCCATCACCAACGTCACCACAAAAATCGAACCGATCGCAATTCCCGAAGCAGATAAAGGCAGGATAATTTCTTTTTGAATTTGAAATGGAGAAGATCCTAAATCCTCAGATGCCGTTACCAAAGAGCGATCGATTCGCATCATGCTATTAAATATCGGTGCAACCATAAATAAACAGTAGAGATGCACCATCGCCAGAATTACAGAAAAATCAGAAAATAGAAAAATTTCCACTGGCTGATTAGTTATACCTAAGCCCATTAATGCCTGATTAATTAATCCCTCTCTCCCTAAAAATGGAATCCAAGAAATCATCCGAATAATGTTTGATGTCAGAAAGGGTACAGTACAAATTAAAAATAAAATCGTCTGCCATTTCGGACTTTTAATGTGAAAAGCCAAAAAGTAAGCAACTGGATAGCTAATCAACAAGCAAATCAACCAAACGAGAAAAGCAAATTTAAAGGTATTGAGATAAGTTGACAAGTAAACTCTCGAACTAAAAATTCCCAAGTAGTTATTTAAAGTAAATCCTGGGGTCATCGCAAAGCCATTAAAATTCCAAAAACTGACAATTGCGATCGCGATAATTGGCAACACCAAAAATAGTAGAAAAACCAATGTTTGTGGAGCTACCAACAAATAATTGCGTAAAGTTTTTGAGTTGTTCATAGAAAGTGGTGCGTGGTACGTGATAACTGAATAACTGATTACGCCACAATAAACTCAGTCCACTTATAAACGAGATATACTTGCTGCTGCATGAAAGAGTTCCAACAGACGACATTACCCATTCGTTCTGTAAACGAACCACCATCGCGCACCGCACCTTTAGACTCGATCTTTTTACCAAAGGGATCGATAATGTCAATCGCCGCAGGTTTGCCTTCATACCAAAAGTCCCATTCTTCCGGCTTCATAAACTTTCTGGCATTTTGGGGAGCAGCACTGTAGTAACCTTGACGCGAGAGGAATCCGCCTACCCAACCGTCTAACATCCAGTTGAGGTACTCGTAAGCAGCGTCTAGTTTTATTCCCGAAAGATTCTTCGACAAACCCAAACCGCCACCCCAACCGCGATAACCTTCCTTCAAGGGTGCATAAACGCAAGGGATTCCCCTTGCTCTCACAGCAGTCACCGCAGGCGACCACATCGATTGCAGCACCACTTCCCCAGATGACATCAGGTTGACGGACTCATCAAAGGTCTTCCAAAAGGCACGAAATTGCCCAGCTTGCTTTTGCTCGATTAAAAGGTTAGTCACCTTGTCGAGTTCTTCTCTGGTCATGTTACCTTTATCGCCAAACTTCATCTGTCCTGTGGCTTCCATCACCATTGCTGCATCCATAATGCCAATGGAAGGAATATCGAGCAGAGATGTTTTGCCTTTAAATTGTGGGTCAAATAAATCTGCCCAAGACTCGATTTTCTTGCTTACTAAATCAGGACGATATCCCAGCGTATCGGCGTTGTACTGAAATGGAATCATCGTCGCCCAGTCAGTTGGTTCTGAAGCAAATTCAGTCGAATCCTTGCCTTTCAGAAACATGACTTTGCGTGGAGCCGTTCCTTGAGAGGTATTGACTCTTGCCCCTGGATATAATTCTCCAGTCGTGAAGATCGGCGTAATTTTATCGAATTCTTTGATTTTCCTAATATCAATTGGCTGAAGATTACCAGAAGGAGCAACTAATGGTAAGGCAAAATATTCACCGTCAAAAATATCGTATTGTTTGGGTTGAGTAATGGCAATTTGAATGTTTTCTGCCGTACTCAACGCCCGCATTTGAATTTTGAAACCCAAATCTTTCTCTGCTTGGACGCGAATATCGTTAATTTGTGCCGCACCTGTGCCAATTAATCGCAGCGTTACATCTTGAAGTTTGTTAGTAATAACTGTTGGACTGCGATTGGAACAACTAGCAGCCGCGATCGCAGTTCCCCCTGCTGCCAAACCTGTTTTAAGCAACTTGCGCCGACTAATTTTTCCCATAACTTTACAAAATCAAAAGTCAAAAGTTAAAAGTCAAAAGTTAAGATGGTGCGATCGCCTCTCTTAGAAAGATATGACACCGCCTTTTGATATTTGCGATCGCGCTTTTCAGTTTTCTATTCGCGTTGTTAAGCTGTGCAGTTTTTTGCATAAAATATCGGGGGTGGCAAGGGAAATATCAAAGCAGCTTATTCGGTCGGGAACTTCCATTGGGGCAAATGTTGAGGAATCTAGAGCAGCACAAAGTCCTGCTGATTTTATCCACAAACTAGAAATTGCCTTAAAAGAAGCTAGGGAAACTAGATACTGGCTCAAACTAATCGTTGCTACTGCCATTGTTCCCGAAAGAAGATTGCTGTCTCTACTAAGTGAGATAAATGAGCTAATGAACATTATTGCTGCCATCATTATTAAGTCTAAGCAGAATAGAACAAAGCCGTTTTGACTTTTCACTTTTCACTTTTGACTTTTTTATGCGGCTAAGAAAACGCAGTTATCTTTCGACCAACTAAGTACGACTAATTGTCCTTCTGTAAGTGCATTTGCATCCCAATCAGTTGTACGGGCTTTGTATAATATTTCTTGCCCTGTGGCTTCTGCCATCAAGGAAACTCGCGTCACAAAACCCGTCATTTCTACAGCAACAATCCGAGCAGTAATTTGATTGGCAGTCAGAGAAGACTGAATAGGAACAGTAGGCAAATAAGGCTCGATCTGCATTAAATCGGGACGGATCGAACACGCTGCTATAGATCCTACTGGTGCAGCGTAGCCGCGACAAAATAAAGTGCCAATGCCTTCTACTCCCAGTTGAATTAAATCCAAACTCGTATCGGCAACGCTGTTGACAACTTTACCTGTAAAGATATTGTTGTCTCCCATAAATTTGGCTACAAACTGGGAAGCAGGAGTGTTGAAAAGTTCTGAAGGTGTAGCAACTTGATCGATCCGTCCGTGGGTCATCACCACCACCATATCTGAAAGAGAAAAAGCTTCTTCAACGTGGTGAGTCACCTGAATGAAGGTCATGCCAAATTGTTTCTGAATTCGGCGCAACTCCGTCCGCATCTTAACTCTTAAGTTTTCATCCAAGGCGCTTAAAGGTTCGTCCAACATCAACACCTGGGGACGGGTGGCTAAGGCTCTCGCTAAGGCGATCCGCTGCTGTTGTCCGCCGCTGAGCATATTCGGTTTGCGCTCGGCAACATGGCTCAAACCTACCATTTCTAGCATTTCTCCCACTCTGGTACGGCGTTCTTGTTCTGGGAGTTTACGCATTTTCAAGCCAAACTCGACGTTTTCCCAAATGCTTTTATGTGGAAACAAGGCATAGCTTTGGAACATCATCGAAGTATTGCGTTTCGCTGCTGGAATGTCATTGACGCGGCGATCGCCAATTAAAATATCTCCGCTAGTGACTTCTTCATGTCCCGCGATCGTTCTCAGTGCTGTTGTTTTGCCGCATCCACTCGGACCTAATAAACAGCAGTAGTTTCCGGCGGGAATATCTAAGGTCAAATTTTCAACTGCTGTAAACGAGCCGTATTTCTTCGTCACCGATCGCAACGATACGCCAGCCGCCGCATCAGCTAAGGCTTGTTGCGTTGCTGAACTCGTTTGGAGGAATTCTTGTCTAACTCCAGTTGTTGTCATGATTAGTTCTGTAGTGCAATTGCTAGCTTGACTCAATCCTGCTGCGAACGGGCGATGCTAGAAAAGCGGTAACAGTAGTTCGCTCTTATCTTTGCACTTTACTCATCAGCAGGTACGCACGTTTGGACTCAAAAGTCTAGCTGATAAATGTGTATGCTGTATACGATGATATATAAGAATAAATCGAAAAAATAAACTGTATGTTGGACTACAATCTCCCCCGAGAGAAAGAGCATGTCTATCTCAGGCGAGGGATCTCGATAATTAAGAATATCTATTTAATAATTGAGGGTGGCGATCGCTAGCAAAAACTCATGCTCCTCAGGAGAAAAAATTGTATACTGTATGCAAAGCTGATGAAGAGGTCAGGAGCTAGCCACACAATATTCATTCTGGCTCGATCGCCTAACTTCTTCCTCAATAACACGTACAAATACAGTTAAGGAAGATCGTGCCGTCAAAAACATAAAATAAGAATAGCTAAAATATCCCTCTTCAGACAGATGCTAAGGAGTCCCGCTTTGTCCCTGTCTCCTCAGTCGCTCCAGCGACAGCGATCGCTACAAGAACAAGCATATCAGGCGTTGCGGAATGCCATACTCTCAGGGGAACTAGCACCAGGAGAGCGACTAGTAGAAACCAAATTAGCGAACAAGCTTCAGGTAAGTCGAACGCCGATTAGAGAAGCAATTCGCTTACTTCAGCATGAAAATCTAGCTACAAGCGACCTAGATGGAGTCTTGCGGGTTGCGACGATATCAATTGTGGATGCAATGCAATTGTACGATTGTCGAATTGCTTTGGAGGAATTATCTGTCCGGGGAGCCTGTCATCATGCGACAGAAATGCAACTGCAAGAACTTGAAAGCATGGTTGAGCAAGCAGAAAAGATAGTAAATAGTAAACCTACACAACTGACTAGCTTTCGCTTGTTAGATATTGACTACCGCTTTCATCGGTTATTAGCGCAGAGTTCCGGCAATCCCTGGCTGGTCTCCCTGTTAGATCGAGTCTTCGATCAAATGCAACTGTTAAGGATTCAGACAACCAAACACAATCCCAATGTATTAGAAATTCGTACAGAACATCGACAAATTTATCAACCCATACAGCAGCGAGATGAAAAAGCGGCAGTCGAGGCAATGGTTGCCCACTTAAGAGCAAGTAAAGCGCGAGTCGTACAAGAAGTCGAGCAATTACAGCAAACGAAAGTGAGTAGTGAGTAGTGAAGAGTGGCTAGTAGCTAGTGGCTAGTGGCTAGTAATCAATAGACCTCCTGCATGAATCAAAAAATCATGGATGTCATTCTGTTGGCGAAGCCTTCCCGAAGGGTACGCAACGCAGTGTAGTGAAGAATCTCCCAGATGTTTCGCTTCGCGTATGGATGACAATTCAAGTATTCACGCAGGAGGTCTAATAAATACTAACTACCAACTACTAACTACCAACTACCAACTACCAATTACCAACTACCAATTACCAATTACCAATTCCCCCTCAACATGAAAACAACCTCAGAAAACAGAAAAGTTTTTATTTGTGGTTCGGCATTGCGCGGACAACCAGATCATCAAAATCTTCAGTCAGCAAAGTTTGTCAAAACAGCAGCAACTCAACCCCGCTATCGCCTTCACGCTGCTGGTGACGGTTGGCATCCGGCGATTTATGAAGTCGCAGAAGGTGGAATTTCTATTCCTGGGGAAGTCTATGAAATGACGAAAGAGCAGTTTGAATATTTGTCGGCAAACGAGCCACCAAATATGTATGCAAGCGATATTGTTCTAGAGGATGGAGAAGTCTTGACAGCATTTCTTTATCCGAAAGAATTAATTGAAAAATACAATTGGACTGATATTTCGCATCTTGGTGGGTGGGCTGCTTACAAAGCCAGTTCGAGCGAAAGTTAAAGGCGATCGCTGTTACTTTTTGGGAGCAAAAGGGGCAAGCATACCAGTATAGGGTTTAGGAATGGGATATGCTAGATCGCCAACTTTGCTAGTACTTAAACCCAAACTTACCAAAGCTTCTACAAATTTGACAGCAGCAGTAACACCATCAATGACGGGAATACCAATCTCGCCGCTAATTTCAGCAGGTAGGTCAGCCATACCACCACATCCTAAAACGATCGCCCCACAGTCATCTTCAGCTAGGGCAGATTTACACTCTTGAATAATTGTCTTGCGAGCTGGAGATCCTGCAATCTCCAGTTCCAACACGGGGAGATCGATCGCGCGAATATTACGACAAAAGCGACTCATACCGTAGTTTTCTACTAATTGCCGAGCAATGACTTGCGTGCGTTTGAGGGTGGTAACGATGGAAAATCCAGTAGTCACAAAACTCGCAGCGTGCATCGCCGCTTCCGCAATACCGAGGACGGGACCCCGTGCTAGTTCGCGGGCAGCCAGCAAGCCAGGATCGCCAAAACAAGCGATGACATAACCATCTACCCCAGTTGCTTCTCCTTGGTGAATTTCTTCAAGTAAGCCAACTACGCTAAGTGCTTCATCGTAATGTCCTTCGATCGAAACTGGTCCCATAGTTGGGTTGCAAGCAATAATCTCAGTGTCAGGACTTGCAACGGCTTTTGCTGCTAACCCGATTTTTTGGGTCATGCTAGCTGTGGTATTGGGATTGATGACTTGAATTTTCATGGTTTTGCTGCATGGAAAGGGTGGGTTTCTGGAGATTTTTGTCCAATGTGCAACTTTCTCTCGCTCCCTTTATAAGGCAGGGTTAGGGGGGATCTTGCCTTAACCGAAAAGTATTGATAGCAATTCTCGATTGTATGGATGACATTTGTAGGGGCGCACAGAGAAAGCGCCCCTACCAGACGTGTATTGCATCCAATTGAAAACCGCTATGAGATAGGAGGTCAGAAGTTGTTGTTGTTTTGTTTTATATAGCAAATGTCATACTTGCGAGTTAAAGTGTTGTAGAAAAATTGCTATTTTCGCAGACTATGCCAATCAATTCAAATAAGTTTGCTGAGAACACGGGCGAGCTAACGATTCAGTTAGAAGCAATGTGCCGTCGCTTAGAAAATTTGTATATTCGTGCAAAAGAGCCAGCTTGGTCGCCAGCGGAGTTACTGGCAGAATCTTTTAGAGAACTCAGTTGTTCTCTAGAAGAGATTTATGTTGCTATTGAGGAGCTGCGGCAGCAAAATGAAGAATTGGCAGCAGCTAGATTTTTAGTCGAGCAGGAGCGCCAACGCTACCAAGATTTATTTGAATTGGCTCCAGATGGCTATTTTGTCACCAATGCTGCGGGAGTGATTCTCGAAGCTAACCGTGCTGCTGTTAGTCTACTGAATGCAGCGCCAGAATACTTAGTTGGCAAACCACTTGTCTTGTTTGTCGAACGAGGCGATCGCTCATCCTTTCGTTCTCAACTCAATCGACTATGCTATCAAATTGACCGACTGCAAAACTGGCAAGTCCGCATCCAACCTCACAAATGGGAACCCTATGACGCATTCTTGACGGCAACCGTCGTGCGCGATCGCCAAGGAACGGCAAGTCATTTACGGATTTGCCTGCGACAGACTGACGAGCAGCAAGTGGCGATCGGCAGCTAAACCATCTATACCAGCAGTTGCCAAAGTTTATGAATATCAGTGGTTTATAAAACTTTTTCGGAGCCGTCAATTCTTATAATTATTAAAGAAACGCAATAAAACTGGTTAGTGGTTAGTAGTAGAGACGTTACATGTAACGTCTCTACTACTAACTGATAACTGATTGGTCAAGGAGCGATCGCTAAACATATGGCAAGGATAGAAACCAGAACAGAACCCATGGTACTCAACATGGGACCGCATCACCCCTCCATGCATGGCGTGATGCGGTTGATCGTGACTCTGGATGGCGAAGATGTGGTCGATTGCGAACCCGTCATCGGCTACCTGCACCGAGGAATGGAAAAAATCGCCGAAAACCGCACCAACATCATGTACGTCCCCTACGTGAGTCGGTGGGATTATGCGGCGGGGATGTTCAATGAGGCTGTTACTGTCAACGCCCCCGAAAAATTAGCCGATATTCCCGTTCCTAAACGCGCCAGCTACATCCGCGTCATCATGCTGGAACTGAACCGGATTGCCAATCACTTACTCTGGTTGGGTCCGTTTATGGCTGATGTTGGCGCTCAAACTCCTTTCTTTTACATCTTCCGCGAACGCGAGATGATCTACGACCTCTGGGAAGCAGCTACAGGCTACCGGATGGTGAATAACAACTACTTCCGCATTGGTGGTGTAGCCGTCGATCTACCTTACGGCTGGATCGATAAGTGCCTCGATTTTTGCGACTACTTCATGCCCAAAGTAGACGAATACGAGCGCCTGATCACCAACAACCCGATTTTCCGTCGTCGTGTTGAGGGTGTAGGCACGATTACAAGAGAAGAAGCTATTAACTGGGGGCTTTCCGGTCCCATGCTGCGGGCAAGTGGCGTAAAGTGGGACTTGCGGAAAGTTGACCACTACGAATGCTACGACGACTTCGACTGGGACGTTCACTGGGAAACCGCCGGGGATTGCTTTGCGCGTTACTTAGTGCGAATTCGGGAAATGCGCGAATCGGTGAAAATTCTGCGCCAAGCCATTGCCGGACTACCAGGTGGACCCTACGAAAACCTGGAAGCCAAGCGGATGCAAGCTGGTCCAAAATCTGAATGGAGTGGTTTTGATTACCAATACATCAGTAAGAAAGTTGCCCCCACATTCAAGATTCCCAAAGGCGAACACTACATCCGTGTAGAGAGTGGCAAAGGGGAATTAGGCATTTATATTATCGGCGATGATAATGTCTTCCCTTGGCGGTGGAAAATCCGCGCAGCTGATTTCAACAACGTGCAAATTCTGCCTCATATCCTCCGAGGCGTGAAGGTTGCTGATATCGTCACGATCCTGGGTAGTATTGACATCATCATGGGATCGGTAGACCGATAAATAAGTCGTAAGTCGTAGGGGCGGGTTTACCTAAAATATTTGTCAAAGTCAGAGCAAACTAGTGAACCCGCCCGTACAAAAGTCGTCAGTCAAAAATAATCAATACAAATGACAAATGACAGATGACTCGAATTTAGAGTTGAAGCAGGCGATTCGACGTGCGATCGCCTCCAGTTCTCAGCAGCGAATCACTTTTGCTGAGTATATGGAATTAGCGCTATATCACCCGACTTGCGGCTATTACACGACTAAAGCCGTCCAAATGGGCAAGCAGGGTGATTTTTTTACGTCTACCCATCTGGGTGCTGATTTTGGCGAGTTGCTCGCAGAGCAGTTCGTTCAAATGTGGCAGATCTTAGGAAAACCTCAGCCCTTTACTTTAGTAGAAATGGGGGCAGGTCAAGGTTTTTTGGTTTTAGATTTACTCAAATACGTCCAGCTGAATTATCCAGAGTTTTTCGCCGTACTGGACTACATCATTGTCGAGCAGTCTCCTGCTTTGCGAGAGTTACAGCAGCAGACGATCCCCCCAACCCCCCTTGAGAAGGGGGGCAAGACGATCCCCCCAACCCCCCTTGAAAAGGGGGGCAAGACGATCCCCCCAACCCCCCTTGAAAAGGGAGGCAAGACGATCCCCCCAACCCCCCTTGAGAAGGGGGGCAATGTTCTCTCTACAACCCCCTTTTTAAGGGGGTCGCCGCCGGCGGGGGGATCCATCCGCTGGTGCAGTCTAGAAGAAATCCCAGATAATTCGATCGCTGGCTGTTTCTTTTCCAACGAACTCATAGACGCACTACCCGTACATCAAATTGCGATCGAACGAGGTGTGCTGCGAGAGGTGTATGTTGGACAAGGGAAACAAGGGGGACAAGGAAGTAGCAATTCTAGTCACCAGCCACTAGCCACTAGCCACTCTCCTTTTACAGAAATTACAGAGAAACTTTCTACACCCAGACTGCAAGAATATTTCGACTTGGTTGGCATCGATATAACTTCTTCTACCTATCCAGATGGATATCGCAGCGAGGTAAATTTGGCTGCTTTAGACTGGTTGCAAGCAGTAGCTCAGAAGTTGCAGCGTGGATATGTATTGACAATTGATTATGGTTATCCTGCAAGTCGATACTACAATCCAGCACGATCGCAAGGGACTTTACAATGTTACTATCAACACCATCACCACAACGATCCGTATATCAATATCGGACAACAAGATATCACCGCTCACGTTGATTTTACAGCTCTACAGCGATGGGGCGATCGCTGCGGACTGCCAACAGTCGGGTTCACCCAACAAGGCTTATTTTTGATGGCGTTAGGATTGGGCGATCGCATTGCGGCACTATCTCAAACCACAAGCCAATCGCTCCAACAAGTCCTATGGCGGCGTGATGCTCTACATCAACTGCTCGATCCTATGGGTTTAGGCGGATTTGGCGTTTTGATTCAAAGCCGGGGACTCACTGAGACAGAAGTAGCACAGCCCTTGATGGGGTTAAAGTAGAGACGTTACATGTAACATCTCTACAAGGTGAAATCTTAAATCAATAGCTCTGACGATGGTGAGAATTCAATTTTCCCCCACAATGATTAGAGTAGTAAAGTAAGGCTATCAAACAGCAAAATCATGAACGCCCACGATCTATTAACACTAGTAATGCTTTTGACTCCTGGGATTTTGCTTTCAGTAATAATTCTGGTTACATTTGCCGCTGGAGGCTGAATCAGTTATCAGTGGCTAGCGGCTGGTGACTAGTGACTAGAATTGCTCCCTCAGCTTCCCCAACTTCCTCAGCTTGGCAACTCTCTCTTCCCCGACTCCCGTACGGGCGAGTTTAATTGCAGATCTTCTAGTTGTTCGCAGGAATTTTCCATGAACCCCCCCCTACGACTCCCGGCTCCCGATATGGTATTAGGACTGCACCCCCTCTAACATAGAGTGGATGACGTGGCTGTCCTTGTAGGGTGACTCCTAGACAATGCAAAACTTGACCCTGACTCAAGAAACCTAGTACGGATTTATCTCTTTGTTGCCAACTACCATAGTTACCCCAACCAATGACAATTTTCTCGACACTTTGCTGCATTCGCATTAAATAAGAGTCATTCTCGCAGCCAACCGGATCGAAGACTCTTCGCAACACTAACCAATCGGTGGCGCGGTAAGCAAATAAATTGCCTACTTCTATGCTTCCGTATCCCCAGTTACGAGCAAAATTGATACAGCGACGAATCGTGGGATCGTCTTTGGTTGCATCTGCCGTACTGGGGTTGAGCATAATAAAGCCAATGCATGGTAGATCGGTGTCCCAAACTCTAGTTAGGGAATAACGATACAATCCATCGGGTGCGATCGCAGCACTCATCTTCATTCGGCAAGACGCAAGAGTTAACTAACTACTAACAAATGACGAATGACAAATGACGAATAAGTTCGCAAAGAACTGTAACGACTGCTGGCTCAAGTACAATGAAAAGCAGCTTTGCCACATCAGGATGACATCTTTACAACAGCACAACAGCTAAAAGTTTGCTTTTTTGACTTTTAACTTTTAACTTTTGACTTTTCACTGTTGACGTACTGAGTAGAGGAACAAGGATGAAAGTTGCTGTATTTAGCACCAAATCCTACGATCGCACCTTTTTAGAAACTGCTAACGCCGAATACAAACACGAACTGGCATTTTTTGAACCTCGTCTGACCTGCGAAACGAGCATTTTAGCAAAAGACTATCCAGTAGTTTGCGTCTTTGTCAACGACCAATTAGATCGTCAAACCTTGACTTGTCTAGCCGATCGCGGTACGAAGTTAATTGCTTTGCGTGCTGCCGGATATAACAACATAGATATCATTGCTGCTACTGAATTAGGTTTACCAGTCGTGCGCGTGCCAGCCTACTCACCCTATGCAGTAGCAGAATATACTCTAGGGATAATTCTTGCCCTGAATCGTAAAATTTACCGCACTCATTATCGCGTGCGCGAGGGGAATTTTTCGCTAGAAGGTTTGATGGGTTTTGACTTACACGGCAAGACAGCGGGGATCGTTGGTACTGGAAAGATTGGGGCGATCGTCGCGCAAATTCTCCATGCTTGCGGCTGTCATGTGCTAGCGTATGACAAATATCAAAACCCTGACTGTCAAGCTTTAGGCGTGCAGTATGTCTCGCTTCAGGACTTATTTGCCCGTACTGACATTATCAGCCTTCACTGTCCGCTAACACCAGAGACATACCATTTAGTTAATTCTGAAGCGATCGCCTTGATGAAAACAGGTGTAATGCTGATTAATACCAGTCGTGGAGCGTTGATCGACGCAAAAGCAGCTATTAAAGGCTTAAAATCCGGTAAAATTGGATATCTTGGTTTAGATGTCTACGAGCAAGAAGGAGATATTTTTTTTGAAGATCTCTCAAACACCATCGTGCAAGATGACGTATTACAGCGGTTGCTGACGTTCCCCAACGTCCTGATTACTGGTCATCAAGCCTTTTTTACCAAAGACGCACTGACTAGTATTGCCCAGACTACCCTTGCCAATATTAGCGATTTTGAAAGCGGAAAACCTTGTCCTAATCAAATTAAAGTAGAGTTTCCTCAAGCGGTTGCTAGCAATGTCAAGTAACTTAATTTACAACTTATGACAATCCGAGTGCTGACGAACTCGATCTGATTTATCTATCTTGAAGTCGATCGAGTAGTCCGTGGAAGTTAAGTATATTTGATCAATAACAAAGAACTCGTTTTGATTTTTTGATTTTCAAACTAATCAGTCCGGTAGAACATGCAGACCGTTGCTATATCGGCGATATTAAAGTAGTCATTGTCAAAAACAAGGTAAAACTATGGAATCTCAGATACAACAACAAGAATACACCACCACACCTGAAGGAATGCCAGCTAGCGAACCCGCAGGCACCTTGGCGCTTCCTCCCGCGCCTCAGTCAAACGCGCAATTGAAAAAACTCGGCGCTCAAGTCAGAGCCTTTCTGGACGAACTACCAGAATACATTGCCAAGTTTTATAACGAAAACCAAAAGCCAATTACTGTTGTCCTCTTGATTGTGGCAGCATTTGTCACTGTCAAAGTCGTTTTGGCAATCTTAGATGCTCTCAATGATATTCCTCTGCTTGCACCAACTTTTGAATTAATCGGGATCGGTTATTCTGCTTGGTTTGTCTATCGTTACCTACTCAAAGTAGAGACACGGGAAGAATTGGGGCAAGAAATTCAAGCTATTACCAGTCAAGTCGTTGGTAGCAAGAAATAGTCCGCAGCAGTAGCGGAGATCTGCATAAAAACACAAACAAATAAAAGCGATCGCCCAATAAGATTTGTCTTAGCGCGATCGCTTTTTCAGTTATCAGGGAGCAGGGGGAACAATTACCCATTACCAATTACCAACTACCATTTACCATTTACTGCTGTTGAACTCCAGCAATATAGGGAGATTGAATCGGATCGAGCCGTCCTGCTCTTACTAAAGCTTGGTAAACGCTGGCTGCTACATCAGCACGGGTAGCCTTGATATTAGGTCTGAGTTGATTAGCTTCAGGATAATTCACGACTAACCCAGCCGTGGTAGCTGCGGCAATTCTCTCCCTAGCATAATTGGGAATTTGGTCTGCATCTACATAGAATTTCTCCAAGACTTGCTCTGGTAAGGCTGGTGGTGCAAGATTTAAGCCACTAGCCAGAGACACCAAAACTTGCGCTCTAGGAATCTCCTGTTGAGCTTTAAATGTATTGTCAGGATACCCGCGTAAAAATCCAAGTTGAATTGCTCGATTAATCGCTGGGATTCCCCAGAAATTTTCAGGCACATCTGTAAATTTACTCTGAGTATCAGATCCAGGTAATTGATTGAAGGCTTCTTGCAAAATCGCAGCATACTCAGCTCTAGTGACGGGATCGGTAGGCTTGTAATAGCCGCCAGAAAAACCTCTGACGATGCCACGCTCGGCAAGAGCTGTAATAAATGGATATGCCCAATAATCCGCAGGCACATCTTGAAACTTAACTTGTTGGGTTGGAGATGGTTCTGGGGATGCTGGAGTGGTTGGTGTGGTGGGAACAGGGACGATCGCCGGAAATGGAGCTACAGGCTGTCTGCGGGGCGTGACAGGCGTTTCTGGAGCGATCGCTTCTGGGGCAGGACTGGGAATCGGCGCTAGTTCCGCTCTAGGTTCGGGGCTAGCTTGCGGCTGGGGAGTCAAAGCCACAGGCGATCGCGCTTCTGGGGCAGTCACCAACGGTAAGATACTGGGAATCTGAAAACCTCGCCCCGAACGAGACAGCGACCAAAATAGTATTCCGCCGAGCGCAGCTAAAGCCAGCACGACTGCAAGAAATTCATCAAATCCTAAAGGAGTTCTGGAAGACCGAGGATCGGGAGGTGGGGAATTAGTCATGCATTTTCGCCCATCGAATCAGGATTTCGTGTCTAAGACAATCTACTTGTACTAATTCGCTCAATCTACTACCTTAAGGCTAATTTTTTCAATTGGTCATTGGTCATTGGTCATTGGTCATTGGTCATTAGTTAACGGTTGACAGTAATTATTCTTCCTTGTCCCCCTTGTCTTCCTTGTCCCCCTTCGCCCCCTAATCCCCACTCCCTTCGGTCGTGGGGTCCCCGAGTTCCCCCTTGTCCCTCACTCCTCACTCCTCACTCCTCACTCCCCACTCCTCACTCCTCACTCCCCACTCCCCTCTTCCAACACGCGCAAAATACTAGGAATACTATCAATTGCTTCAAGCTGGCGAATTTCTGCTAAAGCTTGATGAAAATCGCCTTCGCGCACGTTGTGGGTGACAACGACGATTTCGGCTAAATGTTTGTGAATTCCCGTCTGCACGACAGATTCTAAGCTGACACCGTGGGAACCGAAACAAGTTCCCAACTTACCAATTACCCCAGGATGGTCTTTGGTGAGGAAGCGGGCGTAAAATCGGGTAACGAGTTCTGACATTGGGGCGATCGCGCAGTAGTCTTGATGAGTGCAAGCGAGTAATGGGTGGAGTGAGGCGCTTTCTGTCTCCAAGTGTCCCGTTTTCAACACAGCAGCAACATTTAAAATATCCGAAACAACGGCGCTAGCGGTTGCTCCTGCCCCTGCCCCAGGACCAAAAAACATCACCTGTCCGAGGGGTTCGGCTTCCACCAAAATTGCGTTGTAGACCCCGTGAATGCTGGCTAAGGGATGCGATTGAGGTATGAGAGTGGGGTGAACGCGGACGGAGAGCAGAGGGGCTGAGGGAGCTGAGGAAGCTGAGGGAGCTGAAGGAGTTTCTCTTTGGGCGATCGCGAGTAATTTGATTGTAAAACCGAGTTTTTGGGCGTAAGCAATATCTGTTTGGCTGACTTGACGAATGCCTTCACAGTAAACATCGGGTAGCTTGATCCTGCCACCGTAAGCTAAGGAAGCGAGAATAGCGATTTTATCGCCAGCATCTAAACCGTCTACATCGGCAGTAGGGTCAGCTTCAGCATATCCGAGTTTTTGTGCGTCTGCCAGTACGTCATCAAAACTACTGCCTTCCGCTTGCATCCGCGTCAGAATATAGTTTGTCGTCCCGTTGACAATGCCAGTAATAGCATGAATCCGATTCACACCTAGAGTTTGTTTCAGGGGTTGAATGACTGGAATGCCTCCCCCAACAGCCGCCTCTAGCATGACGTAAACTCCAGCAGCGTTGGCAGCATCAAAAATTTCATTGCCGTAACGGGCGATAACAGCCTTATTCGCCGTGACGACGTGCTTGTGATGAGCGATCGCCTCCATAATCAGCGATCGCGCTGGTTCCAGTCCTCCCAATACCTCAACGACAATCTCTACTTCTGGATCGCTGACAATCGCCTGTAAATCTGTCGTCAATATTCCATCTGGTAGGTTGACCGCACGGGGCTTATCGAGCGATCGGACTCCAACTCGATAAATTTCCAACTCCTGCATTAGAGAATGCCGTCCAGCCCTATCCTGCAATAGCTGAACCGTCCCCGTTCCTACCGTACCTAATCCTAGTAAACCAACCTTAAAAGCCACAACTTTCCCACTTAGTTCGCCAAAAACAATTGTAGGGTGGGCATTGCCCACCCTACTAGCCACTAACCACTAACCACTAACCACTAATAGGTTTCAACGTGCCAGCGTCCGGCTTTCTTCATCTCTTTCTGATAGTCCGACCACTTGATACCAGATTTAGCAGCCTCCGCTGCTAGTGCTTCGTCGATCCCGCCTTCCATACCTTTTAAACCGCAAATGTAAGTGTGGGTATTTTCTTGCTGGATCAGCTTCCACAGTTCTGCTGCTTGTTCGGCTACTCGGTCTTGGATGTACATTTTGCCACCTTGAGCGTTTTTCTGCTCGCGGCTAATGGCATAAGTGAGACGGAAGTTATCGGGATACTGCGCTTGTAACTCTTCTAGTTCCTGTTTGTAAAGGATATTGGGAGTTTGAGGAATACCGAAGATCAACCAAGCAAAACCCTTAAATTGATACTCAGGGTTGGCAGCTTTTTCTTCATCCTTAAACATCCGCCACAGGTAAGCTCTAAATGGAGCAATACCCGTACCCGTTGCCAACATGATAACGTTGGCATTGGGGTCTTCTGGCAGCAACATTTCCTTCCCGACGGGTCCGGTGATCTTCACGTCTGCCCCTGCTTCTAAGTGACAGAGGTAAGTCGAGCAAACACCGTAGACAGTCTCGCCTGTTTCAGGGTGCTTGTACTCCAATTGACGCACGCATAGAGAAACGGTTTTGTCATCCATTTTGTCCCCGTGACGGGTGGAAGCAATGGAGTATAGCCGTAGCTTTTCCGGCTTACCGTTTTTATCTGTCCCGGGTGGGATGATGCCGATACTCTGACCTTCTAGGTAACGAAGATTGCTACCGGAAAGATCGAAAATTAAGTGACGAACAGTACCAATTCCGCCTTCACCAACCAATTCTTCATTGGAAAGACACTTCCCAACAAAAGGAGCATTGGGACGATAGGTATTGACGGGGACATCTGCGTGTTTGGCTTTCTCAGGCTTTGGCTGTGCTTGAGTCATGGGCTTGCCTTTATTTTCTGCTTTTTTCTGCTCTTGTGGTGCAGCTTTTGCTGCTTCTTGTTTTGGAGCCACAGCAGGGGCTTTGCCGTTACCGTTGCCATCAACTGTCAGAAGTTGAATATTGACAATTTTGCCTCCCATACGGGCGATCCGCCGCATTTCTTGGTTCATGCGGTTGTAAGGCACTCTCATATATACGCTGCCACTTTGACGAATCGGGTAGCCCATTTGGTCAGTTGTTTCATTCTGACGTAAGCCCACCACTTCGTATACAAAGACGCGGCTACCAGCTTCGGTGTTGGCGGCTGCATCAGCGGCGTTGGAATTGTACATCGATTAACTCTCTCCGAACCCTACATCACTACTGAAAACTGAAAATTGGTGTTCTAAAACAGCTCTCTTAAGAGAGAGATTTCTGCTTCTGCAAAAAAGAGTCGCAAGAAATACTTCCAAAAAGTAGCTGTGATGAACTTTTATTATTCTCACCCGTAAAGGAGCGCCTGGGATGGCAAATTCCTTGCTTAACTCCTCTACCAGACTACAAATTTAGTCACTTGCAGAATGTTAAGAGCGATCGAGTTTTGTTTTTTTTAATAAAAATGTGCAACAAAACCTTAGCATAAGTACTAAGCCACTAGACGATATAGCCCAAAAGTAGCCTTGTAAGGGCGATCCCCTTCTGGTAGGATCTACTATAACAGTAGGACTAAATACTTAGCAGCTCTCAGGCGATTTCTTCCATCGGGAAGCGCGATCGCAACAGCTGAAGCTTGGAGGCAACCCAAGCAATACAAGTTAAGACTACCAGATTAAGTTCCAGGCTACCAAGTAAGCCAAACAAACAACATACAAAAACAGCCCATCTTGTCAGTTAGAGGAAACCTATGATCAGTAAGCCGGATCGCGTGGTTTTGATTGGCGTAGCCGGAGATTCCGGTTGCGGTAAATCCACGTTTTTGCGCCGTTTAACAGATTTGTTTGGAGAAGAGTTAGTCACCGTTATTTGCTTAGATGACTATCACAGCCTGGATCGCAAACAGCGCAAAGAAACAGGAATCACTGCCCTCAATCCCAAGGCAAATAATTTTGACCTAATGTACGAGCAAATCAAAGCTCTGAAAAACGGTCAATCAATTGAAAAGCCGATTTACAACCACGAAACCGGATGCATTGACCCACCGGAACATATCGAGCCAAATCATATCATTGTAGTTGAGGGCTTGCATCCGCTGTATGACGAACGGGTGCGATCGCTACTTGATTTCAGCGTCTATCTTGACATCAGCAATGAAGTCAAGATCGCTTGGAAAATTCAACGCGACATGGCAGAACGCGGTCATCGCTATGAAGACGTGGTTGCGGCAATTAACTCTCGCAAACCCGATTTTGACGCTTACATCGAGCCGCAAAGAGAATTTGCCGATGTTGTAATTCAGGTGTTGCCAACTAACCTGATCAAAGAAGACAAAGAGCGGAAAGTGTTGCGCGTGCGGATGCTGCAAAAAGAAGACGTACACGGCATGACACCAACCTACCTATTCGACGAAGGCTCTACGATTCAGTGGACACCTTGCGGACGTAAACTGACCTGTTCCTACCCAGGAATGCAAATGTTCTACGGGTCGGACGTTTACTACGGTCAATACGTCTCCGTATTAGAAGTAGACGGACAATTTGACAACCTAGAGGAAGTTGCTTACATCGAAACTCACCTGAGCAACACCTTTACCAAATACCAAGGTGAAATGACTCATTTGTTGCTCCAGCACCGCGAATACCCTGGTTCCAACAACGGCACGGGTTTATTCCAAGTCCTAACAGGCTTGAAGATGCGAGCAGTCTACGAAAGCCTCACTGCCAAAGAAATCAAAATGGCAGTCTCGGCAAAAGCCTAAAAGAGAGCTGAGGGAGCGATCGGGAGCTGAGGGAGCTGAGGGAGAAAAATAACTTTTGAATTCTTCCTTGTCCCCCTTGTCCTCCTTATCTCCCTTGTCCCTCTTCTATTCCCTACCCCCTACTCCCTACTCCCTTTAAAATAAAGGTTGCTCAAAAATTTGCGGGGACTAACTGGTTCATGTATACAGAAAAGGAGCTACTGAGTGAGGCGTGGACGAGATTAGAAGCATCGGTTTTAAAGTTTGAGAATGAACCAATTGGTACAGTAGCTGCTGCAATTGATAAAAGCACTCAACAATTCAATTACGGGCATTGCTTTATTCGCGATTTTGTGCCTTCAGCCCTAGCATTTTTAACTAGAGGTCAGGGTGAAATTGTCGCCAATTTTTTACGACAAACCCTGAAGTTACAGATTAACGACAAAAATATCGATGAAGTTAGGGCGCATATGGATGGCGTAAGACCAGGTATGGGTCTAATGCCAGCAAGTTTTGAGATAGTCGAAGAAGAAGGAAAACAAGCTGTCAGAGCCGATTTCGGCGAACGGGCAATCGGTAGGGTTACACCTGTAGATTCTTGTTTGTGGTGGCTGATTTTACTACGGATTTATCAAAGAGCTACAGGCGACCAAGAGTTAGTTCAAGAAGCAGGATTTCAGCGGGGAATTAGGTTAATTCTCAATCTCTACATGCTGAAGCAATTCGATATGTACCCGACGCTGTTAGTTCCCGAAGGGGCATTTATGATTGACCGTCGCATGGGAGTGTACGAGCGTCCGCTAGAAATTCAAGCTCTATTTTACGCGGCTTTGCTAGCAGCAGATGAATTGCTGTTACCCAAAAATAAACAGGACATTCATACAGAAATCGAGCAGCGATTGGCAAGATTGAAAACGCACATTCGCGAACATTATTGGCTCGATTTAGAAAAAGTGAATGAAATTCATCGCTACGAAAACGAGCAATTTGGAGAAGAAATTTGCAACAAATTCAATATATATCCAGAGTCTTTGGAAGCCTGGGCGATTGATTGGGTTCCCAAAGAAGGAGGCTATCTCGCTGGGAATCTGGGACCAGGGCGGATGGATTTTCGCTTCTTTGCAATTGGGAATTTGATGTCAGTTATTTGCTCGTTAGCAGATGAAGCGCAATCTCAAAAGATCATGAATCTGATCGGTAAACGATGGATCGATCTAGTTGGAAATATGCCAATGAAGCTTTGTTTTCCTGCTATAGAAGACAAGGAATGGGAATTAATTACAGGTTGCGACCCAAAAAATGTGAGTTGGTCTTATCATAATGGCGGAAGTTGGCCCGTTCTGTTATGGTTTTTAGTCGCGGCAGCTTTAAAAGTGGGGAGAAAAAGTATTGCCGAACGGGGAATTAGAATTGCCGAAAAACGTTGGTGCGAGTATAAAGATAAAGATCGTTGGCCCGAATACTACGATGGCAGAAAAGGCAATTTAGTCGGCAAAAAGGCAATGCGCTATCAAACCTGGACGATCGCCGCTTATATCGTCGCCAAAGACTTAATGGAGAACCCGCAGCATTTAGAATGGATTACATTTCAGTGAACAGCGGACAGTTATCAGTGGTAATTGGTAATCGATCGCTGGTCACTGATAACTGGTCGCTGATTTCAGCCTGTACGAAACTCGCCACCTCCTTGAATCAAATCTTCTGGTCTAATGTTGGAGAGAAACTCTCGAAAAGCTTTCAGCTCAGCTTCATCTGCTTCGCGATCGACGGGAATTGAAGCATCAGCTACCACTTCCTCCATCACCCAGATCGGGCTATTCAGGCGTAGGGCGATCGCGATCGCATCGCTGGGACGAGCATCAATTTCTTTTTTGACCTCACCCTGGCGGGCGCACAAAACTGCGTAAAACGTCCCATCCTGAATTGAATGAATGACGACTTTTTCCAAGGTCATACCCCAGACCTCTAGAATATTTACTATGAGGTCGTGAGTTAGAGGTCTGGGCGGTTTTTGATTTTCCAAAGCGCCAATAATCGCCTTTGCCTGATCTTGATTGATGTAGATGGGTAATGCTCTACGCTCTTTACCGTCTTTCAACAGCACGATTGGACTGCGGTTGACCGCATCTAAAGCAATGCCAGCGACTTTCATTTCGATCATTTGCGTAGCCTCTAAAACTCTCTAGGCAAAGGGTAATTGGTAGATGGGGTTGAAGGTGTTTGATTCTGTATAGCAAAAATAAACATACTTTATAGCCTTACATAACAACTTTTCCGATCTGCTGTCAGCAAAGACAGAGAATTGCCCTTAGTTCTTTGCTGTACGATAGCCTATCCTAAGTATGCCCTGATTGTAAGCTGAATTTATGGATTTAGCGTGAGTAAATTTTGCCAGAATCAGTTGTCTAAATTGCATCCAAGACCGCTCGGATGAGACAAACTAGCTAAACTGGGCAAAATTATCGATTTTTGGGAGAAAAACTGTGTTTACGGGATTAGTACAAGCTTTGGGTCAAATTCGAGCGCTAGACAACTATTATTATCAAATTACTTGCTCTAGCGACCAGAAAAATTTAATTTTGCCAGATCTCGCGCTCGGGGATAGCGTTGCGGTGGATGGAGTTTGCCTCACGGTCATGGAGATTCTACCCCAAGGATTTATCGCCGCAGCCTCGCCGGAAACCCTCCGCCGTACTACCCTGGGACAGCGCGAAGCTGATGCAGGATATGTCAATCTAGAAACCTCTTTGCGTGTCGGTGGTAAAGTGGGAGGTCATTTTGTCATGGGACACGTAGATGGAACGGGGTGCTTGGAAACGGTAGAAGACACAGCTACCTCATGGGAAATGAGCTTTACTGCAACAGAAGCGATCGCCCGCTACATCGTTCCCAAAGGCAGTATTGCCATCAACGGTGTTAGCCTTACCATTGCCGATCTCGACCCTACCAGAAATTGGTTTAAAGTCGCCGTCATTCCCCATACCTACGATTGCACTAATTTACGCGATCTCCGCCCTGGTAGTCTAGTTAATTTAGAAGCTGATATTTTAGGCAAATATGTCGAAAAACTGCTGAATTACAACTCTCCTCATCAAGCCAGAGAAGAGTTATCGCCAGCATTTTTAGTAGAACACGGGTATCTATGAGGGGCGAGGAGCGAGGGAATAAGAGAGTGATGCCTGGTGGGTGAAATACCTACGTCTTAAAACTTACGGCTTCTCCCTTGTCTTTTCCCTAACCCCTCACTCCTAACTCCTCGCTCTTACTTACAGCGTTGCGATCGCCACGAAGTGCATTAACTAGCTGGACTACGGCAGATTCTAATTCTGCACCAGGATCGCGGGCAACTAAGCTATCCAAATCGACTTGCTTAATTTCAAAGTTGAATTGAGTACTGCTGGCGCTGGCGACGATCGCTTCGCGAACAGTGGCGGGCATCGCCGTTTCGTGACGATCTGGTTGGGAGTTGGCTAAGCGGATAGCTTTATCTAATCGTGCTAGCCCAGTCTTCAAGTATGCTTCAGGGTTGGCAACAATCCAACCGTTGGCAGTTAACTGTCGGGTCTCGAAGTGGAGGTGAGGACCTGTGGAATTACCCGTACTGCCAACCCGCCCGATGACAGTTCCCTGCGGAATTGTTTCTCCTGGGGAGACAAAAATTTCAGATAAATGACCGTAAAGAGTTTGGAGCGTATTTTTGTTGTGGTTGAGAACGACAGTTAAACCGTAGCCACCGACATAATCGGCAACTTCTACCGTACCTGGATAAGCCGCTAACACTGGCGTTCCCAGGGGCGCACCTATATCTGTACCAGAGTGAAAGCTGAAATCACCAAACAGAGGATGGACGCGCCAGCCAAAAACTGAGGTGACGGGAGAGGGAACTGTTAGTGGAAACATGAAATTGCCCTGTCCTTTGGCTTCGGGATCGCGGTATTGATAGCTGAGAACGCTACGCTGGGTTTTCAAGTTGGTCGCCACGCGAAAGCCTTCAGCAGTGATATCGATCGGTCCCAGCTGAATTGGTCTGATGCCGTTGGCAACCGAGTGGCGATCGAGCGGGGCGACGCTTCTACCAAAGTTTCTAGAACGAGCTAGTTGTCTCATCCGCTGTTGGCGGAGGCTGGGACGACAAAGGCTACTCAAACCAGGTCTAGCAACAGCCCGACAACCGGAGATTCTGGATTTTAATACTATTGAGCTTGGTGCTTCGTAGCCAGTGGTAGCACCGAGGCTGTATCCTGTGGGGTCGATGTACGCACCACTAGGATCTGGAGCAGGACGATCGGGCAAGTTAGCCGATCGCCTGACAGGTGAAGTGTCTAGCTGTTGTCTCAGTTTTTGCCATCTCTCCGGTTTTACCGATTTTGAATTGACTTGTAGGCTGGGGCTGGGAGAGGCATCGAATGAATTGTCGATCGCGGCTTCTGACTGAGCTAAGACTAAGTTGCCACCAAGCAAGCTAGAAATACTAATAAAACCGATCAGAAATATATGTTTGGAGTTAGTAGGCATAATAACTGGTAATTAGTAGTTAGTCATTTGTTATTTGTCATTTGTTATTTGTCATTGGTAAGTTGTAAGTTCCTTCTTACTCCCTACTCCCTTGCTCCGCCAATATACTGACAACTGACGATCGCTGCTCCCTGCTCGTCCCTGCTATTTCCTTACGATACAAACGAAATATTTATGCTTTGTCAAACAATTAGCCATCATAACCCAGACTCACAGCACCAGGGGGGAGACAAATTTCTGAATTGGGGCTGAAATTGTATGATTGAGAGTCAAGCCTGACTCGTAGTTCGCCGCGATCGCTAATACCAACTACAACGCCGTTTTGTCCTTCTACGGTGAGGCGCTGTCCCATATTTATAAATAGTTTGTGGTAAGACGGCAGAAGAGTATCGATTCCCCCTGGGGAGCAAAACTTGTAACCTGAAATTGTGCCTTGTAGTGTCACAGCCGCTAATGTTTCTAAGCAGTCAATTGCAGCCAAAGGTTGTTGAGATAAGAAAGATTGCAAACCGATCCCTGTAGCTGGGACAGGGTTAGCCCAGTTAATCCCGACTCCGACTACAGCATGAATAATTTTTTCATGTCGCACTTTTGTTTCTGTCAGAATTCCACCCAGTTTACGTCCTAGCAAAATTAGGTCGTTGTGCCATTTCAATTTTACCGGAACACCGCGATCGCCCAAAGCCGTTGCAATGCCCCAAGCAGTTGCTAAAGTCAACTGATAGCCGCAGTTGACTGGTAAGTTTGGCTCTAGGACTACAGATAAATATAAACCTCCTGCTGGCGAAGCCCACTGTCGTCCCCATTGTCCCCGTCCAGCTGTTTGTCGTTCGGCAATGATGACCGTTCCTGGTTTTGCCCCCTGCGCGATCGCATTCCAGGCTTTCTGGTTGGTCGAGGGTAGACTCTCGTAAACTTCTACAGCAAAATCCGCTTCTGCTACCATTGGAGCAAGAATTGCTAATAGCTTTTGTCGGTCTAGTGTCACGCTGGCAAGTGCAAACTGTGTCAATTAAGTTAGCATTAATTTGCTGAAAATAAACCTGTCATGCTGTGCTTTTACATTAGATGGCAGCTTGGCTAATTTAGTTTCATTTTGTTGGTTAATTGTTTGCTAATTTTTAGATTTAATCCATGCATACTTGGGATTGGCGCGGTTGCGAAGGTTTTCTCTATCTATCCTGTAGCTTGTTAGAAGCATTTCCCCACGGTTTTTTTACGCGACATTTTCATCCTCATGCTCCCCATGACTTGACCTCAGCTTTACACCCAGAAGCCGAGGCTTATCGCGTCAAGCAGGTACATGGGAATGTTGTCGTCACTCCATCTGAAGTGAGGAGCGAGGAGCGAGGAGCGAGGAGCGAGGGGAAGAAGAGAGCTAAGGGGGTTGAGGGAGCCAAGGAAGAATTTTCAATCCAAAATCCAAAATCCAAAATCCAAAATTCTGCCTCACTCCTCGCTCCTCACTCCTCGCTCCTAGTTGAGGCAGATGGATTGCTCACAGAACAGCCGCTACAGGCAGTTTGGGTAGCGAGTGCCGATTGTACGCCTGTATTAATTGCCGATCGCCATACCGGACAAGTTGCAGCCGTTCATGCAGGCTGGCGGGGAACGGCGATGAAAATTGTGCCGCAAGCGATTGCGCGTTTGCAAGCACAAGGTAGCAAAATTCAAGATTTGCGCGTCGCTTTGGGTCCTGCGATCGCGGGGAGTGTCTATCAGGTTTCCCGACAGGTAGCAGCTGAAGTTGGAGCTAGCATTACTGCAACTGATGCCACAACCGAAATTCTCGACTGTTTAGCTGAAATACCCAACTCTCCTCTATTTCCCGATTCTCACCCAGAAAGAGTCCGGTTGGATATCCGGCGGGTTATTACCTTGCAATTAGAGCAATTGGGTATTAGTCCCGAACAAGTGGCGATCGCTCCTCACTGTACCTACCAAGAACCAGAACGTTTCTTTTCCTATCGTCGCGACAAACAGAAAAAAGTTCAATGGTCGGGAATTATTAGTCAATAAACATTGGTAATGGGTAGTTGGTAATTGGTAATGGGTAATTGGTAATGGATGTTAATTGTTGGGTATTAGTTGTTGACTTAGCTACTATAGCAATCCTAGATGAATCGTGAAATTAATTGCTCGTGTAGAGACGTTACATGTAACGTCTCTACACTGGACACGTTTACAAATCAACTTGAATTGCTATATTCACTACTCACTTTAATAAGCTAATCCACGATATTTTAATTGTTGAGTAGGTTGTGGGGCGATCGCTTGTGTGGTTGGACGAGAACCGAAGCTGACACCTCGATATTTTCCTGCTACTTGCTTAGTCACTACTTGAGCTGATTGATTAGATTTGGGGTAAGCTAAACCACGATAAGAAAGCTGCATTTGTTGTTTCTCCTTTAGGTAATATGTGTTTGATGAACGTGTAAATAAAATAAATTTGAACGTGGTAGATTCCTTACTAAAGTTAATTTCCAGAAAGATTCTGAACGCGATATAAATACTGAGGAATTGCAAGACATTCAGTGAAAAGAATTACCGTTGTCCTACTCTTAACTACCTCTCGATAATTCTGAATTTCGGATTTGGAATTCTGAATTTTTGTGACTAGCTGCAAGTTGAAAGCGCCAATTCATTGCCCGTGGCTACACGTACTCTGGGAAAGGTTGCAGCGTGGGTTCAAACTTTTTGTCCAGGAGGATGAAACCGCCAGTTTAAAGCGTGGGGTTTGATGTAGGGTTGGATAGCAGCAGGTGTATAATTGTTGATTTGAGCGCGGTAGATGAGAAACACTCTGTTACCGATTTCTATCTCTTACGCGCAGCTTGATGTTTATCCTCGGGTTTGTCAGCAGATAGCCTGCCTGTATTTCATACAGTCCGACACGAGAGATCTGCTGAGGAATGTCACGAATTACGCTCCACAAAACCGTTACATTGGTCAATAGCTGCGAATTCTATTTGCCTGCTGCAAGCTCTAGCACTGCATAACGTGTCACTGGCATTACTACATTACGTGTCAATGGTGGCACTGCATTATGTGGCAAAATTAAAGACGGTGTTAAGAAAAAACTTTAATAGGTAATCCCGTGACAACTGCTACCGCTGCTCGTCGTGTCGTGTTTCCTTTCACCGCTATTGTGGGTCAGGACGAAATGAAACTCGCCCTTTTACTCAACATTATTGACCCGAAAATTGGCGGGGTAATGATCATGGGCGATCGCGGTACTGGCAAATCCACCACGATCCGCGCTTTAGCTGACTTATTACCAGAGATTGAAGTTGTAGCGGACGATCCGTTCAACAGCCATCCTAGCGATCCCGATCTGATGGGCGATGCAGCACGGCAACTGTTAGAACAAGGTGCAGAAATTCCCATCGCCAAGAAAAAAATTACTATGGTCGATCTGCCCCTGGGAGCTACAGAAGACCGAGTTTGCGGCACGATTGATATTGAGAAAGCTTTATCTGAAGGTGTCAAAGCTTTTGAACCAGGACTGTTGGCAAAGGCAAATCGCGGTATCCTCTACGTCGATGAAGTTAACCTACTTGACGATCACCTTGTAGACGTATTGCTAGACTCCGCCGCCAGTGGTTGGAATACTGTAGAACGGGAAGGCATTTCGATCCGTCACCCCGCCCGTTTCGTTCTCGTTGGTTCTGGCAACCCAGAAGAAGGTGAATTGCGCCCTCAACTACTCGATCGCTTCGGAATGCACGCAGAAATTCATACTGTAAAAGAACCAGCCTTGCGGGTACAAATTGTGGAACAAAGGTCGGATTTCGACCAAAACCCACTGCAATTTTCTGACAAATATCAGCCACAGCAACAAGCTTTACAACAACAGCTGATTAAGGCTCAAGAGTTGTTACCTTCAGTACAAATGGATTACGATCTGCGGGTAAAAATTTCTGAAGTTTGCTCCGAACTTGATGTTGATGGCTTGCGGGGTGACATTGTAACCAACCGCGCAGCTAAAGCGATCGCGGCGTTTGAAGGTCGTACTGAAGTCACAGTAGATGATATTCGTCGTGTCATTACTCTATGCCTGCGTCACAGACTGCGGAAAGACCCCTTAGAGGCGATCGATTCTGGTTACAAAGTAGACAAGGCATTTAGCCGCGTGTTTGGCATTGAACCAGCGACGGATGAAATGTCAGAAAAAACAGCGCAAGCTAATGGTATTGGACAAGCAGGCGGACGCTATCGCTAGCCTTAAATTATTCATGTTTGAGCATTTTGACTTTTGTACGGGCGGGTTTGAACCGCAGAATTACTTGTTCTAGAACAGGTCTGCCTAAAAAAACCGCCCCTACGACTTTTGAACTTTGACTTTTGACTTTTGACTTGCCTATGAGAATTTGGCTAATTTGGTGGAACACTCTAGTTTTTTCTTGTCAGCACAATCCACCCCAGCTAATCGAAATGCTGATGTTATTGTTGGCAACGATGTTATTGGGGACTTGGCTAATTTCACCCCATTGGTCTTATCAAGCATTAGCCTGGAGTTACTTAATCGGAGTATCGGCTTCCATGTGGATACGAGAGGCGATCGCCCCTACCTACCAAGCGCGTCCCACCCAAGTTATTGCCGTACTGTTATTTATCCTCAGCCTCTACGGTTTTGCTGACTTGTTTCAATATTTGTAGAAGTGAGTAGTCAAGTCTGCCTACACAATCTCTGACTCAGCTGGTACGATTTTCGGCAGGGGCAAGGTAGAAGTTTCTGTTGCGATCGCATCTTTACCCAATTGCCAAGTACCCACCTTTTCTGCACCCGCTTGTTGTAGTGTTTTTAATAAATCGGCGCTAGAAATTATCAATTCATCAACATCAATCCCGCTATAAGCACTAGGATACCTGTCTAGCCGCTTAATGCCTTCTCCTAATAAAATGACTGCCCCATGCCAATTCTTATTACCTAGATGATAAAGCCCCACAGCAACTTGCAAAACTCCCTGATAGAAAGTTTTTTCCGGTTCAGTTGCTTCCATCCATAAGGCTTCTAAGGTATCGTGACAGGCATAGAACTGCCCTTGATTGAACTGTTCTACACCCTGCCAAAACTCCTCTGGTTCCTCTTGATTCAAGACTTTATACCTCACACGCAATTGTTAAATAGGGGCGGGTTTGTCTACTTTTTCTAATGGAAGTAGAGATTTTTGGTGAACCCACCCCTACAATTCCGAATTCCGAATTCCGAATTCCGAATTCTCTATCCCATGCTTTCTCGCACGGTTTTGATGTATTCTAAATCGATGTCCTGTTGTTCTCCAGCAAAGTCGTTGTCTGGAGTTAAGAACAGCATACAGTGACACTCTTTACGTTCGCGCATTGGTACACAAGGGCAATTCCAGAAAGTTGCGTGAACTTCTGCTTCCTTGTCTTCATAATGGCGACAGGGACATAAAGGCGCACCAAGATCGTCTTTGTGTTTGGCAAGCCCTTCTACTACTACAGCTGTCACGGAAGGATCGGCGCAAAAATATGTTCCCGTGCGCTTGGCGTAAGTCTGGGAGAACTGCCACATTGCCTCTAGGCTTTTCTCAGTCGATAGAGCGTTGTTTTCTGTTGTGTTCATAACCTTTCTTGACGAATCTTTAAGTTTTGTTTACAAGAGCTGAAGCATTGTTTCTAGCATTTTAACAACATAGATGTTGCAAAAGTGAATATAAGTCGTAAGTCGTAAGTTAAGAAGCCGCTAGTCACCAGCCACCAGCCACCAGTCACTATTCACCTGCTGATTACAGTTTTGCTTTGGACAACTCATCGTGTAACGCCCGTAAAGTAGGGTATTGAGAGCGCAGTTGCGTGATGCCCGTCCAATCAGATTGAGTGTTGCACGATTTACAGACAGCCTTGATTCGTTGTAAATGTTGGACGGCTTCTCGATAGGCAGAGCGATTTTTTTGCTCGATCGCCTGCGTAGCTAATTGTTTGTAAAGCGCGATCGCCATTTGGGGATGGGTAGTTTCGATTGCCTTGGCTAGGGCTTGGCGAAATCTAGACTGCTCCCACTCTTTGAGCTGGGGAAATAATTCTAGCACCCGCTCGATATTTTTCTCGTAAAAGGCAATATGTGTCAGCAAGAGCAGCTGTTTGTTCTGCTGGAGTTTTTGTAGTACGTTATCTCGCAGTTGCCGTATAGTGGTTTGAGCGAATATCATTCGCGACTACACAAACAAAGTCCGCCTGCGCGGACTGAAACATATTCAATCTCTTAATCTGCTTAAGCAGATTTTGTCTATATAGCTGCGAATTTTATTCGCCAAACTTCCTAGAAACAAATTTTACTACAAACTATTTTTTGCTTCTTGAGATACAGCTTCAACTTCATCTTTTGCTAACTGCTCGATCAGAGTCCGAGCTTGTTCGCCGCCCAATTTAGCTAAAGCTTGCACGACGCGATAGCGAATTTGCCAATCGGGGTTGGTAGCAAAAGGAACTAGTAATTCTATTGCTTGCGGATTGCCTAAATCTCCCAGAGAGCTAATTGCCGCAGTTTTATCTAACTCGCTACCCGATTCCAATGCTTCTTTTAATAAGTCAAAAGAGCGCGGATCGCCCAATTCGCCTAGAGTTGCAATAATACTAAACCGCACTAACCACTCGGGCGTACTGTGATAGACTTGCGCTAAATCTGCAAACGCATCAGTTAACTTCAGCGCTCCCAGACAGTCAGCCGCAGCAGCTTGTACGTCTGGTTCGGGGTCGTTAAGTAGGCGATCGCGCAATACATTTAAACTAGTATCTAAATCTTGTCCTCCCAAAGTGTCCAACTGACTTACTGCCGAGTAGCGAACTCTGGCGTTGGGGTCATCAATTGCCTTGAGCGCCAACTCCAGCGCAACTCCTTTATCTTCCAATTCGCGAACTTGATTCATCGCCCGCAAGCGATCGCCCAAATCCTGCGAATCGAGTAATTGCTTTACCGATTCTGGACTAACAGCCATTTTGAATTTGTTATTTGTATTTGGTAATTTGTATTTACTCTTACCATTTTTTAGGGGCAAGAAGTCAGAAGTCAGAAGTCAGAAGTTAAAAGTCAAAAGTTAAAATCTAGAAGACGAGAAGTAATTTTCCCTGCTCCCTGCCCTACTCTCTAATGACTTTCTTCACTGACTACTTTGTAGAAACGTTACATGCAACGTCTCTACGCTGATAAGTGATAACTGATAACTGAATCACTGGTCGCTGGCTGCTAAGTCGCGTACGATATCGCCACGAGTCAAAATTCCGATCACCTTACCGCTAGGATCGACGACTGGCAAACGCGGGATCTTGCGATCGTGCATCAGTTGTGCTGCATCTCGCAATGGTTTATCAGGAGCAACGGTAATCAAATCTTGACTCATTACCTCTCCCACCGTCTGCCCCAACGCTTTATGCAAGTCTCGTTCGTATTGAGCCGGATTTTTCAGGAAAATCACGCTATCAAGAAACATGATGTAAGCCGGGGGAGTAACTCCTGTTTCTTGCCACATCAGATCTGTCTCTGAAATCGTACCGATTAACTTGCCTGCATCGTCTACCACGGGTAAACCACTAATACGCTTTTCTGCCAAAAGCTTGATTGCATCATGCAGTGAGGTTTCTGGACGCACCACAATTGGGTCGCGGGTCATGACATCGGCAACAGTCTTAGGCATTTACAGACAGCTCTCTTTTGCAATATCCTCTAAATTTATTTTAAAGGGTGAGGTGCGCTCCGCGCAGGGTGTAGTGAGTGGTGTGTGGCGCGTGGTGCGCTCAGGCGTGGTGCGCTCAGGCGTGAAACACTTGTGAATTATGACTTGTGACTTGCCTTGCTTCCTCAGCTCCTCTGCTCTCTTCTCTCCTGCGCCCAAGTCCCCCTTGTCCTCCTTGTCTCCCTTGTCCCAATTTTGAATGCGCGAATGCGTGAATTTTGCCTCCGACTTACGACTCCCGACTCCCAAATTATTCTGTCCTACTGCCAATTAACCAAACTAATCTTCCTACCAACCAACCAAGAATCGCGTAAGCTGCAATTGCCACGATCGCGTTAATTTCAAACACCTGGGAATTACCAAACTTTGGCGTACCGAATAGGTTAGCAACTGGAGCGTAAAAAGGCTCGGAGAGATTATAGATAAATTGAGCAAATGTATTATCTGGATTCGCCCCAAACAGCCGCAAAATCATTCGTAACAACAGCAGCATCCCCAGCGCTCCGGCGAGGAAGTAAATAATTTGTACCAGCTTGCTGACAGTAGCATTACGGCTAGCCAGCGTCACTCGCCGTTCTGCTTCACGTAGCCGAATTTCTTCATGCCGCTGTCGGTCGTCATCCCTCATTTGCTCCTACCTGTACCTTGCGATCGCGATTTTCTCTGTTAGTTAATTTTAATTTAAAAAAAATTATCCAAGTCTCAAGGGTGAAACAAATCCATATTTTTCAAATCTTCATCGAATTCTTCATTGTACGCATACCTAAATTACTCTTGCTTAAGTCACGATAAAAGCACGACTGTCAAAAATTTAGTTATTTTTTCTATCCTCAAAGTTAACTGCTAATAGCTAGCTAATCATAGCTATTTCCTGCAATGGTCGATATAAATCAGAGATCTTCTATTTTAATTGTTGACGACAGCCCGCTCAATGTTAAAGGTTTGTTTAAAATCTTACACCACTCTGGGTTTATAGTTTCTGTTGCAAACAGCGGTGAAAATGCTTTATTGGAAATCAAAAATACATTACCAGATCTAATTTTATTAGACGTAGTAATGGTAGGAATGAATGGCTTTGAAACTTGTCGTCATCTCAAAGCCGATCCAGCAACTCAAGATATTCCAGTGATTTTTATTAGTGCTTTAGATGAAGCAACCAATAAAGCCGAATGCTTTGCAGTTGGCGGAGTTGATTACATTACCAAGCCCTTTGCAGCCGAGGAAGTGTTAGCGCGAGTCAGACATCAATTGGCATTACGTGCAGCCAAAATAGAAATCGAACGGCTTAACCAAGAACTAGAAGCAAGAGTTCGCCAGCGAACGCTGCAACTAGAGGCAGTCAACCGACAGTTGCAACAAGAAATTAGCGATCGCCATCAAGTACAAGAGCAATTAGTCTACAGTGCTTTGCACGATGCCTTAACCCATCTCCCCAACCGTACTCTATTGATGGAACGCTTGGAAATGGCGTTACAACGGGTAAAACGATATCCAGACCATTTATTTGCCGTTTTATTTATCGACTTAGACCGTTTCAAAACGATCAACGACAGTTTAGGGCATCAGGTAGGCGATCGATTGCTATTGGCGATCGCCCATCAGCTACAACAACTCGTCCGCTCCACAGATACAGTGGCTCGCTTAGGCGGAGATGAATTTATCATTCTCCTCGACCCCATTCAAGATATTAATGATGCGATTCGAGTTGCCGAGCGAATTCACACCCAATTGCGATCGCCACTGCAACTCGCAAGCAGAGAAATATTTATCGGTGCTAGTATCGGTATCGCTGCGAGTGCAACTCACTATCAACAAGGCTCAGAGCTGCTGAGAGATGCAGATATAGCCATGTACCGTGCTAAAGAGCAAGGTAAAGCGCGGTATGAAATTTTTGACCGAGCTATGTATGCTGAAGCAATCCAAAAGCTGCAAATCGAAAACGATCTGCGTCAAGCAGCAGTCGGACAAGAGTTTCACCTCAATTACCAGCCAATCGTCTCTTTAGATACAGGTAAAATTATCGGTTTTGAAGCGCTACTACGCTGGCTGCATCCCGAACGGGGTTTGATTTCTCCGTCCCAGTTTATCCCGATTGCTGAAGAAACTGGATTAGTTGTTCCGATTGGTGAATGGGTACTTTTCACAGCTTGCAGCCAAATGAAACAATGGCAAACTAAATTTTCTCATCCACCCGCCAAAATCAGCGTTAACCTCTCGCTGAAACAATTGCGAGAACCCGATTTTCTGGAGAAGATAGATCGCATATTAACCGAAACGGAAATTGCCGGCGAGAGTCTCAACCTAGAACTGACCGAAAGTATGCTCATGGACAACGTGGAAGAACTGATCTTCGTTCTTGGACAACTGCGTGCGAGAAATATTCGCCTGAGTATTGACGACTTCGGTACGGGTTATTCTTCTCTCAGCTATTTACATCGTTTTCCAATTGATTATTTAAAAGTAGACCGAGCTTTTATCAGTGGAATTGGAGCTGGTGGCAAATCTCGTCAGATTGCAGCCACAATTATTTCCCTAGCTCACCAGTTAGGAATTAAAGCGATCGCTGAAGGCGTGGAAACTCCAACTCATTTACAACACTTACATGCATTAGATTGTGAAGAAGCACAGGGATATTTATTTTCTAAACCCCTAGATTTAGCAGCCGCAGAGTCTTTAATTTTGACCAATCCTCAGTGGTGAGTTAACAGAGTTGCGATCGCTTCACGTCCGATGCACCATTTTTTGCTTGAGTATGTAAAAATCCGATCGCTTTGCTAGCAAGCTTGGGGGTCGAACCTTTAACACGAGCGGATAGCAAGCCAAGACAAATAGGAGTCGGACTACGGTTGAACAGAGTAAAGCCCAACCCGCACCTTGCAATCCCAACCGAGGCACGAGTAATAACAGGAAGGGAACGCTCAGCCCCAAGCCAATTGTTTGCAGAAGTGTCACCGTTCCAGGTCTTCCTAATGCCATAAATGCCTGTGCCAGTATCCAGACGCTACCGTCAACCACAGTCATCACTACCAGAATGCGAAATACAGGGACAGCTCCCATAAACTCAGCACCGTAAAGCAAGTTGAGCAGCATCGGTCCTACTATAAATAAAATCGCAGCTGCCATAGTAGTTAGAGCCGTGCTGATACGCGCTGCCATCCCAGTTACAGCAACAACTTCTGCTATGGGACGAGCTGCTGTTTTAGGTAACAGCACTGTGACGATCGAATGCTGAAACAGATTCAGCATCCGGGATAAGCTCAGAGAAATCACATATTTTCCCATAGCTTCGGGTGCTAACAAATTGATCACTAGCGCTTGATCGACTTGTACTGATAGCGTACCGATTAGATCGATACCGTATGCCCTCAAACCATAACTCACCAGACGTTGGTAAGATTTTCTCAACCCGTCCAAACGGGGACGAAAGCGTTGCCATACGCAACGCGATAGCCAAAAAAATATCGGGAGACTGGGAAATGCATAAGCAATGACAGCAGTAAAAGGAGTGAGGTTGCCTGAAACTGCTAGTCCGGTCAAGATAGCTAACGTTGTTAGCGGTTGCAGATATTGTGCTTGATTGGCAGTTTTGAAATTGTAATCTGCTTCCAATGCTGCGGTATAAATAGTTGTCAGCATGATTATGGGCGACAGCACCATAAACCATTGAGCGTAGCGGATGACTTCTGGCGAATACTGAGTTAACCACTGCGGGATGAAAAGTATACCTGCGATCGCTGCCACTATACCTAATATCGTACCCAGGACGAGGGTAGCAGAAAAAATCTCTGATTCCTGCTCTGGATTGCGTTTGAGATAATAGCGTAAAGCAATTGGCAGTCCCAAAGTCATAGTAAAGGCTAAAAATTGGGGCCACAGAGCGATCGCTGCTTGTTCGCCTCGCCCATCAGGTCCCAAAATACGTGCTGTAATCGCACCCGTACATGTATTAGCAGCTAAAATCAATATCTTCGTCAGCAGTGTTTGCAAGGTAGCAGCAGTCGCGCCACGTCCCGCTAGTACCCAACGAACACTAGCACCTACAGTTTTCATCCATTCAACTCCAGTCTCATCAAAGCTCGAATTCTGTTTTTCTATTAATTCCTCTCAATATCGGGAATAAATAGTTAAAAAATGTCTGATTTGTGCTACGTCAAGACTAATTCTCCATCCGGCGAAAAATAGCTATTAATGGTTTCTGTTTGTCCATTGATGGCTACTTCAAAACATATTTTCAAAGGGTCTTGCCTCGACAACGGCATTTGTTAACGCTAATGGAGTAAGGGAACATTGTAAATTTAACCATAGATAGATGCAAAGAAATGTAAATGAGGAAAATAGTTTCTTCACAGTTTGGTCAGCACTGATTCTCATGGGTTAATTTATACATGCCTCGATCGCTAGGCTATTCCATTAGCATCTGTTACTGTGAAAAAAATAGTCTCTATTGCTACTTCACTCGCTAACATTATGTAGAGGTATTACATACAATGCCCGAGTCTCTTGTGGGCAGTGAGATTGAAGTATGGAAACAACGATCGAGAGTGATAATAGTCACAAGTTTTCCAACTTCAGACAGAGTGTGACGATAGAAGCAATTATGGCAGGACACAGTAAATGGGCGAACATTAAACGTCAAAAAGCAAGGGTTGATGCCGTCAAGGGGAAAACATTTACGCAATTGTCGCGGGCAATTATTGTGGCGGCGAGAAATGGCGTACCCGATCCGGCAGGAAATTTTCAGTTGCGAACAGCGATAGAGAAAGCCAAAGCAGCAGGCATTCCAAATGAAAATATCGAGCGAGCGATCGCTAAAGGCGCGGGTACGTATGAAGACTCTGCCAATTTAGAAGAAATCCGCTATGAAGGTTACGGTCCTGGTGGCGTGGCGATTTTGATTGAGGCTTTGACTGACAACCGCAACCGTACTGCTGCCGACTTGAGAGCTGCCTTTAGTAAAAATGGGGGAAATTTAGGTGAAACAGGCTGCGTTAGTTGGATGTTCGAGCGCAAAGGAGTCGCGCTGGTTTCTGGCAAAGTAGATGAAGACGAACTTTTAGAAGCATCTCTAGAAGGTGGCGCGCAATCCTATGAAATTAACGAGGATGAGCATGGGCGCTCGGCTGATGTGATGACAGAGATCGGCAATTTGGAAGCTCTAACTCAGAAGCTGAAAGAAAAAAGTTTTGTTGTAGACGAAGTAGAATTGCGTTGGATTCCCAGTAATACAATAGAAATTACTGACCCAGAACAGGCGCGATCGCTTTTGAAGTTAATCGATGCTTTAGAATCTTTGGATGACGTGCAGAACGCTACCGCTAACTTTGACATGAGCGATCGGTTAATTGCCATGAGCTTTGCTTAGTCTATAGCAGGGAGCGTACGAGCAGAGAGCTGAGCTTCTGAGCAGATGAAAAAGTTACACCACGAGCGCGACTTGCAGTCAAGAGACTTGCTGATAAAGAAAATTAATCGGGACGCACGGCTGCGCGTTCCGATTGAGTATGTATTTCACGTGTATCTCATTTAGCTAAAAGAGTCTATCAATCTTTCTGCACCTATACGGTAATGATTAATTAGTCAAGTGCCGCTTTGAGCGATTTTAGTGATAAGTCGTAAATCGTAAAAGCCTTTTTCAGATAAAAATATTGGCGATCGCTCTATCAATAGAGACGAGATCTATTTGGATCTAAAATATTTTCGCTACTTTGACAGATCCAAAGATTATAGTATTATTTTATACGCAAGTTCATTTCTTTCCATTTTAATCGTACGCCTAATGCTCAAGGAGATTGGATATAAGGTTTGGCAATTAAAAACTGAATTCATTTACAGACTAGCGTTAAAAAGATATGCCAAGTCACTGCCCGCACTTTCTCTAGCCGATCGACAAATTGTCGATCGGTTGCAGCAAGAGGGAGTTTACGTGACTTCTTTAGAAAAGTTGGGATTTGCTTCCACTCCACAGATGGTTGATGCTTGCAGCGAAGTTCTGTCTTGTACCGAACCCGAACGCGATCGGAGTGCGGCAAAATCTCCGCTTCAAATCTACACCCTATCAGAATTAACAGATTTCTCTTTATGGGGAAACGAACGGCGACTGCTTGACATCGTTCAAAACTATATCGGTCTACCAATTAAATTTCAAGGTATCCAGTTGCGACGAGAATTCAGTCACCCACAGCAGTTTGGCGCGATGCTATGGCATAAGGATGGAGACGATCGCCGCAGTATCAAAGTCATCATATATTTGAGTGATGTTGACCGAGAGCATGGACCTTTTGAATACATTCCTAAATCCGTCACTGCCGCTGCTTGGCTAAGATTTCGGATCGATTATCAGATTTTCCGCACGGGTTTTTCCGGTCTGAAAAATGAAAAGATGGAGCAATTCGTCCCTAGATCTGCATGGAAATCATGTGTTGGAGCTGCGGGTACAGTGATACTGGTCGATACTCACAGCGTTTTTCATCATGGTAGCCTACGTACAGCAGAGCGCTCGGCTCTGTTTTTTGTTTATACGGCTCGAAACCCAAAACGTCCAGATCTTTGCCGTCGGTATAGCCATCACTCCCATCCCAGACTGAATTTATCGCGCAACTCTCAAAACCTAAAACAGCAGTAAGCCCCGAAGTTTAACACTATCAAGCTTGCGTCCTCCGATCGCAGCTAACTGCTGACTTCTAACTGCATCATGACTTGCTTACCCTGCGGATTCGCGGCAAAATGAAGATAAGTAAATATTCTTAATCAACTCGATATACTTTGTTAGACATGGCGTTCGAGCAACTTTCGCAATCAGTTTCACCTCCGCAAGCGATCGCACCCAATAACGGTTTTGACTACGACTTGGCGATCGTCGGTGGTGGAATTGTGGGCTTAACCCTTGCCTGTGCCTTGAAAAATTCGGGGTTGAGGGTGGCACTCATTGAAGCAAAGCCATACTCCGTAGCAGCGATGAAGGGGCAAGCATACGCCGTTCACATGTCTTCGCGACTAATTTTATCGGCAATCGGTGTCTGGGATAAAATTCTGCCTGGAATTGAAACGTTTCACCATGTCAAACTTTCCGATGCCGATCGCCCCAACGTGGTAGAGTTCCATCCAAAAGATTTGGGGACAGAGGTTATCGGTTACGTTGCCGAACACCAAGCTTTATTAACGCCGCTACAGGAATTTTTGCACGAATGCTCCAACGTGGAGTATCTATGTCCGGTAGAGGTGGTGCGAACTGAGTTTCAATCGCATGGAGTCGAGCTGACACTCAATGTCTCAGGGAAGTCACGGCAGATCTGCACGCGGTTGTTAGTCGCAGCGGATGGGGCGCGATCGCGGATTCGCCAAAATGCGGGAATTAAAACCTGGGGCTGGCAGTACTGGCAGTCTTGTATTGTCGCTTTTGTCAAGCCTGAAAAACCCCACAACAACACAGCTTATGAAAAATTCTGGTCGAGTGGACCCTTTGCCATTCTACCTCTGCCAGGAAATCGCTGTCGTATTGTTTGGACTGCTCCTCATGCCGAAGCAAAAGCTTTATTGGAATTGGATGACGAGCGGTTTCTCGCCGAACTCACCCGCAGGTATGGCACTCAAATGGGAGAACTGCAACTAGAAGGCGATCGCTTTATGTTTCCGGTGCAGTTGATGCAAAGCGATCGGTATGTGTTGCCGCGTTTGGCACTGGTGGGCGATGCCGCTCACTGCTGTCATCCCGTGGGCGGACAAGGCTTGAATTTAGGAATTCGCGATGCTGCGGCTTTAGCTGAAGTGCTACAAACAGCCACTCGTCAAGGAGAAGATCTCGGCAGCTTGCAGGTACTCAAACGCTACGAACGCTGGCGCAAGCGAGAAAATTCAGTGGTTTTGGGTTTTACCGATTTATTAGATCGGACGTTTTCGAATAATTATTTACCCGTGGCGATCGCTCGTCAATTCGGCTTGTGGGTTTTGCGGCGCGTACCTATTGTCAAGCGATCTGCCTTACAACTCATGACTGGTTTAGGAGGACGTTTGCCTCAAGTAACAGTTATCAGTGACCAGTGAACAGTTATCAATTAGATAACTGAATTTTTACCACTTTTTATATGGTAAAAATTTTCCCGACATGATCACTTTGACGCGATCGCCTTTGGGGTCTTCTTCTTTCTCTACATCTAAAGTAAAGTCAATTGCGCTCATAATGCCATCGCCAAATTTTTCATGAATCACGCTTTTGAGTGGCATTCCATACACTTGCATGATTTCATAGAAGCGATATATGAGCGGATCTGTCGGTACGACTGGACCTAAACCTTTGAGCGGGCATTCTGTTAGTTCTGGTGCTAATGTCGTCGGTAGCCCAATCGCCGATAAAATCTTTTCTGCCTCTGCCTGAGAAGCACTAGCTTGACGGTAAAAGACTGCGGCAATCCAAACTTCATCCCTACCGACTGCTTTTTCTAAATCGACAAAGGACATCCCTTTTTCTTGTTTTGCTGCTAAGAGTTTTTGCGTAATTTCAGGCAGCATTTGTTTACCTCTTAATTGCTCGTTTGATGTAATTGTATCGATTGTTCTATTTGGTTTTTGTGATGAATTTTACTGAAAAATACAGGGATTGTGAAGCAAAAGTCAAAAAGAAAAGAACAGAGTTTTGATAGTTTTGCTCTCGACTACAAGGTAATTGCCCCTCTAAATCTTCCTAAATTGATTTCTGAAGTCATCTCGATCGCGATTCGATTTTCTAGCTGCCGCACTGCTTAATTTATGGTTTTGCACTTCAATTGCGATTTCTATTGCCTTAAATCACAGTGAAAAGTACAGCTAGAATTTACACGCCTTAATTACCGTAAATTACCGGATAGATTGAACTATTGTCTTTACAATATCTTATGATTTGTACCTGGAGCATTGGATTTATTTAAAAAGATCGTAAAGTTATCGGTATAGCTATTATTATTTTTTGGTAGTCTTTTATACTTACAGTGTTAGTCGTTTAACATTACTTATTGCTCATTTAACCCCGATTCTCATTGAGTAGGACGAAATTTCAGCGGCGGGATGTGTAGCCATAAATTAACACCTGACTCCGAATCTCCATCAAGCTAATATTTCAAAGCAATTCAGGAATGTCTGGGTTGGCACAACAACCTCATTTTGGTTCAATTTCATTGTGTTATGTTGCGTCACCTCTAAGCTAGATCGTACCGCTCAGAAGTAGTAGCAACAGGCAATCGTATTCTCTTGCCATGCAGTTCTTAGAAGATCGTAGGGAATTCACGAAAATAAATGATTTCACTAATTAATTCTCAAAAACTATGGCTGAAGTTGCAACGAAGGTTTTTACAATACTCGGCAATCTCGCTCAAGCAGCCGCAGTGGTTGCTGATGTTTGCATTTAGCCGCATTCAGATTATTCGTTTTTTGGTGTTGCACTTAACTAAAAAACCTATAAAAATTGATTTTCTTAAAGAAAATTCTGTTTTTACAGATCTCGATCCAGATCGGGCGGTTAAAGCTTTAAACAGCGATGGTTTGCATTTGGGGATTACGATCCCACCACATATACTCAAAGAGATTCTAGATTTTGCCAGAACAGCGACATACTACGGAAATGGAGACTTACAATTTCCGTTCTCGCTGGCGAATCGAAGAGTGCAAGAAATGAAATCTAGCAAAAGTTTTAGGATCGGCTACAATTTTGAGCCTACATCTCAATGTATGGCAATTAGGAAATTAGCAGAAGATCGGAAGCTGTGGGAAATTGCGGCAAAATATTTTGGCAGTCAACCAATGCTTGCCTGCACTCAGCTATGGTGGACTTTTGTGAACGATGCACCCGCTGAGGGTCGCGCTCAAGGTTTTTATCAGTTTCACTACGATCTGGAAGATTACACCTGTGTGAAATTCATGTTCTATCTCACAGATGTCGATTTGTTCGGTGGTCCCCACGTTTGTGTGAAAGGCAGTCATAGAAATAAAAAGCTAAGTCACCAGTTTTCGCTACTGAGAGAAAGAGAAGATAGTGAAATTAAAGAATATTACGGTGACAAAAATATCGCGACAATTTGCGATCGCGCTGGGGTTGGTTTTGCCGAAGATCCCTCCTGCTTCCATAAAGGAATTCTGCCTCAAAAGAGCGATCGGCTGATTTTAGAGTTTAAATTTACTCTCAATAACTACGGCATAATTTTGTAACCGTAGGGTGGGCATTGCCCACCAGATTTTTCAATCGCTCCGGCATAATTGTGTCACAGTAGGGTGGGCATTGCCTACCGTATTTAGGGAGTCTCCAACTTCGATTCAATCTGCTCTAAGTTCAGGTTAAATTTAGTCGCGATCGCCTGAATTATCCGGTCTTCTTCAGGTGTTTTGCGTTCGTCCAAGCGAGCGATGCGGCAGCACTGAGCCAATAAGGAAATCGCAAAGTCGCGGTTGAGCTGCTCTAAAAGCACCTCTAAAGGTTGGGGTGACTGAATATTTCTGGAGATTGCCTCTAAGGAAGAAGGACTGAGATTTAACTGCTTTAACTGTGGTTGGATTTCCGACCAAGTTTTTTCTGGGTGACTGGCGAGAATCATGTGGACTAAGATTCGATCCATTACCGCTTCTTGGGCGATCGCCGTTTCCAGATACTTTTTGCTTTGCTGTTCGAGTTGAGCAATTCCTGTTTTGGAGTTAAGGGTTTCTGGCGACTTCAATTTGGCTTCATAGAAGCGACACGCGGCGTATCCCAAGGAGTAAAGCATAGCAGCGTTAGAACTCGCGCCAATAAACGCTCCAGCAAAAGGGACGTTACGTAATACCCCTAAACCCGCTAGCCTTAGTAACCGACCGCCTCCCAGTCCCAAGCCAAAAATTGTTAATACCTCTCCTTTGCGGCTAGGGTCTTTTAAACTGAGTCCGTAGGCAGCAGCAATTTGATGCACCATTTCCGCTTGCAGTTGGGTGGTTGCAGCTAAATCGACTGCTAAAAGTGCCAGTGCTACCCCTGGCAAGAAACTGGTAGCAAGTCCTATACCCCCAGCACGGGTAGCTTTTTCCACCATAATTCGGTGAGCGATTTGTTCGGGAGACTCTTCGGGATGCTCTTGCTGTAGTTTTTTGACGGCTGCTTCTGCTTTGGCTAAATCTACACTGTCGGTTGCCCCAATCAACCAATTGAGGTTGAGGAAGCGACTAATCCGTCGCACGAACCAGTTATTCCCTACCCACTCGATCGCTTCTCCAGCTTTTGTCGTCGCTGGAGAGAGCCAATCGTGGACTTGTTGTAAAGCTGCTTCTGGCAGTTGGGCGATCGCTCCTACTGCTTGACCTAATGTCTTAGAAAAGGACGACAATTCACCAGCCGCTTTTTCTCTGGAAGCTGAGACTGGCTGCGCCTCCATTGCCTGATTGTTTTGAGAAGGCGTGACTTGCACTTTAACTTCTTCAACTGAGGCTGGCGATCGAGCTGGCTGTCGCGAATTATCGTCCATTGTTCACCACTGTTGAGACGAACTTTACCTGTTGTGGTTGTAACGAAAAAGCGATTGGCTTGCTATCCCCCTCAAGGTGTAAGATTCTATGGACTCTGCTAGGGGATCGATCTTTACCTAGAAATTTTAGATTTTCTTGTCATCTCGCACTTTTGCTACGCTTCCGATCCCGCTTTCGGCATAAAATTTGTTAAAGCGGCTTGACTTTCCCTGGTTCCTTCATTGCGATACCCGTTCACCTAACATTTCTAAATTTCATTATGGCTATTGGCTATGTCGCTCTTGTCCTCCACGCTCACCTACCCTTCGTGCGCCACCCAGAAAGTGACTACGTTCTGGAGGAAGAATGGCTTTATGAAGCGATCGCGGAAACCTACGTCCCTTTACTGCTGGTATTTGAAGGATTAAAACGAGACGGAATCGACTTTAAGATTACGATGAGCATGACACCCCCTTTGGTGTCAATGCTGCGCGATCCTCTACTCCAAGAACGGTTTGACGCTCATTTAGCTAAGCTGGAAGAGTTAGTGGAGCTAGAGGCAGAACGTAACGCTCACAACGGTCACATTCGCTACCTTGCCGAACATTACGTCAGTGAGTTCAATCAAATTCGCCAATATTGGGAACGCTTCAACGGCGATTTAGTCACGGCATTTAAGCAGTTTCAAGACAGCAACAACCTAGAAATCATCACTTGTGGCGCTACTCACGGCTACTTACCGTTGATGAAGATGTATCCCCAGGCAGTCTGGGCGCAGATTCAAGTCGCCTGCGAACACTACGAGCAAACTTTCGGACGACCTCCTAGAGGAATTTGGCTGCCTGAATGTGCATACTATGAGGGGTTAGAGCGAATGTTAGCCGATGCTGGCTTGCGCTACTTCCTCACCGATGGGCATGGAATTCTTTACGCCCGCCCTCGTCCTCGCTTTGGTTCTTACGCGCCCATATTTACCGAGACTGGGGTAGCTGCTTTCGGTCGCGACCACGAATCATCTCAGCAGGTTTGGTCTTCAGAAGTCGGTTATCCTGGCGCATCTGAATATCGCGAATTTTACAAAGATTTAGGTTGGGAAGCCGAGTATGAGTACATCAAGCCCTATATCATGCCCAACGGACAGCGGAAAAATACGGGGATTAAATACCATAAAATCACTGGTCGCGGTCTGGGGTTGAGCGATAAAGCACTCTATGACCCCTACTGGGCGCGGGAAAAGGCAGCAGAACACGCTGGCAACTTCATGTACAACCGCGAACAGCAGGCTCGACATTTACACGGCATTATGCACCGTCCGCCGATTATTGTCTCGCCCTATGATGCGGAGTTATTCGGGCATTGGTGGTATGAAGGTCCTTGGTTTATCGATTACCTATTCCGTAAGTCTTGGTATGACCAGCAGACTTATCAAATGACGCACTTAGCGGATTATTTACAGGAAAACCCGACTCAGCAAGTGTGTCGTCCTTCGCAATCGAGTTGGGGTTACAAGGGATTTCACGAATACTGGTTGAACGAGACCAATGCTTGGATTTATCCGCATCTCCACAAAGCCGCCGAACGAATGATCGAAATTGCCTACCGCGAACCCGTTGATGAGTTGGAATGGAAGGCGTTGAATCAGGCAGCGCGAGAGTTGTTACTAGCGCAGTCTTCCGACTGGGCGTTTATCATGCGAACGGGAACGATGGTTCCTTATGCGGTGAGAAGGACGCGATCGCACTTGATGCGCTTTAATAAGCTCTACGAGGATGTCAAAATCGGCAAAATCGACAGCGGCTGGTTGGAGAAGGTAGAACAAATGGATAATATCTTCCCCGAAATCAACTACCGAGTTTATCGTCCTTTGTAATTTATTTGCAATTTACACGTAGGGGCGCACAGATGTGCGCCCCTAAGGCGTTTAACATTAACCAGGTAAATTATTGCTCGTATAAGCATCCATCCGGTATGCCGGAGTGCGATCGCTGTAATCTATATCAGTACCAGTGATAGATTTGGCTAACTTTTCAAAAGACTTACTACGCCAGTTGCGATCGTGGATCGGTTTTCTTTGCTCTCCTAAAAAATATGCTTGGGTTCCGATGACAGAAGCTGCTACCCAACCGATTACCAATAGTGCAATTAGAATAGTCATCGCTGTTACCTCGCTTTAAGTTGTGTAACTTTATGTAAATAAAAGTAACAATATTTTGCAAAGAGTCTCAATACGTGCAAACCGAACATCAAGTAGGGAATTCCTCCCTATGACAGAGGGGCGTACAGATGTACGCCCCTCATTTCCGAATCGCAATTTCGTGTAGAAAAACAAATTAGGAAAACAAACTATATCTCTGTAACTGGTTTTCAATTGTTTTGGGCAAAATTTTATTTAATTCTTTACCGTCTTTAAATTGTAGAGTTTGTAAAGATGGTAAATCGAAGGGTAATTGTCCTTCTAAATCTCGCTGCATGTGTGCGAGTAAAATTTGCTCGGAACGTTTTGTTTGAATCGCATAGCCAATTTCTACACAAACATTAGGGCTAGGAATTAACTGATTGCTGTCCTCTTGAGAAATACTCGTAATTGGCGTACTATCGGCAATAAATAGTAAACTTTTACGAATGTTGAGCAGCATTTGGCGATTGAGTCGGAGCGGATTCTCTTTAGAACGATAAGATTCTACTAAGGATATAGGTAAGCGCGATCGCTTATTTAATGTTTCTAGGGCTTGTTGCAATCCTTCCCGCAAAACTTCGCTAGCTGCGCTATATTCTATTTGGTAAGATAAAAAAATTGTCGGGTCTTGTAGAGCAGATACCGCTTGCTTAGTAAAGTAAATTTCGTGACTGATTAAGTCAATATTCGAGATAACGTAACCACCGCTACCCTCAATATAAAACTCGACAGCCTCTCCTTCTAAATAGCGCTGAAACCATGCCGATTTTTTAACTTCCTCGCTGTCGTTTAAAAAATCAGCTCTCAATCCCGATTTCAACAGACTATTCTTACTCAATCGCAAATCGTGAGTGCGTTTTTCTAATTCTTTAACTGGCTCGTATTTTTCTAGAAACCAAGCTTTGAGCGCAATGATTGCCATTCTCGATTTAACCGTAAAACAATAACACCCAAGCTAGCACTAGCTGAGGAATTTCCTCTGTCTTTCAAGCTTAGGTAGGGATATTCTGAACTCTACCTTACTAATACTAGTAAATTAATACTAGTATAGCAAGCTCGGATATATTGCCCCCTATTTGCGCGTATTTGAGGAAATATCAACCTGTGAGTTGGGTGTTATTTTTATTCGATCGGACAGAAGAGAAATCAGCAGTTCTTGTTTACCTCTTAACTCAATAGAAGTTGGCTTTTCAATCTGCCAATTGAAGCTCTTTTGCTTCAATTACTAAATTATCACTATGAATTTTAAAGGTAATATGTTAGAAAATAATCTTTACCTTTTCGGTAAAAGTTAAGTTTTGAAAAGTGAATTGGGGGAATAGATAATAAGTTATTGGTAGTCGTGCAGCGCCCGATCGCCGATCTGAGCTATTTCTCGAATTTCCTGACGCACGCTCATCAAGATCTTCCCCAGATAGTTCTGACCCGTGCGATCGCAACCGCAGCCCCAATAGTAATCAGTCGGCGAGTTTTCTACCAGTAATTCGTCTCCAGTTGCAATCAAAATCGATTGAATATCGGGATAGGTCAGAAACTTCTGGCGCACGGCGACGTGCATGACCTGGGTTTTGACTTGTTCCCAATCGGAACGAACTTGAAGAGTGCGATCGCGTCCTAGTGCGGCAGCTTGCTCTGGTGTTGCCGCAGCATGAATGATAGGAATAATGGCTTCATTAGCACTACCGACAAATTTTTGTGCTTGATAATAATGCTCTACTGTTGACCAGTAAGTACCCTGGATGTCGATCGAGTGGGGTGAAAAGTTAGAAAAACACCCGTAGGGTTCGCATACCTTGTAAAAGTAGATTGCCATTCGATTAAATCGTTTTTATTTTTAAATACTTTCTTTAATCGATTATTACAGTTTCTTTGCAGACACCAAATCTATTCAGCCCAATTCAGAGGGGCGGATATAGCGTTCCCATTGAAATGCGATACGTTTGTAGGGGCGCAATATTTGTAGTAGGGGCGCACAGCTGTGCGCCCTACCGATCTGCAATCAAAAACTGCTTTGAGATCGGCGTGATGGACACCAATACCAATAAAAAGGAAATGAGAGATGCGATCGCCAGCGTCTCTACAGCGTTCCTTTTGTTTGTTCTACAATTTGCTGGGCAGCATTTAACAAATACTCAAAATAAGTACGGGCGACGACAGACATTTGCTTGCCAGCAGGATAAACCATATACCAGTTGCGCTCAATGGGAAAATATTCCACATCCAGCACGGTTAATTCTGGATTAGCGGATTCTGGGATGATGGTGTGGCGCGAGAGGACGGAAAGACCCAAACCCCCTGCGATCGCCTGCTTGATTGCCTCGTTACTGCCTAATTCGAGCTTAACTTTCAGTTTAATCCCCTGCTCGTCAAAGAGCTTCTGTACCGCCGTGCGCGTTCCCGAACCTGGTTCGCGCAGGATAAACGGTTCTTCGCTTAATTGTTGCAAGGAAATATTTTTTTCCCCTGCCAGCGGATGATTGGCTGGCGCAAGCACGACTAAGGGGTTTTCTAAAAATGGCTGGAAACCGATATCGAGATGTTCTGGTAGCTGACTCATGATATACAAGTCGTCCAGATTCTCCTTCAGGCGATCGACAATCCCTGAATGATTCGTTACCTGTAAGGCGATATCAATCCCTGGGTAAAGCTGGCAAAATGGTCCTAACAGGCGCGGTACGAAGTATTTGGCAGTGGTAATGACCGCAAGTCGCAATCTCCCCTGCTTCAAACCTTTCAAATCTGCTACCGTCATCTCAAATTGAGCGAGTTTCTCAAAAATTTCCCGACAGGTAGCAAATAGTTCTCGTCCTGCCTCCGTGAGGTAGAGACGCTTACCCACTTGCTCGAATAGAGGTAGACCGACCGCCTTGGTTAGCTGCTTCACCTGCATGGAAACAGTCGGTTGGGTTAAAAATAACTCTTCTGCGGCACGGGTAAAGCTACCATTGCGCGCCGCAGCTTCAAACACCTTTAATTGGTGAAGCGTTGCTTGCTTCACTGCTATTCTCCTAGCAGATTGAATTATAGATATGTACCTATAATACCTATTAAAAACTATGGCTTTTATTTATAGTGAATATGAGTTACCATTCTTTACAACTGAAAGAGCGTAAGATGACTTCCAAGCAGCGTTGCACGTCGCTATGGGGTGTAGGGAATTGATTTACTCTTCTCCTGTGAATGGTCTAGCCCACCAGCCGCAGAATTTCACCGACATTTCATCAGCGCGTGCGATGCTTTTCCTTAGTTCTTATGACGAGCTGTCAATAGCAGCAATTACAGATCGCGAGGGATGATTTCTTCTTCTTTAAGTGGCACGGGCAAATTAGCTAAATCTGGTAATTGTACGAGTTCTTTTTCCTTTTCCTTCTCCTTGATGGCGAGTGGTAGTTGTAAAGGTTGCTGTTGCTCGATCCAGCAGCTTGCCAGTGGTAAGGTCTGTTCTAAATCGTCCAAGGGTCTAGGAATCACCATCACGGCGTTGAGTTCGCCAATCCGTTCTGCCTCGTACATTCCTGCTTCTACAGCGACGGCAACATTAGATACGCTACCGCGAATGATGACGGTACACAACCCAGCTCCAATGCGTTCGTAGGAAGCAAGTTGCACGTCGGCAGCTTTGAGCATGGCATCGGCTGCACCTACCATTGCAGGAAATCCCCGTGTTTCTAGCAGTCCGACAGCTTGATGACTGAGGCGGCTGTAACCTCTTGCGGTCAATTGTTGCAAGCGCAGACCAATTGGTAATACAGCTTCTAGATTCGGCAAAGGGCGAGGTATGACTAATGAGGAAACTAATTCGCCAAAGCTTTCAGCCGTTGCCGCACCTTCCCTCACGGCGAGGCGAACATCGGCAGTACGACCGCGCACGATCGCCGTACAGTGCCCACCGCCAATTTTCTCGTATCCTACTAGGGTGACTTCAGCAGTCTTGAGCATCATGTCTGCCGTCCCGACAATTGCGGGAAAGCTGCGGGTAGATACCAAGCCTAAAGCCATTTCCTGAAAGTTTTGTACCCGATGTTCTTGCCCAGAAGTGGCGAACCCTTGATTCTGTGTCTGCATGGTAGATCTAACCGATTTTAGATTCTAGATTTTAGATTTTAAATGAGGATTTGTCGGTGCGTACCGCGACAACGCAAGTCAGAATAATTCTAAAATCGTCAGTCTGGGCATTTTCCGGCTTCATCCTATTTACAGATAAAGTTAATCCCATCCAAATTCCAAATCTAAAATTGCCTTGACTTAGGTTCCTTGAGATGGAGGAGTATCTGGTGGTGGTTGGTTCAATGATTGACTATGGGGAAACAACGTTGCCATCAACCGCGTGATGGAAGCTTTACCATAAACAATGCGATCGCCACTCGGTTGAGTTGGTTCTAGTTGACTTTGTGCCGATCCAGCCATCTGACCGTTAGACTCAGGTGTTGCTCCAAGTGTTGCCGATGTTGGTGGCGATGGCTGAGTTGCATCAGTTGGCGGTGTCGGTGCTGCTTCAACCTCAACAGTAGAATCTACCGTTAAGTGACGGCTGGTATCTCCTAGCAAAGAACCTGGAGGAATCACTTGTTTGGGAGCGACAGAACAATTAAAAACTGTCGTTGCCGCACCGACGCAAGCATTTGCTCCGATTGTAGCTTTACCTACCACTAAAACCCCAGCTCCGAGATTAACTCCCGTCTCGATCTCTACATTTCCGTCATGGGCGTGCAGCACGACTCCCATGCCAATACATACTCCTGCTGCAATAATAATTTTACTGTTTGGGTCGGCATGGAAAACTACCCCAGGAGCGATCGCTGCCGTGCGATCGATTATCACCTCGCCACTGATATGCGAATTAAAGTTACCAATTGGGTGTAGTGGCGATAAAGACATCTAGATTAAATCCTTTGAACGGGAGTCGGGAGTCGGGAAGCGGGTGGAGGGCGAGGTTTCCTCGCCATCGGAACCGCGTAGTCGGGAGTCGGAGAAGAGGAGGAAGACAAGGTGATGGAGATAGTGAGGGAATGAGTTATGTTGTTATTTCCCCTTGTCCTCTTGTCCTCTTGCCCTTCCTTAGCCCCTAGCCCCCCTTCTTTTTCCCTACTCCCTACTCCCTACTCCCTCATCTTATGGACGTTGGATAATCGTTTCCAGCACCCGTCGTTTTTGTTTAGAGTCAATCCCGACCAACCGGACGTATTCACCAGGGTGGTTAGCCAGACAAGTTTCCAGCGCGTTCACTACCTCTGACTCATTTCTGGTAGTAATCGGACTACAACTCTGCCAAGAACCAGTGCGGAAACGGCGTTGGTCTACGTGTTCCGAGCCAATTGTATGCCCAGCTGCCAATAGGTGGCGTACTTGGTCTACAATATCGCCCCCCAGCTTAGAACTCGTTACCCTACCCGAATTGGAACTACTGCCATTACCATATGAAGGAGCAGAGGCGTAGTTAGAATGACCTGCTGAATGACCTGCTGAGTGAGAAATCACTGGTCCGTCGGGACGCTGAATAATGGTTTCTAGTACCCGCTGTCTCCGTCTGGGGTCAACGCCGATCAAGCGCACGTACTCCCCTGAAAACTCAGCGAGGCTGGCTTCCACGGCTGAAATAACCTGAGATACCTGGTTAGAGTTAATTGTGCCGCAGCTAGCCCAAGAACCGGTACGGAAGCGGCGTTGGTCTACGTGTTCTGTCCCAACTTGATAGCCTTGTGCCAGCAAACCACGAATTTGCTCTACGGTCTCGGAATCGAGTTTGGAGCTGCCTGTCGAGCCTCCGCCATAGCTGCCACTGCTAGCCGCACTACTGCGGTAGCTGCTACTAGCTGGTGGTACGGTAACTCTCGCCGCGCCGTTACTTTGGATTAAGGCTTGTCCGTTAGGTCTTTGAATAATTGTTTCTAATACTCGTTGCCTGCGTCTGGGGTCAATCCCAAACAACCGGACGTATTCGCCTTCATGTTCTGCCAAACAAGATTCTAAAGCTGCGATCGCCTCTGACTCCGAGCGAGGTTCGAGTGGCGTGCAACTCTTCCACGTCCCAGTGCGGAAACGGCGCTGGTCTACGTGTTCTGTCCCGATTTTGTATCCTTGCGACAATAGGTGTCGCACTTGCTCCACTGCTTCTGTATTCAATCTTCTACCCATGATTCCACTAGCACTCCCATTAACGCCTTTATCCCCATCCGCTTGAGGTTGTGACAACTCGTCGCGAATGGGGGTGATGCAAGCCTTATCGTCAGCACAAAGATAACCCGATCGCAGCGCGTTATTGACCCCAATGACGTGACGCGCAAACTCTCGATCTACTTGTTGCACGTCGGGTAAGCGATCGGCTTGCTGTTGGTTGGTAATCGTCGCTCCCGAAGGTACGTACTTCCCAGCCGGGATTTCTACATCTTGGATCAGAACGTGCATCATGACAATGCAACCATTACCAATTCTGGCGTTGAATACGGTGGAACGAAAGCCGATGAAGCAATCGTCTCCTACGTATGCCGGTCCGTGAATCAACGCCATATGAGTAATGGAAGTATTTTTCCCGACCCATACCGAATATTGTTTGCCATCGTCCCCGATCACGCGACCTTGTTCCAGTCCGTGAATCACTACCCCATCCTGCACGTTCGTGCCTGCACCGATATGAAAAGGAGTGCCTTCATCGGCGCGAATTGAAGTTCCTGGCGCGATTAGGACGTTAGAACTGATATGGACGTTCCCAATCACGTTGGAAAAGGAATGTACGTATGCAGTTTCGTCAATCTGTGGCTCTGCCAAATTTTTTGACCAGGGGGTAGGCGGGGCAGCATAGCTGCGGGCTACCATACGTTAAAATCCTCTGAAATATCCTGTTGCTATGAATTGATTTTGCCGCGATCGCCTAAGGAAAGCTCGATCGGTCTTGCTCTCTTTTGCTGTACAGGTTGCGATTGTCTACGCTGACAGTATCGATAATTCCTACTACCAATGCATCTAGGGGACGCGATTGATTGCCGTCGATCTGACGGGCAGCACTGCCGCGACTAACTAAAACCCACTCATCTACACCAGCACCTATCCAATCGGCTGCTACCTCATATTTAGGTAGCAGGCGACCGTCAGCATCGATAAATTGCAACAACAGTAGCTTGGCTCCTCGCAAACTTGGTTCTTTGTGGGTACTGACAACCGTACCCCGAACTTGAGCGATTTGCATTCAGGGTTACGGTCTGTTGTAAGGACGGATACCGCTGACGCTCTCGCGGAACTGTTCTACAGCTTCTGTATAACGAATCGGCAGCACGTATTCTAGGTTTTCGTGAGGACGAGCGATGATGTGGGTAGACAAGACCTGTCCGCCATTCACGCGCTTGACGGAATCTATACCAGCGGATACCGAAGCTTGCACTTCCGAAACATCGCCTCGTACGATCACCGTGACTCGACCGCTACCGATCTTTTCATAGCCCACCAGAGTGACGCGAGCTGCTTTTACCATCGCGTCTGCTGCTTCCACAACTGCGGGGAAGCCCAACGTTTCAATCATTCCTACTGCGATTGCCATTTTGTTTTACTCCGTAACTGAAAGTAGCGTAAGGTTATCAAACTGAAAAACTGAAAGCTGAGGATTTATCGCGGCTAAGTGCGGAACTGTTCTACAGCCTCGGTATAGCGAATTGGCAGTACGTATTCGAGGTTTTCGTGGGGACGGGCAATGATGTGCGTGGAGAGAACTTCACCACCATTGACTCTTTTAGCTGCTTCAATGCCAGCGGAAACCGAAGCTTGTACTTCTGAAACGTCGCCCCGCACGATCACCGTGACGCGAGCGCTACCAATTTTCTCGTAACCCACTAGAGTGACACGGGCAGCTTTTACCATCGCATCTGCTGCTTCAACAACTGCGGGAAAGCCCTTGGTCTCAATCATTCCAACCGCGATCGGCATTTTTACTCTTCTCCTTGATGGCGCGTAAGTAAACCTAGTGGATTTAGTTTGACAGTAAATTTTTGACGAGAATACCCATTCTTAATTAGAAAAAAGTCTTCCTGAAATAAGCATAGGGAAGCTTTGCTCCCCTGACAATATAAATCATTATGATAATTTTGAATGAGAATGTTTAAAAAAACTTAACGGTGTATTTTCCGCTCGATCTGACATCTAAACCGCCCCTGTTTATCGCTATTCTACTTTTGTTTTATAATTTTTTAATTACATTTAGATAAAGCAAACTTATAACTCGGCAACTTCAGCCTCTAGAGCGATTGCCGAAGGTCACGTCTGATGGGTTTAGGAGTTTTTACTGACCGATCGCCACTGACCGACGAAATCTCGCCTGCTTGGGTGCTATAATTGCCTACACTCAAGCTAAATCAGTTTTGCACGAGTAATACAAAGAGTGAAATTTGGCAAGAGTGCAAATCATTTGAGAAAATACTTACCCGGCTACATTTTGTAAGGAAAAACTATTAATAACAAAAACATTCAGAGAACAAAAATAGTCCGAACGAGATTGACAAACAGAAATTAAAAAACTTCAAACGTCTCTACTGAGAAAACTAGAATTGCTCCCAAATAAAATTTTTTTTAGTTGCAAATAAGTAGGAAAATTGCAAATGACGCAGTTTTTATTCATAAATAGTTGGTGGGTTCCCTTCTACGGCTTGATTGGTGCAGTCCTCACCTTACCTTGGGCAATGGGGATAGTGCGTCGCACTGGACCAAGACCTGCCGCTTATCTAAACTTATTAATGACAGTGGTAGCTTTTATCCACAGCGTTATCCTCTTGAGGGATATGTGGAATCAAGAGCCACAGAGCTTTCTCTTTACCTGGTTCAAAGCTGCCGACTTAGATTTATCTTTTGCGTTGGACGTGTCGCCAGTTACCCTTGGTGCAGCAGTTTTAATTACTGGTTTGAGTCTGCTAGCACAAGTTTATGCCTTGGGGTACATGGAGAAAGATTATGCCATAGCGCGGTTTTTTGCTTTGTTCGGATTTTTTGAGGCAGCGCTATCGGGCTTAGCCTTGAGCGATTCATTGATCCTCAGTTACGCTCTATTGGAAATGCTGACGCTTTCTACCTACTTACTGGTAGGCTTTTGGTATGCTCAGCCATTGGTAGTGACGGCAGCAAGGGATGCCTTCTTAACCAAAAGAGTAGGGGACATACTGCTGCTAATGGGTGTTGTTACCCTTGCCTCCTTTGCAGGCAGCCTCAACTTCTCCGATTTATACGAGTGGGCGCAGACAGCTCAACTATCGCCTTTAACATCAACACTACTAGGCATAGCTTTAATTGCCGCCCCAGCAGGAAAGTGCGCTCAATTTCCTTTGCATTTGTGGTTAGACGAAGCAATGGAAGGTCCTAACCCCGCTTCCGTGCTGCGAAACTCGATGGTGGTATCAGGTGGTGCGTATGTTTTGTATAAATTGCAGCCCATATTAGCGCTCTCACCTGTGGCATCTCAAGCTTTGGTCATTCTCGGCACGATGACGGCAGTAGGAGCATCGTTAGTTTCGATCGCCCAAATTGATATTAAGCGGGCGCTGTCCCATTCCACTAGCGCCTACATGGGACTGGTCTTTTTATCGGTAGGTTTGCAACAGGGTGGCGTAGCGCTGATGTTGCTATTTACCCACGCGATCGCCAAGGCATTACTATTTATGAGTGCAGGCTCGATCATTGCCACCACGCACACCCAAGATTTAACGGAAATGGGAGGTTTGTGGTCGCGGATGCCTGCCACCACAACGGCTTTTGTCGTCGGCGCAGCCGGACTAGTGACGCTCATCCCTTTGGGTAGCTTCTGGGCAATGGTGCAATGGACAAACGGCTTTTGGATAGTTAGCCCTTGGGTTGTCGGCGTATTGCTCGTAGTTAATGGTTTAACGACACTCAATCTCACTCGCGTCTTCCGACTCGTCTTCTGGGGCGACCCGCAGCCAAAAACTCGTCGCGCTCCAGAGGTCATGTGGCATATGGCTTTACCTATGGTGTCGCTGACAATAGTAACTCTGCTAGTTCCGTTGATGTTACAGCAGTGGGGATTGTTACCGAGTTGGGAAAACATCAACTGGCAAGCAGTTACTCTCTTAATGGCATCAAGTGGATTAGGGCTGGCAATCGGCTCGACAATATACCTGCATAAAGCTTGGTCGCGACCCGTGCAATTGCAGTGGCGATTTTTGCAAGACTTGTTGGGCTACGATTTCTATGTAGATGAGGTTTACAAAGTCACCGTTGTTTTGGCAGTGAATTCGATCTCCAAAATTTCCGCCTGGATCGATCGCTACATCTTAGATGGCTTAGTAAATCTAGTTGGCATTGTCACCATCTTTAGCGGTCAAAGCTTGAAGTACACTATCTCCGGTCAATCGCAAGCCTATATGCTAACCATTCTCCTCGGAGTCGGTCTGCTCGGCTTAATTATCAGCTGGTCTTTAGGATACATTTTTCAGTAGATGGTGATTGGTAATTGGTAATTGGTGGTTGGCAATTGTGTATTGTCAATCGCGTCTTGCTATCAACTATTAACCGTTAACTATCAACTCTTACCCATTACCCATTACCCATTACCCATTACCCATTACCCAATTCCAATGCTCAGTGCTTTCATTTGCTTACCAGTCTTAGGTGCGGTGCTAATCTGGGTTTTGCCTCCAGGTGAGACCCGATCGCGCTATATTGCTCTAGCAGTTACTGCTGCTACATTTATTTGGAGTATTGTTCTCGGGTTTCGATTCGATCCGGCGGATGGTGCTTTTCAGTTTCAAGAAGCACTACCTTGGATAGATGCTTTGGGTTTGAGCTATCGCTTAGGCGTGGATGGATTATCTTTCCCATTATTGGTGTTGAATGGCTTACTCACTTGCGTTGCACTTTACAGCACCAATAACCAAGTGGCGCGATCGCGATTCTACTATTCTCTCATTCTGCTACTCAATACCGGTGTTGCTGGAGCTTTCCTATCTCAGGATCTCTTGCTATTCTTTCTGTTCTACGAACTGGAACTGATTCCCCTATATTTGTTAATTGCGATTTGGGGTGGCGCAAGGCGCGGCTATGCAGCGACGAAGTTTCTAATTTATACGGCAATTTCAGGCATTCTGATTTTAGCTGCCTTTTTGGGTTTGGTTTTATTAAGCGGTACGGGTTCTTTTGCTTACGAACCCTTACGCACGGCGGCGCTGGGTTTACCGTTGACAGCACAATTGATTTTACTAGGGGCAATTGTTGTCGGCTTCGGGATTAAAATTCCTTTGGTTCCTTTCCATACTTGGCTACCAGATGCTCACGTCGAGGCTTCTACACCCGTTTCCGTGCTGCTGGCAGGGGTATTATTGAAATTGGGAACTTATGGTTTGTTGCGCTTTGGCATGGACTTGTTACCGGAGGCTTGGGCAGCATTTGCCCCTTGGCTGGCAACTTGGGCAGTGGTCAGCGTGCTGTATGGGGCTTCCTGCGCGATCGCCCAAACTGATATGAAAAAGATGGTAGCCTATAGCTCTATCGGTCACATGGGATACGTGTTACTGGCAGCAGCGGCAGCGACACCTTTGAGTATTTTGGCGACAGTATTGCAAATGCTCAGTCATGGTTTAATTTCAGCACTCCTGTTTCTGCTGGTGGGAGTCGTTTACGAAAAAGCGGGTAGTCGCGATACTCAAGTGTTAAGAGGACTACTCAACCCCGAACGAGGTTTACCTGTCATTGGCAGCTTGATGATTTTAGGCGTAATGGCAAGCGCTGGAATTCCTGGTATGGTAGGATTTGTGGCAGAGTTTCTCGTGTTTCGCGGCAGTTTTCCCGTCTTCCCTACCCAAACTCTCCTCAGTATGGTGGGGACTGGTTTGACTGCGGTATATTTCTTACTCTTGGTAAACCGCGCCTTTTTCGGACGGCTATCGCCCCAGGTTGAGAATTTACCTAAAGTTTACTGGTCAGATCGCATCCCCGCGATCGCGTTAGCAATACTGATCGTCGTGTTGGGAATTCAACCGAGTTGGATGGCACGGTGGAGCGAACGGACAACTACAGCTATGGTAAATAATGTAGAGGCGATCGCTCATCTCGCAGTCAAGAATCCGCAATTGTAAATTGGTTTGAATAAAATCTGTCCCTACTATTGAGATTCATACCTGTAGGGGCAGATTTTGCTAACCAATGTGTGAAACAATAAAAAATAAAGTCTTGTTTTATCAAAAAAACACTTACCAAGCTCTTTGTACAGACGTTGCATTTCATGTCTGATAACTGATAACTGATTAACTAATACCTGATATGGTCAGCATCACTAACAAGCCTACCAGCCATCCTTTAGCAGAATACATTCAAAGGTTGCAAACAGGAGAAGCTCTACTTGCAGATACTCCTGAAAATGTTTTAGAAGTTGTAGGAATTCTCAAAAGCTACGGTGTGGTTTTAGATGCCTACTGGCGGAATTTAACATATATATCAGAAAATCAGTTTTTAGTCTTTTTCCCCTTCTTTAAGTATTTTAACGGTGAATTTTCTATTAGGAAATTGCTCCGTCATTGGTGGCACGATCGCATCAATTTTGAATACGCTGAATACTGCATGAAAGCTATGTTCTGGCATGGTGGCGGCGGTTTGGATGCTTATTTAGATACGCTGGAATTTAAAGAACGAGCAGCAGCAGCGATTCAGGCAAAGTTTAAAAATAATCCTTTGGTTTTGGGCTTGAACCAACTTTTCCCAGAATTTCTTCCAGAATTGGTACGTCAGCAAGCTTATTACAGTGGGTTGGGGCAATTTTGGCACATCATGAGCGATATGTTTTTGAAGCTGAGCGATCGCTACGATCGCGGTGAAATCAAAACTATTCCGCAGGTAGTCGAGCATATCTTAAATGGTTTGGTTGCCGATGCCAATACACCAATTACTTACACGGTGAAAATTAAAGGCAAACAGTACGAAATTATTCCCAAAAGTGCGGGTTTAACTTTCCTTCCCGATACAGCTGTACCCTACGTAGAGGCAGTTTTCTTCCGAGGCACGCCGTTTCAAGGGACAATTTCTTACAACGCTCAAGCACATCAAATTCCCCCCGATCAAGCGCGATTTGCTTATGGTGCGTTATATGCAGATCCGTTACCAATTGGTGGTGCTGGCATTCCTCCGACGCTGTTAATGCAGGATATGCGGCATTACTTACCCGAATATCTGCATGAAGTCTATCGGCGCACCAAGCGTGGAGAAGATGACTTGCGGGTACAAATTTGTATGACTTTCCAAAAGTCAATGTTCTGCGTCACCACAGCCGCAATTTTAGGGTTGATGCCTTATCCGGCAAATACTGAAGATCCGTCAGAACAGCGGGCAAATATAGCTTATCTCGAAAATTGGATGGATCGGTTTATGACTTCGCGCTTGTTGGAGGTAAATAGATAGAGGGTAAAAGGCGATCGCATGGCTTTAAGTTAGAGGAGGGGTGCGATCGCAATTTATTGTATTTCTGAGTATGACACAAGAATCTTTATCTGAAGAACAGCAAGCTAAACTAGCTGAAATTACTGAACTTGCCAAAATTGCAGAACAAAAAGCTAGAGAAATGAGCGAATTTGCTACAGCGATCGCTCAAAAATACCAACAACACTTATCCCTCTTCTAAGAAACCAGATTTTCTGATGGCTGAGGAATAAGCTCAAAACCAAAAGCCTGGGCTTTTTTGTGAAGGTTGTTGACCATTCGCTCGCGATAACGCAGCTCATAATAATCCATGCCAGGATCAGTGTAATCTGCTCCGGTTGTCCAAAGTTGGTAAAAAATCCGCGCAATTTTGTGAGCAGTAGCAGTAATAGCTTTAGGAGAGCCAAGTCGAGAACGTAAACGCCGATAAAACGCACCTAAAAACGTTTTGAATACTCAGTTATACGTATTAATTACTGGTTGTCGATGGTGCGACATACCACGAGGGGCGCAATGGGCATCAAAGAGTTCTGCCCACCGATGGCAAAGCGCGATGGTATGAAGACGGAACACTGGAAAAACTAAAAAGACGGATTTTGGCATTGGCAGAGGAAAAGGGAATGATCGACTGGAAGTACGGAGCCGAGGCGCGGCTCTTTTTCCCCCGCAAACGGCATCTGGGAGGGAAAAAGCCCAAGGGCAGACCAATCAAGGAAGTTGTACCGCGCTATCAACAGGAGCGCTCTTTCTCCTGGTTTCAACGCAAGTATAGAAGACTCGTTGTTCGAGCTTGAACGCCTGAAAGTGTGTTTTGATGCTTTCCTTCTCCTCGCCACATCCTACGTCTGGTTTCCCAAGTTAGTGGGATAGGTTCTTGCAAGTTTTTCCGATTCCAGAACTTAAACGTGGCTTCTTCAAACTGATGGCTTATATGAATGACTTCCATACTGTCCCAATTACTTATGTTCAGCTAAATTCCGCTTAACTTCTACTTTTATTCTGCTAGTGTGACAGAAGAAAGATAACTAAAAATTGGTTTTCCTGTAGAGACGTTACATGTAACGTCTCTACAGGAAAAAATTTGTAAAGCAAATAGAACTGACAGGGTTTCTTGCCTCTTTTATAAGAGAGATTAGAGAGGATACTCAAGCTCTTTGCCTCACAAACCGAGATATATTAGTTTTCTCTCTCTTTGCAATCATACTTCTTCGTCAGCCGTTCCTGCTTCTTTTTCAATCCAAATAAATATTAGGGCAAATACTGGAAACGGCAAAATATAAAATATTAAAGGAATCATAATCCAAGGCAACCACGAAGCAGCATAAGACCCTGTTAATTGTGTCATATCTACCATGATGCTATTCTCCAGTTTTTATTGGCAATTGGTAATTGATAAGGTGTGTAGGATGGGCAATGCCTACCTCCGCACTAATTAACATTAACCCCACCCCGCAAAATTGAGTCTAGAGCATCGAAGTTTTCTAGTAGTAAATAAGCAAATACAGCTCCTCCCATTGCTCCTAGAAAAATTCCACCATTTAATTGATACCATTCATCGCGATTGCGTAACGGTCTGAGTGAATCTTTAGAAGTAGAGCCATAAGCACCTCTAGGATCGCCTTGGAAGGTCGTGATTGCAAAAATAGAAATTCCCAAACAAGCTGATACAGCTATATATATTGCTGTAATCAATCCACTTAAATTAGCACCATGAGCTGTCTCTCGTAATGGTCCAACCACAACCTCTGGTCCCACTAGAAAATAGCCGTGAGCCATGCCAATTTCTAAACCACGCATAAAAGGAGTGAGTCCTTTGCGATAGGCAGGAAGATTGTTAATAAAAGCTCTAGCTAAGGGAGAATCGGTAATAGCTGTAGAGAAATTACTGTTAAACGGATCTCCTTTATAGGGTTGAACGGGATCGGTATCGAGCCTATAGTTCAATTTTGATTCTACAGATGGATTTGCAGTATTAGTCATTTTTGATTTTCTCCTAATTAAAGTTGTCGATCCTCCGATCTTGCTTCTTATGTGCGACTTCTCAAATAAGCATTTTTTTATGAGTTGTAACGCAGATAAACGCGAATATAGAAAGCATTAACTCATGGTTTTCAAAGAACTCTCCTGGTACGTCCACCGGGAGAGGAGAGTCTAAATTCGCAACTGATAAAGCCAATTTCTAGGGCAGAAACAACAAATGTATTTCTTGTAGAATCTGCCCTAAAATTTTTGCTCTAGGCTAGCCAAATTTTCCAGCCGTTGACGCAATCAAGAAAGCACCATAGGTAGCAATATAGCCAACGGTGAAGTGAGTCAAGCCAACTAGACGAGCTTGAACGATAGATAATGCTACAGGCTTATCTCTCCAATATCCGAAAGATAATGGTGTTTTTTCGTGCGCCCAGACCAGAGTTTCAATCAATTCTTGCCAATAACCCCGCCAAGTAATTAAGAACATGAAACTCACAGCCCAAGCCAGGTGACCCCAGAGAAACATCCACGACCAAATAGCTAGACTATTCGTACCGTATGGGTTGTAACCATTAATCAACTGAGCAGAATGCAACCAGAGGTAATCTCGGAACCAACCCATGAGATAGGTGGAAGACTCATTAAATTGAGCTATATTCCCTTCCCAAATTGCTAAATGTTTCCAGTGCCAATAGAAAGTGACCCAACCCAAAGTATTGAGCATCCAGAACACGGCTAAATAAGAAGCGTCCCATGCAGAGATATCGCAAGTACCACCGCGACCGGGACCATCGCAGGGGAAGGCATAGCCGAAGTCTTTTTTGTCGGGCATCAGCTTGGAACCGCGAGCATCTAAGGCACCTTTGACCAGAACTAAAGTGGTGACGTGCAAACCAAGGGCGATCGCGTGGTGAACGTAGAAGTCTCCAGGTCCAATCGTCAAAAACAAGGAGTTCGTCGTGTTATTGACCGCATCTAACCATCCCGGTAGCCAAACATTAGCATGGTTGGGCCAAGCTGTAGAAGCAATACTATCTGGGTTTGATAACAGCGTATTAAACCCGTATAACGCCTTACCATGAGCTGCTTGGATAAACTGAGCGAACACTGGTTCGATCAGCACTTGCTTTTCTGCCGCACCAAAGGCAACTTCTACATCGTTGTGGACGTATAAGCCTAGAGTGTGGAAACCCAGGAAAAGAGACACCCAAGACAAGTGGGAAATAATCGCTTCTTTGTGACGCAGCATCCGATCTAGGACATTACCCTTGTTTTGTTCTGGATCGTAGTCTCTGATCCAAAAGATACCAGCATGGGAAAATGCCCCTACCATCAAAAACCCAGCAATGTACTGATGATGGGTATACAGTGCTGCTTGAGTCGTGAAGTCCTGCCCGATGAAAGCGTAGGGTGGCATCGAATACATATGCTGTGCTGTCAAAGAACTTGCTACACCCAAAGCAGCTAAAGCAAAAGACAGTTGGAAGTGAAGCGAATTATTGATCGTGTCGTACAATCCTTGGTGCGGTAAGTTGAAAGGACCTTCAACCTTTGCCCCAAAAAAAGATTTGGAGTTCAGCATCTCTTTGATGCTGTGACCGATCCCCCAGTTGGTACGGTACATGTGTCCGGCAATTATGAACAAGACGGCGATCGCCACGTGGTGATGCGCCATATCCGTCAACCATAAAGATTGAGTTTGAGGATGAAAACCGCCCAAAAACGTCAGAATTGCCGTTCCTGCACCTTGAGAACTGTTAAACACATGTTGAGCCGTATCGGGATTCTGGGCGTAAGCGCTCCAATTTCCTGTAAAGAACGCACCCAAACCCGCTGGATGCGGCGGGGTAAACAAGAAGTTATCCCAACCCACATGTTGCCCGCGAGATTCGGGAATTGCAACGTGAATTAAGTGAGCCGCCCAAGCTAGGGAACTGACACCGAACAAACCAGCTAGGTGATGATTCAAACGTGGTTCGGCACTTTTGAACCAACCGAGAGTAGGACGATATCGAGGTTGGAGGTGCAACCAACCAGCAAACAAGAACAAAGCTGCGAGTAAAAGTAAGAAGATCGCACCAACATAAAGTTCGTTGTTCGTCCGCATCCCGATCGTGTACCACCAGTGATAAACACCGGAATAGCAGATATCGACTGGGTTAGTTGCTCCGGCTCTCGTAAAAGCCTCGATCGCGGGTGGACCAAATTGAGCATCCCAAATCGCATGGGCGATCGGACGCACATTTAAAGGGTCTTTAATCCACTGCTCGAAATTGCCTTGCCAAGCGACGTGAAACAAAACCCCCGATGCCCACAGAAAGATAATCGCCAAATGACCGAAGTGAGAAGCAAAAATCTTTTGATAAAGATTCTCCTCCGTCATGCCATCGTGGAGTTCAAAATCGTGAGCAGTCGCCATCGCATACCAAATACGACGGGTCGTAGGGTCTTGAGCAAGGTCTTGGCTAAATTTTGGAAATTTTGTAGCCATATTCTTTGTTTCGGTTCAAATTTATTTGATTGGTAATTGGTAATTGGTAATTGGTAGTTGGTAGTTGTTTGATTTCGACTTTTGATTTTTGTACGGGCGGGTGCGCGCAAATAGGTTGACAACCTTAAGTGAAAATTTTTGGTCAAAACCCGCCCCTACGTCTTCTCATTACCCATTACCCATTACCACTAACCAATTGCCGACATGCGAGCGAGGAAGAATGCCCAGGTTGTCACAATTCCTCCTAAGAGGTAGTGAGCGACACCAACAGCTCGACCGTGGACGATGCTCAAAGCACGCGGCTGAATTGCTGGGGCAACTTTTAATTTGTTGTGCGCCCAAACGATCGATTCGATCAGTTCTTGCCAGTAGCCCCGACCGCTGAACAGGAACATGAGGCTAAAGCCAAAAATGAAGTGTCCGGCTAGGAACATCAGACCGTAGGCAGACAGGGATGAGTTGTAAGACTGAATCACCTGTGCCGATTGCGCCCAGAGGAAATCGCGCAGCCACCCGTTATTGGTAATCGACGAGGTAGCAAAGTTACCTCCGGTCAAGTGCGTGACAATGCCATCTGAATCGACCGTTCCCCAAACATCTGATTGCATCTTCCAACTAAAGTGGAAAACTACCATTGACAGCGAGTTGTACATCCAGAATAGACCCAGGAAGACGTGATCCCAAGCCGATACTTGACACGTACCACCGCGACCTGGACCATCACAAGGGAAGCGGAAGCCCAAGTTTGCTTTATCTGGAACCAAACGCGAACCACGGGCAAATAGTACGCCCTTAAATAGTACGAGTACCGTGACGTGAATTGTAAAAGCGTGGATGTGGTGGATCAAGAAGTCTGCCGTACCCAGTGCGATCGGCATCATGGCGACTTTACCACCAACTGCAACCATACCACCACCCCAAGCGTAGCTGACGGGTGCGCCGATGCCTGGAGCTGTCGTACCGAGTCCTGAGAGTTCGATTCCCCGCACGCCACCAAAGACATCACCCAAGGGTTGAGCCACCTGCGCCGCTCCCACGGCTGCGGTGTGGATGTGCTGAATCCACTGGGCAAAAATTGGTTGTAGCTGAATTCCCGTATCTGAGAACATATCTTGGGGACGACCGAAAGCTCGCATGGTGTCGTTGTGGCAGTACATAGCAAAGCTATGAAAGCCTAAAAACTGACAAACCCAAGCGAGGTGAGAAATAATGACATCGCGGTGACGGAGGGTTCGATCTAATATGTTGTTGACGTGATGGGCTGGATCGTAGTCCCGTACCATGAAAATAGCTGCGTGGGCTGCGCCACCGACGATACAGAATCCGGCAATCCAGACGTGGTGAGTAAATAGAGACAGGGCAGTAGCGTAATCTGTTGCTAGGTAGGGATAGGGAGGCATAGCATACATGTGGTGCGCCACCAGTAGGCTAGCCGTTCCAAACTGTACTAAGTGGATAGATAGATTAGCGTGCCAAGAAGTCTCGAAGATTTTATCGAGTCCCTCATGACCCACGGGACCGATAAAGTTTAAAAATGGCAGCATGTTGGGAGATTTGGCATCATCCAACATTTCTTTGAAACTGTGACCGATACCCCAGTTAGTGCGGTAGAAGTGTCCGGCAACGATGAACAGCACCGCAAGCGCTAAATGATGGTGAGCGGTATCTGACAACCACAGACCACCCGTGACCGGATTCAGACCACCTTTAAAGGTAAGGAAATCGGCATATTGTCCCCATTGCAGGGTAAAGAAGGGTACTAAACCTTTGGCAAAGCTGGGATATAACTCTGCCATTAAGCTTGTATTCAAAATGAATTCGTGAGGCAGGGGAATATCTTTAATAGCGACCCCAGCATCCAATAGTTTGTTAACGGGCAAAGCAACGTGAATTTGATGCCCTGCCCAACCCAGGCAACCCAAGCCTAGCAATCCTGCTAAGTGGTGGTTCATCATCGCTTCCCAATTTTGAAACCATTCCAATTTGGGAGCGCGTTTGTGATAGTGGAACCAGCCAGCAAAGAGCATTATCGCTGCCATTACCAAACCACCGATCGCGGTACAGTAAAGCTGAAAAGTATTAGTAATGCCAGCAGCCCGCCAGAGTTGAAATAGTCCTGACGTGATTTGAATTCCGTGGAAGCCACCACCAACATCGGCATTTAAAATATCTTGACCGACAAGCGACCAAACTACCTGGGCGCTGGGTTTAACACCAGTTGGATTTGCCATCCAAGCTTCAAAGTTGGAGAATTTCGCGCCGTGAAAGTACATGCCACTCAGCCAGATAAATATAACAGCTAAGTGACCGAAATGGGCAGCGAAAATCTTGCGGGAAATATCTTCTAAATCGCTGGTATGAGTGTCGAAATCGTGAGCATTAGCATGGAGGTTCCAGATCCAAGTAGTCGTTTTGGGACCTCTAGCAAGAGTGCGATCGAAGTGTCCTGGTTTTGCCCATAACTCAGGTGAGGTAGGAACCGGATCGTTATCGACCACAACCCTTACTTTTTGCTCTCGCTCTGGAGTAATTGTCATTAAATTCCTCCTTGGTTATACGAGAAACATAATTGGTCATTGGTCATTGGTCATTGGTCATTGGTCATTCGCGAGAGATAGTTTTGACTTTTGACTTTTGACTTTTGACTTTTCAATCGCTAGTTAATAGAGAAAAAAGCCAGAGTTCGATCGCAAGTTACACCGGATAGCGTGATAACTTACTTTGTTTCTGGCAATGAAAGACTCCGAGGAGTTTAGTTTGTTTGGCTGTTGTCTTAATCTGAGTATTCAAACTCAAGCACTAGCATCTTTATCTTTTTGGAGAATAGGAAAAAAAAATGAAGAACTAATGAAGAAAGGTAGTAGCTTAATAAAAGCTTACATTTTTGCTGTATAGTTTCTGACTATAGGAATCCGGTTTGATTGTTGAAAAAATCTCAGTAACGCACCAAAAACTGAGAGTGATGCGTTACGCTGAAGTTTTTTTGTATACTACTACTCCCTGCTCTCTGCTCCCTTATCCCTATTCGGTCAAAAGTCAAAAAAACTGATGCTATATGATGATGTAAAGATGTGCAAGCACTCTTGAGTCAAAGATCCGCAACGGCGAAAAGAAAATGAGCAAGGCATCCCGAGCGGCTGGAAGTCTTCAACTTTGGTGTTCGGCAACTTTTGCTTTCAGCCAGTTAGCTACGAGTTCTGGTTGTTTTTTCTGGGCAAAAGTTCGTCCTGCATGGTAGCAGACTTTTTCCCGCAGTCGGTAAACTTGTCGCACGTCCAAATTTAATTGATTGGCGATCGCCTGCTGCGATTTACCTTGGAGATAAAGCTGCAACCACTGTACTGCTTCCATCCCTAGTTTTACCTGCAAATAATCGGACAATTCTTGTTTGACAGCATCGTGCATCGCTTTTTGTTCTGCCTCGGTTTCAGCCTCTTGATATGCAACTAAGGCATGGTTATCCAGCCAGCTGAAAGAATTGTCGCTTTCCTCCGTGAAAAATTCGTCTGACACGAGTTGTAATTGCTCGCTGTTAGGTGAGTAAGTGATTCCTCCCCGTGCCGTACGCTGTAAATAGTCAATCGTCCGATAGACTAACAGAGGTCGATCGCGGATCGGACGCATGGAATATTCTTCTATACTGGCGAATAGTAAAGCACTACGGAGTTGGAAATTGTTTGTACACTGGGCAATCCAGGCTACTTGTTGTTGAATGTAGCGATCGCGCAGCAATAATTCCTGCAAGACTTCTTGAATGACATCTACCACAGTGCGGTGGCGATCGCGACTGAGGGCAACTAAAGCGCGAACTTTGTGCCGCAGTACCAATAAACTACTCAAACGACTGATGAGGCGGCGATAAGCTCGTTCTGGTGGTATGCCTAAATAACGCTTTTGCAGAATTCGATAGCGAAATGACAATGCTTGTTGAGTCACGTGTAGTTGAGCTGAAGTCAGGTTGTCAAATCGTTCTAAGTCGTCGCCAAGCAACCACCGAACAATACTGTCTCTATTGGCTACACTGGCTTGCGGGTAGTCTTCAGCTAACTGCGATCGCCATGTCTGTGTTAGTTGTGCCATTGTAATTTTGGACATCATCCGACTACCTCCTATGCTTGCTCCTTGTCATACTGTCGCAATGGTTCTAATTTACGAGCAGCAAAGGTGCGATCGCATCGAATAAATGTCATTTTTCTACCATTACATTTGTCATGGCAAGAGAGTGGCTAGTGGTTAGTGGCTAGTGGCTGGACTCAATTCTCGTCACTAGCCACCAGCCACTAGTCACTGATAACTGTCCCTACTCTTTCAACCAGGAGAGAAATGCATTGGCAATAATTGCGGCTTGGGTGCGATCGCGTAAATCCAAGCGTGTCAAAATTCGAGAAATATGATTTCTGACTGTCCCTTCAGAAAGAAAAAGCGTCTGAGCGATTTCTCGATTGCTAGCACCTGCGGCGATTTGGCGTAACACCTGTCGTTCGCGTTGCGTTAGTTCTGTAAATCCTGGTGGCGGTTCTTCTGGGGATGGAGTTGGTGCTGGGGAGGGTGTCGTGGGAGCAATTTTTTCGATAATGCCAGGACCAAATTGAGTATATCCTTTATGAACGCTGCGGATGGCTTCTGCTAGTTCCTCCGCAGGAGTGTCTTTCAATAAATATCCCTTTGCACCAAAGCGTAGAGCTTCCGATACATAATTGGCATCGTCAAATGTAGTTAGAACTAAAACTTTAATATTGGTAAATTCCTGGCACATTTGTTGAGTTGCCGTCACGCCGTCCATAACTGGCATCCGAATATCCATGAGGACAATATCTGGTGGATCGGATTGGGCGTATAGCGATCTGACTGCGTCAATTGCTTGCTGTCCGTTACTAGCTTCTCCCACTACTTGCAAGTCAGGTTTAATTTCCAGCAAGGTTTTCAAGCCGCGTCGGACGATTTCTTGATCTTCAACTAGTAGCACCCGGATCATTTTAATTGGTAATTGGTAATTGGTAATTGGTAGTTGGTAATTGGTATTTATACTATTCACCACGCACCAGACACTACTCTCGATCTCTACTCCCGACTCCGGTACGGGCGGGTTTATCCGCAGAACTCTTTGTTTTACTAAAAGTATGCTCTAAAAACCCGCCTCTACACGACTCCCTCATTTCTAGGAAATCTGGCTGTAATTCTACATCCTTTGCCAGGTGCGCTGGTAATTTCTAACTGTCCTCCAACCGCTAGCACTCGTTCGCGCATTCCCTGCAATCCAAAGCCATTCTGGTTTTCATCTGCACAAAAGCCGCCACCATTATCTTGCAGCTTCAGTGATAGCTCGGTGGGCGTGGTTTGAATTTGTAACTGAACAGATGTAGCTTTTGCATGTTTGCAGATATTTGTCAATCCTTCTTGCACAATTCGATATACCACAGTATTTACTGAGTTAGAAAAGGGAAGGGAGAGATCGAGCTGACACTCAGGGGCAATGCCTGTTGTGTGATGAAATTCTGCGATTAAGGCAGCGATCGCCCGATCTAATAATTGACCTTGCAGCGGATCTGACCGAATATCTGTTACCGAACGGCGCACGGCATTTAATGCCTCAGTGCCTAGTTTTTTTGCTTCGCCCAGAAACTCAAAAGCGCGATCGGGTGCTGTTTGCCAAAGCGTTAGCGCGGTTTCCATTTGAATGTTGAGTCCGACTAAAATATGTCCCAGAGAGTCGTGAATGTCACGGGCGATGCGATGGCGTTCTTCTATTGCAGTCATTGCTTCGATCCGCTGGTTTAACATCCGTTCCTGTTCCAAGGCGCGGCGGAGATCGGCTTCTGCTTGCTGCAAGCGATCGTTTTGGGTTTGTAATGCTACTTGCATCCGACGTAAAGATAGCTGCGTTTCAATGCGGGCGAAGACTTCCTCTTCTTGAAATGGTTTGGTGATGTAATCGACTCCACCAAATGTAAAGGCTTTGACTTTATCCAAAACTTCGTTTAACGCACTGATAAAAATGATGGGAATATTTTGAGTCAGATGATTTGCTTTGAGGCGCTGACAAACTTCATACCCGTTCATTTCAGGCATATTAATATCTAATAAGATCAAGTCTGGGGGCTGTGCCTGCGCTCCCATTAAAGCCGCCGATCCGCTCATCACTGCGCGTATTTCATAACCGCGATCGCTCAACATAGCAGATAATAACCGTAGGTTATCCGGCTTGTCATCGACGATCAGAATATCTCCATTTTTCTTATTCTGCATAAAAATAATCGACTCGTCTGATAATTATATAGCGGGTCTAAACAGCGAAGTAAAATTTCTATCAGGACTGTCAATGGTTAACGATCGATGGTCAGCCACTATTAACTATTAATAGCCTTGACAAAATGTTCGCAAATCAAATAGAAACGCTATATAGCAGTTCTAAATGATTTGTAAAGCGGGCTTCTAGCCTGCGGCAAGCTAGAAGCCCGCCCCACGTTCATGAATCAAATAGAAACGCTATATAACAAAAACCTCTTATTAATGACTAAGCAAGTTCTTCGCAGGATATATCTTGTTGCATTGGTATTTTTGGCAACATTGGTAGCCATTTGGTGGCAACGCATCCAAACGCCCCAACCAATGAGAGAAGCTGTGTTTGAACGCATAGAAACCGTACAAGTCGATGAACCGATTCAACCAATTCCACTCCAGATTTCCTTGGATCGAGGTAAGGTGGCGTTGGGCGAGCAACTGTTTCACGAGCCGCGACTCTCCTCAGATAATAAAATTTCTTGCCTCAGTTGTCACGCTCTCAATCGCGGGGGGGCAGATAACAAGGCTTTTTCAATTGGCGTGAATGGTAAAGTAGGTAACATTAATGCTCCAACTGTATATAATTCAGCATTTAATGCTTACTTGAATTGGAATGGTAAATTTGCCACGTTGGAAGACTTCACCACAGCCGTGATTCAAAATCCAACAGCAATGGGAATTGAATGGCAAGTTTTGCTGCCAAAGTTGCAACGGGTTCCAGACTATGTACGGGCGTTTAACCAAAATTATCCTGATGGTTTGACAGCCACAAATGTTGTAGATGCGATCGCCACTTATTTGCGATCGCTATACACTCCCAATTCGCGCTTCGATCGCTACTTACGCGGCGATAAATCTGCGATTAATGCTACAGAAAAAGAAGGCTATCGACTATTCCAAGCTTACGGTTGCGTTAGTTGCCATCAAGGAATGAATGTGGGAGGCAATTTGTTTCAAAAGTTTGGCATTATGGGCGACTATTTTCGCGATCGCGGTAAGATTACGAAAGTAGATTTAGGGCGCTATAACGTCACTCAAAATGAGGCGGATATGTTTGTCTTTCGCGTCCCTAGCCTCCGCAATGTTGCCTTAACAGCACCCTATTTTCACGATGGTTCCGCTCGGACGTTAGAACAAGCAATTAATATCATGGCAAAGTATCAACTAGGGCGATCGCTTTCTGCTAAAGATACCCAGTTAATCGTTCAGTTCCTCCGCACTCTCACGGGAGAGCATTCTGAATTAAAATCTGGCGATCGGTAATTGGTAATTGATATGCGTCCACTGCGTTTGAAAAAATTCACTTCTGCCCTGAGTGACTATTTGCTGCCAACGGGTGCAGTCATCTTATTTTTACTGCTGTGGATGAAGTCACAAGCGATCGAGCCCAATCGACACAATCGCTACATTAGCAATTTACTACGAATTCAAGAACTCGATGCGCGGATAAATCAAAATGTCTTGCAAGCACGGTTGGGATTGCTGCCGTACTACGATCCAATCGTACATGAATTGGCAAAACTAAAACGAATTCAAGCAGATCTACAACAAATTCCGGCGTTTATTGATGCAGGCGAACGACAGTCAATCGATCGCGCTATTGAACTACATATTCAACTCTATCAGGACAAGGAAAGCCAGATCGAACAGTTTAAGTCTCAAATAGCTATTTTGCGTAATTCCGAATCATATTTTCCTGTTTCTGTCAATAGTTTGCTCCAGAATCAGACGATCGATCCAACTTTAGCAGCTCTTCTGAATAAATTATTGCAGGACGTACTGTTATTCAACCTCACCACCAGCCAAGAATTAAAACCAGAGATTGAAGATACAATTTCTCAAATTCTTGCTGTATCTCGCCCTACGGCTCAACGTGCGGATGTAAAACGAGCGATCGCCCATGCCCGAATCATCTTAGCGCGCCGTCCCCAAGGAGATCGCTTAGTAAATAACATATTGTCGCTACCGACTGGCGATCGCGGTGAAGACATTGCCCAAACTTACTACAACGCCTATCAACAAGCACTCGATACGGCAAGTCTGAATCGACTGGCACTTTATCTACTCTCTACATTACTAGTCATTGGAATTGCCACTTCAATTATTTGGAAACTCCGCACCTCTGCGATCGCCGTACAACAAAGCGAAGTAAAATTACGGGCAATTTTTGAGAACTCCCTGTTCGGCATTTTTCGCGTGCGGCTGGAAGATGGCTTAATTTTAGCCGCTAACCAGAGATTTGCGAACATGTTAGGACATAAATCGGCAGCAGAGATCGTCGGACATAAGCGCACTATCGATTTTTACGTCGATCCTAGCCAACGTCAGCAAATGCTCGAAATCGTGCAACAGCAAGGCGAAATTAATAACTTCGAGCAGCAATTTCGCTGCCAAGACGGGACGACATTCTGGGGGTTATTTTCGGCACGGTTAAACGTTGCAGAAGGATGTTTGGAAGGTGCGATCGCCGATATTAGCGATCGCAAAGCTGCTGAAGCCGCCCTAGCGCAGGCAAAAGAAGCCGCAGAAGTCGCAAATCATGCCAAAACTAAGTTTCTTTCTCACATGAGTCACGAATTACGCACTCCCTTAAGCGTAATTTTAGGCTTTACGCAACTCCTGACTCGCAGCAACCAACTCGATCCCAAACAACAGGAATATCTCGATACAATTAGCCGCAGTGGGGAACACCTCCTCGCCTTAATTAACGACGTATTGGAAATGTCCAAAATTGAAGCAGACAGAATTACGCTCAACGAGCAAGATTTCAACCTGCATCATTTACTGGATGGACTGCAACAAATGTTTCAATTGAGAGCCACATCCAAAGGGTTAGAATTTATCGTCGAGCGATCGCCCGATCTACCTGAATGCATTCGCACCGACGAAAGTAAACTGCGTCAGGTTTTAGTCAATCTAATTGGCAATGCGATTAAATTTACTCAGGCTGGAAGTGTAACTCTGCGCGTTAGTTTAGGAAGTCGGGAGTCGGGAGTCGGGAGCAGGGAAGAAGGACAAGAAGGACAAGGGGGACAAGGGGGAACTCGGGGATCCCACGACCGAAGGGAGTGGGGATTAGGGGGCGAAGGGGGACAAGGGAGACAAGGGGGACAAGGGGGACAAGGGGGACAAGGGGGACAAGGAAGCAATTCTAGTCACCAGCCACTAGCCACTAGCCACTCATTCTCACTACTCACTTTTTCAGTCACAGACACTGGAGTCGGAATCGCTCCAGCAGAAGTCGATCGCCTTTTCGATCCGTTCGTGCAAGCGGAAGCGGGTATTAGTTCTCAGGAGGGAACGGGGTTGGGATTGCCGATTAGTCGCAAATTCGTGCAATTGATGGGTGGAAATATTACGGTGGAAAGCCGTTTGGGTGAGGGAAGTTGCTTTGAGTTTTATATTCAAGCAGAGAATACCGCAGCCGATGTCATTCCATCACCAACAACCTCCAGACAAGTTATCGGGTTAGCTGCGGGACAGCCTGCATATCGAATTTTGATTGTGGAGGATAAGCCCAGCAATCGACAGTTGTTGTTAGAACTACTCCAACCTGTAGGGTTTGACGTGCGAGAAGCAGAGAATGGACGAGAGGCGATCGCAATTTGGCAAAGTTGGCAACCGCACCTAATCTGGATGGATCTGCGAATGCCTGTCATGGATGGATACGCAGCCACCAAACAAATTAAATCAGCCCCAGATGCTCCCATTATCATTGTCTTAACTGGTAGTGCTTTTGAGGAAGAACGCCAAATTGCCGTTGCTACTGGCTGCGATGACTTTATCCGCAAGCCTTTCCGTGCCGAAGTCCTATTTGAGAAAATGACTGAATATCTTGGCGTGCAGTATATTTACAAGGAGGAAGAAGGGAGAAAAGCGATCGATTCAACCCGCAATCTTCATGCTTCATCCTTACAAGTCATGCCTGTTGAATGGATCGAACAATTGCGCCAAGCGGCGATTTGCGTTAATGCTAAGTTATTACATCAATTAATCGCCCAAATTCCTCCATCACACGCATCTTTAGCCCAGTCGATCGCGCATTTAGTCGATAATTTCCAGTTTGAAGAAATTGTAAATTTGACGAGTGCTTTCTGTCACTAGTTCCAGTTCAGCGCGATCGCGACTTGGTTAGCCAAAGCTAATAAATCGAATGGCTTGGCGATCGCCACAATTACACCTAAATCAAGCGATTGTGGTAACTGATAAGAGTGTATGGTATTGGTTAATAAAATCACGGGAATATGCTGAGTCACGGGATTTTGCTGTAATTGTTGTAAGATTGTTGACCAGTCGCGATCGGGTGTGAGATCTGCTGCAACTTCTACTGAGCGATCGCTATACTTGGTAGTGCAGGCATCTAAGTCTAATAAAATCGCATCGACTTGTCTTGTCTGGGCTAAGACAATAATTTCGCAACGTGAATCAGCAACCAAAACTTCCCAGCCAGCAGCGATTTCTAAACAAATCTGAGCTAGTTCTCGAATCGCATTCTCATTCTCAATCAGTAAAACACGGCGAGATGCACGATTAACCACAATTATCAGTTATCAGTTATCAGTTACCGTAGGGGCGGGTATGAAGCGAAGATTTAATTGCTGTAGGCAGAGATCTTTTGCTAAACCCGTGCGTACAAAAGTCAGCGATTGGGGAACAGGAAACGGAAAGTCAAAAGTTATGATTTCCGACTTCCAACTTCTAACTGCCAACCTCTGCTATATCTTGTAGCGTAGGTAAAAAATATGAATAATTCATGAAGGATGTAAACAGTCAATAATATACACGCAAAAAGATATAGTTATAAGACTCTATAAACTACGTAATTCAACTCATGGAAAACAATATGAATAATTATTTATTTAAGTACCAAATTGTTTCATGACTTAGCAGCAATCAAAACTTGCTCGATTTGATTAGCCAAGGTAAAAGGATCGTAAGGCTTAGTAATTACCGCCGCTACCTGAATTTGTGTAAACTGTCTCTGTTCCGCAGGTTGAGCTTTAGCGGTGAGTAAAATGACAGGAATATTTTGCGTCAAAGGATGAGCTTGCAACTTTTGGAATGTAGTTAATCCATCCATATCCGGCATCATCACATCTAACAGAATCGCGTCAGGCTGTTCGGATGCAGCTGTCACCAATCCCTCTGCACCAGAGCTAGCTGTCAGCACTTCCCATTCCCCTGATATCTCCAGACAAATTTGAGTCGCTTCCCGAATATCCTGCTCGTCATCAATAATTAAAATGCGTTTCATGGTCATTAGTCATTGGTTATTTATTATTAGTTGATGGTTGATGGTCGCGATTTCCGACTTTGGTACGGGCGGGTTTGACCGCAGAATTGTTTGTTTTAGTAAAAGTTGGCTCAAAAAACCCGCCCCTACAATAACTGACAACTGATAACTGTTCACTGGTCACTGGTCACCGGTCACTGTTTTCTGCTAAGGGTAGGGTGAAGGAAAAAGTACTGCCTGTCCCTAAAACACTTTCGACCCAGATTTGTCCTCCGTGTTGCTGTACGATGCTGCGGCAAATTGCTAGTCCTAAGCCAGTCCCGCCTTGATGACCGGAGTTAGAAGCATCGACTTGCTGAAAGCGTTCAAAAATTGATTCGAGTTTATCAGCAGGAATACCGCGTCCGGTGTCTTTCACTTGGAATGTGATGTTGGTTGACAATTGGTAATTGGTAATGGGTAGTTGGTAGTTGGTAGTTGGTAGTTGATGGTTGGTTATTGCTCCTAGTCTCCTCTGCTCCTCTGCTTCCTTGTCCCCCTTGTCCCCCTTGTCCCCTTGTCCTTCTTCCCTGCTCCCTGCTCCCTGCTCCCTGCTCCCTAGTTCCGCACTCAGCCACACTGTAGATCCTGGGGAGGAAAATTTAATCGCATTGCTAAGTAGGTTAGTCAACGTCTGCACGATTCGGTCTGGATCTACCCACAACTTTGCTGATACTGGTGTGACGCACAGATTAATTTCTGCTTTCTCAGCCATTGCTTGCATAACCTCTGCCGATTGGACGATCAATTCAGATGCATCGCAAAGCTGTTTGTGCATAATGACTTTGCCAGAATTGATCCGTTCGATGTCGAGAATGTCGCTAATGAGGCGGACTAAACGGTTGGTATTGTCAAACGCAATTTCTAACATCCGCTGCCGTTTGGCTGGTTGAGTCTCTAGAAAACCCCGTGCTAGCAAACCCAAAGCAGTACGAATTGAAGTGAGAGGAGTTCGGAGTTCGTGGCTGACAACTGAGACAAACTCATCCTTCATCCGCTCGACAATTTGGCGCTCGGTAATGTCTTTAAATATGACAACTGCACCGACAATCTTTCCCTGTTCTCGAATTGGAGTGCTAACGTATTCAACTGGAAATTTTGACCCGTCGCGACGATAAAAAATATCGTTGGTTATGTATTGTACTGCTCCAGTTTGGAGGGTAGCGTAAATCGGGCTGTCTTCCCAAGTGTAAGGCGTGCCGTCCGGTTGGGAGTGGTTGACGATGGCATGGATAAATTTAGCATTGGAGCGATCGCGCGTTTCTGGTAAAAAGTAGCTGGCATGAATTTCTAAATCGCGATCGCAATTAGATCCAATTAGCTCTCTAACTCGGTATCCCAACATTCTCGCGGCAGCGGGATTAACAAAGGTAATTTTGCCTTGAGCATTTAAACCGTAAATTCCTTCGCCTGCCGAGTTGAGAATTAATTCATTTTGGCGGCTGAGGCGTTCTAAGGAAGCTTGCGCCTGTTCGCGCACGCTAATTTCTCTGAGTAAATCGATATTAGCACGTTGTAGTTCTGCGGTTCGCTCCTCGACTCGTTGCTCTAATTGGGCATTTAAAGCACAAATTTTAATCTCTGCTTGCCTGCGCTCTTGAATGTCGCGAGATAAATCGGCGTTGAGGGCATGAACTTGCAAATACAGTTCGTATTGTTGAATTGCCAGAGCGAAATGGCTACCTAGAGCTTGAGCTAGTTCTATTTCCGCACTCGTCCAGGCTTGCGCTTGTCCTTGTTTTAATTCTCGCCAAGTTTCAAAAGATTGAATCGGGCGCGTGTGGCGCGGATCGTCGCGATCGGGTCGTCGCGCCCATAGGGTTTCAATCTCAATTTCCCGTCGAAATACGCTCAAATAACCTAAAATTTGCTGTCGGTACTGCAAGCGCACGATTAACAAACCGCGAATTCGCACCGGAAACCATGCCAGCGCCAATTCTGGAGGAATTTCTAGACCGTGCCAATCGGCGATCGCCCAAGTACAGCGATCGTCATCCACAGTTGTTTGTGCGTCTAGCCACGATCGCCAACTCGAATATTCTTCCAGATACAACTGGCACCCCGCTTCAGATCGCCAAATCGGTTGTTCGCCACAAGTCAACAACTGCGCTGCGGTTCCTGGTCTTTGGGGACTAATATAAACTCTGCCACCCGTTCCCCCCAGCGCCGAGACAGTTAGCTCTAACGCTTGCTGTAACTGCATCTCGGTCATGGAATGCAATAATTTAGCCACGCGGTTAATCGTGGCTTCTTGTTGGGCTTGGATGCGAGTTTGTTCGAGCAAGGTACTTTGGGCGATCGCAATTGATAATTGATCTGCTACCAACTGCACCACCTGCAACTCTCGGTCTGTAACTTGTCGCGGTAAACTGTGATGGGATACTAACAACCCCCACAGGCGATCGCGATGTAAGATCGGCACGACTAGAGAAGACTGCACCCCCATCGAAGTGAGATACTCCACATGGCAAGGATCGACAGGGCGAAATCGAATGTCAATTTCTGGAAGCGATACTCCGGTAACCGGACAATCCAACGAACTTGAGCCAATTTCCTGTGCTGCCACATCAACAATCGAACGCTGACGCGCCTTCAAAAACAACTCTCGCGCCAGGGGCGGAATATCTTCGGCAGGAAAGTGTTGTCCCAGTAAAGATGGTAAACGTTCTTCCTGCACCGATTCTGCTACGACTTCGCCACTACCATCTAAATCGAACCGATAAACCATCACGCGATCGGTTCCCAAAAAGGCACGCACTTCGGCAACAGTTCCTGAAAGAATCGCAGGCAACTCCAAAGATTGACGAATGCGATTCATCATCCGATGTAGCAACACTTCCAGCGAAGCGATCTGTTCTTCGCTCGCTCCACAAGTAGAATTTGACAGGGAACGATTTGTTTGCATTTGACTACTGTTATCAGTTATTAGTGGAACCAGTGACTGGTGGCTAGTGGCTAGATAAAATAGCTTCCTTGTCCTCCTTGTCCTCCTTGTCTCCTTGTCCCCGACTCCCGACTCCCGACTCCCTACTGAATACTCTGCATCAATCGCATTTGCCCCAAGCGATTAAAGATTTGAGTTACGAGTTCCGTACCTAAAATCGACTTGCTCAAACAATCGTTTGCACCTGCGGTAAAGACTTGTTGTATGGTGCGATCGTCAGTGTGAGCTGTAAGAAAGAGGACGGGTAGTTTATGCCAACGTGGTTCGTTACGCACAATTTGACACAGATCGATGCCGTTAAACTGAGGCATTTCTACATCAAGCACAAGCATATCGGGGGCAAATTCTTCTAAAATTGCCCAAAAACGCGATGGTTCTTCCAACGTGTTGAGCTGAATGCCCCAAGGTTCTAATAACGCTTGCATTAGCGTCAGAATCTCTGGATCGTCATCCACAACTAGAATTTTGGTGGGATGAGAGCGAGTTTGTTGCAATCTCGTAACTGCTGCTAGCACCTCCTCTGGGTTGAAGGGTTGTCGTAAAAAAGCGTGAACGCCCAAACGAGACAGCTCGATTCGATCGCTTAATCGATCGCCTCTGGTACACAGTAAGACTGGAATTGGTGGAGTACGGTTTGTCAGTTCGGCAAGAATGGCTAAATCTGCGGCGGTGGTATTGGCAAGGGAAAGATTGAGTATGACTACATCGGCTGGAGATAGGCGATTGAACTTTTCTAAATGGGCGATCGCTGCTTTTGCTGCCGAGATATTCGGCGCAATTTTTACTCCAATTCCTGCGGTTGCAGCCAACTTGACGATTTGCTCTGCTAGTCCGGCATCGCCATCAATTGCTAGCATGACGATCGATTGCTGGCGCGGTAAGGGGCGATCGAGTTGGCTCAGGCTAGGTCGTTGAATTTCTCGTTTCAATGCCATCACCATTTCATATAAGTGCAGTGCCTCACTACGGTCTAAAATTACGTCTGCTTGCCAGATATCCTCGATATGTTTTGCCAACCGCGAACCTTTGGCAAACCCAAAAATACCCAACGCTCCTGCTAACTTGTGTGCTGCTTGTCGCGCTTTTTCGCGCAATTCTTCTGTGAGTTTGTTGTCTAGTAAGGATATGGTTGCTTGCTCTAACACGGCAACGCGATCGCTACTTTGATATTTGATTTTTTCCCAGACTTCTGCCAAGGCTGCTTTTGTCTGCTGCTGGATCGAGTCCTGACTTTGAGGTAAAGACGCGCCGCGCAGTTTTGTTTTTTTAGTTGTCGGTGCGGGTTGTTTCAGGCGATAACCCAGACCGTATACTGTTTCTATTAAATCGGCAGGTGCGCCGACTTGTTTCAATTTCTGTCGCAAACCCTTAATATGAGCCGTCACCGTGTCTTCTTTAGGGGCTTCTGGAACTGCCCAAACTCGATCTAAAATCTCACCACGGCTTAAGACGAGCTGAGGATGGCGCAGGAAAAGCTCTAGCAGACGATATTCGTTCGGTGTCAAATGCAAGACGCGATCGCCATATGTTACTTCACACGTCCCGCATTGCAGCCGCAAGTCTCCCCACTCTAAAGCTTGTAGGATTGGTTTACTTTGTCGTCGCAACAGTACGCGGATTCGAGCCAGTAATTCTGGCATATCGAAAGGTTTGACGAGATAATCATCTGCGCCTGCATCTAATCCCATCACTTTACGATCGCTAGAGTCTTGCGCCGTAATTAATAGCACGGGGGTTTGATATTTGCGATCGCGCAATCGTTGGCAAAGTTTAATACCATCAAGCTTAGGCAGGATCACATCTAGCAAAATTAAGTCATAGGTGAAAGTTTGAATGAGATCCCACCCAGTCTGACCATCAGTTGCAGTATCGACGACATAGTTTTGCTGCTGAAGCACATTTTTTAAAGCCTTAGCAACACATTCATCGTCTTCTATGAGTAAAATTCTCATTTTGTATCACCTATTAAATAAGTGAGTTGGTAATTGGTAATTGGTAGTTGGTAATTGGTAGTTGGTCAGTGAGAGATGCGTGTTACGACTTACGACTTCTGCCTCTTCCCTATCTTCACAAGTAAGTCGATCGATCGAACCGGATTCCTATAGCTAGCCAAGAATTACTAGCAGTCAATACTTCTTACGAAATATCCAAATTTCTCAGCCAGCAGTTGCAAAGCGAGAGGTATGTTGCTTTTATTACATTTTAATCTGCTATCAGGTCTCGAATTACTAGAAAGCTTCTAGCTAGAATGGTTGCTCAAGCTATATCCTAGAATCTTGGCTATTAAGATGCTAAGTGCGAATGCCTCCGTGTCAATACATTTTTTGAGTAGTTTTTTCTACCAGTGGATATAAGTAGACGATGTTTCTTATTTGACAAATATTATTCACAAATCTCTAATTTTAGTCTGCTTATAGCAAGTAAAATTAATTTTTCTTAATCTATTTTCAACTTTTAGTGAGCCAATGCTCATCGAGGAACAAAAGACTTTTTGGGAGTTGCTGCTAACAAGCACATTGAGTTGCAAGCATCTGACAGTAAGGGCGATCGTAACTTCAAGGCAAGCGATCGCGCGAGCGTTTTCTCGGTGAAATTATTACTTTTTGTAAACAAATTTCATTTCTTCATTGGTTCTTCAGGTTTTTTCCCTATTCTCAAACACAATCAACGTCCAACAAGTTTTGTTGCTCCTACTTTGATTGCTTTGATTCGACTATCAAAAGTCAACCCATCGCATCAGGATTAAAACACTGTTGCGGTGGGGAATTTCTCGCCCTTTATTAAACATCTATTCTCATGGTGTCAAAGACAGACAGTGCGATCGCGACTCCAACTCGTGGCGATCCTACTGAACAGATCCCAGTCACTAATGAATTAAAAAAACGCCAAAGCACTAGTATTTGGGATCGCTTTTGTAATTGGGTGACTAGTACTGAAAATCGGCTATATATCGGCTGGTTTGGAGTACTAATGATTCCCTGTATGCTGACAGCAGCCAGCGTGTTTATCGTTGCCATTATTGCCGCACCAGCAGTAGATATGGACGGTATGAGTTCGCCGATTACTGGCTCTCTACTAGACGGCAATAACATTATTACGGCTGCTGTCGTACCAACATCAGCGGCGATCGGACTGCATTTTTATCCACTTTGGGAAGCAGCCTCTTTAGATGAGTGGCTCTACAACGGTGGACCTTATCAACTGATCGTGCTGCATTTCTTGATCGGCATTATTTGCTATCAAGATCGCGAATGGGAATTGAGCTATCGCTTGGGAATGCGACCTTGGATTTCTTTAGCATTTACTGCACCCGTTGCGGCTTCAATTTCGGTCTTTTTAGTCTATCCAGTCGGACAAGGTAGCTTCTCAGCAGGAATGCCACTGGGAATTTCTGGAACTTTCAACTTCATGTTGCGGTTTCAAGCAGACCATAACATTCTCATGAGTCCTTTTCACGTCTTGGGAGTCATCGGAGTTTTGGGTGGTGCTTTCTTATGCGCTATGCACGGTTCCCTGGTGACTTCTACCTTGATCCGTATGGATGGCGATCGCAGCGACGAATTGAGCGAATCGACCAATGCCGGATACAAGCTCGGTCAAAAGCGCCCGACCTACAGTTTTAGGGCAGCTCAACTGTACTTGTGGCGGTTAATTTGGCGGGGAACTAGCTTTCCCAACTCGCGCCGATTGCATTTTTTCCTAGCAGCTTTTCCAGTAGCAGGAATCTGGTCTGCGGCTTTGGGGGTTGACATTGCAGCATTCAACTTTGAAAAGTTGAACTTCGAGCCAACCCACATTGAGAGCCAAGGCAGAACAGTAAATACATGGGCAGACGCGATCGACTGGGCAAATCTAGGCATAGATATGGCACGCGATCGCCAGTTACACCAATTCCCCAGTGACTTGATGGCAGTGAGTAATGAGTAGTGAGTGGCTAGTGACTCGTGACTGGTGACTAGAAAAGACTCTAGCTACTAGCTGTAATGACACACAAGATGAGTTCAAGATTATGCTTGCCAAATAGCTTTTAGGCAGGAAATTATTTTCGGCTAACGCCTTGTGCCAGTACAACTAGCCACCAGCCACTAGCCACCAGCCACTGGTTCCACTGATAACTGACAACTAATAACTGACATATGACTACAGTTTTACAGCGTCAATTAAACCGCGTCCCTGCGTGGGAAAGGTTCTGTAATTGGGTGACTAGCACAGAAAATCGGTTATATATCGGCTGGTTTGGCGTGCTGATGATTCCCCTTTTAGGAGTCTCCATTTGCGTCTTTACCATTGCTTTTATCGCAGCACCACCTGTAGATATTGATGGTATCCGCGAACCCGTATCAGGTTCCTTACTCTACGGCAATAACATCATTACTGGAGCCGTAGTGCCGATGTCTAATGCCATTGGCTTGCACTTTTACCCTATTTGGGAAGCAGCATCGATGGATGAGTGGCTTTACAACGGTGGACCCTATCAGATGATAGGTTTTCACTACATCCCAGCTCTGTGTTGCTATGCAGGGCGCGAGTGGGAGTTGTCCTATCGTTTGGGGATGCGTCCTTGGATTGCAGTTGCCTATACCGCTCCCGTTGCTGCCACCTCATCAGTGTTCTTGGTTTATCCCATCGGACAAGGTAGCTTCTCTGATGGTCTGCCAATGGGCATCAGCGGTACTTTCAATTTCATGTTTGTCTTCCAAGCCGAACACAATATTCTGATGCATCCCTTCCATATGTTGGGAGTTGCAGGAGTGCTGGGAGGTTCGTTGTTCTGCGCCATGCATGGATCGTTGGTGACATCCAGCTTAATTCGCGAAACAAGTGACAACGAATCGCAGAACTACGGCTACAAATTCGGACAAGAATCGGAGACATACAACATTGTCGCCGCCCACGGTTATTTCGGTCGTCTGATTTTCCAGTATGCCAGCTTCAACAATAGTCGTTCGTTGCACTTCTTTTTGGCAGCTTGGCCCGTGATTTGTATTTGGGCTACGGCGCTGGGTATCAGCACGATGGCGTTTAATTTGAACGGGTTTAATTTCAATAACTCAGTCCTCGACTCGCAAGGTCGCGTGTTACCAACTTGGGCTGATGTATTAAATCGGGCAAATCTAGGATTTGAAGTCATGCACGAACGCAATGCTCATAACTTCCCCTTAGATCTTGCTTGTAGCGATGCCGTTCCAGTAGCGTTCAAAGCGCCAGCAATCGCTGAAGTTCCACCACAGGCGATCGCCAGTTAAGCACTCATTTAGCTATCCTCTGGCTATTTATTGGCAAGTCTTTTGACTTTCCGATTGGCTTGCCAATTTTACTCAAACCAACTTGACAAAATGACTTAGCAATTTTTAGGAGAAAACAATGAGCATTGTTACCGAATTAATTCTGAATGCCGATAGTGAATCTCGCTATCCCGCACCAAAAGAAATTCAGGTCTATCAAAATTTTGTTAAAACAGGCGAACAGAGAATTCGGATTGCCAAAATATTAGCAGAAAACGAGCAAAGAATCGTTCAAAATGGTAGCGCGAGATTTTGGGAACGAGTTCCCAATACTCCTAGCAATAGCGGTAACGAACGTAAAACCGCTTCTTGCCAGCGCGATCAAGGTTGGTATATTCGTCTGATCGCCTATTCCGTATTAGCAGGTAGCGAAAAGCCTCTAGAAGAAATCGGCACGATTGGCATCAAAGAGATGTATAACAACCTCGAAATTCCGCTCAGAAACATAGTTGAATGTATGCGCTGTTTGAAAGAAGAAGCACTATCGCTGATGAGCGAAGAAGATGCTTTAGAAGTATCAGCATATTTTGACTACGTGATGCGATCGCTTTCTTAAAGTGATTAGTGTCTTGTGGCTAGTGGCTAGTGAAAAAAATTGAATCTAGCTACTAGCCACTAATGACCAGCCACTTACTAATTACCAATTACCAAATTTAGGAGATAAACCAATGCAAGACGCAATTACTGCTTTAATTAATTCTTCTGACGTTCAAGGCAGATATCTAGATCCGAGTTCTTTGGATAAGTTACAAAACTACTTTCAAAGTGGCGATATGCGGGCAAAAACTGCGATCGCAGTCAGTGCAAACGCTAAAAACATTGTCACCAAAACAGTAGCAAAATCTTTGCTTTATACAGATATCACTGCTCCTGGTGGCAATATGTATACTTGTCGTCGCTATGCTGCTTGCGTGCGCGATTTAGATTACTTTTTGCGCTACGCTACCTACGCAATGTTAGCAGGAGACACCTCAATTTTAGACGAGCGCATTCTTAACGGTTTAAGAGAAACTTATAACTCTTTAGGCGTGCCAATTGGGGCAACAATTCGCTCCGTACAAGCCATGAAAGAAGTTGTCACTAGTTTAGTTGGTGCTGATGCAGGCAGAGAAATGGGTGTTTATTTCGATCATATTGCTGCTGGTTTGAGTTAATTAGTGATTAGTGACTAGTGGCTAGTGAATAGAAAAGATTCCAGCCACTAGTCACCAGCCACTTATCAATTACCCATTACCCATTACCCATTACCAATGAGTATCATCACCAAAGCAATTGCTAGCGCCGATCGCGAAGCTCGTTATTTAAGTCCTGGGGAGTTGCGAACAATTCGCGACTTCTATAATGGCGGGGAAAACCGTTTGCGAATCGCTACAACTCTAATTGAAAACAGAAAAGAAATTGTTGAAAGAGGTAGTTTGAAGTTTTGGGAATGCTGTCCCGACACGCCAAGTAATAGCGGTAATAGAACTTATCGGGCATCTTGTTTGCGCGATCAAGATTGGTATATCCGCCTAATTGCTTATACAGTTATTGTCGGAGATGTAGAACCTCTAAAAGACATCGGAATTGTAGGTGTAAAAGAAATGTACGAATCCCTAGAAATTCCTTTAAGAAATTGGGTGGAATGCATTCGTTGTCTAAAAGAAGTGACTTTAGACCTTTTAAGTCGGGAAGATGCTGCTGAAGTCACACCGTATTTTGATTGTTTAATTCAGGGAATGATTCCATAATTCGGAATTCGGAATTCGGAATTCGGAATTGATTAAGATAACCACCAATTACCAATTACCAATTACCAATTACCTTTTTAACAATGAGTGTAAAAGCAAGTGGTGGAAGTCCGGTAACTCAACCGCAACGATATCATACTGTCCCAGTTGCAGTGATTTCTCATGCGGTACAACAAGACCGTTGTTTAAAAAATACCGAACTACAAGAACTCGCTGATTTTTTCAGTTCGGGCGTGAAATTGTTAGAAATTGCCAACACGCTGACTCAACATGCTGATGAAATTGTCTTAGCTGGGGCTAACCGAATTTTTGTTGGCGGTTCGCCGATGGCTTATTTAGAAAAGCCCAAAGAAAAGATTGGATTGCCTGGTTCTGGTTACTACGTCGGTGAAGATTTTCTCACGGCTGCTAGAAGAAAAGCTGGTGCTGTGATGGTCAAAGAGGCTTTAAAAATCCAAGAAGTTGCCTACTACAGCAATCCTTTGAGTGGTTGGTTGCAGCGTTTTCGCGACCTATTTAATAATCAAGATCCTTTACCTGGTGGTTTTCGCTTCATCAATGTGTCTCGCTATGGTGCAGTCAGGATGAAGCGATCGATGCGGGATTTGGCGTGGTTTTTACGCTATATCACCTATGCAATTGTGGCGGGTGATGGCAGTATTTTAAGTGCCAACGTCCGAGGCTTGCGCGGCGTAATTCCTGAAGATGTTACAGAAGCTACTATTGTGGCACTGCGGGCAATGCGGCGACAGTCGCTCGACTATTTCTTAGAGGATGCGGAGGCAACCCAATTAGTTAAGGGTTACTTTGACTTACTGATTGCCGAATATCTGACCGATAAACCCTCAAATCAAGTCAGAATTGGTGTTTCCAACGACCAACAAGGATTGCAACTGCCGCAAAGTTACTCGATGTCAGCAGAAGTGCGACCGAAATTCGTCTTCAAGCAGGCAGCAACGCTAACTCAGAAACAAGAGGCGATCGCAGCTATCTATCGTCACGTATTTGAGCGCGATGTAACCGATACGTATGGGTTTACCCAAAAAGCTGAGTTAGAATCTCAGCTCATTGGTGGAAATATCTCCGTGAAGGAGTTCGTGCGCCGTTTGGGTAAATCTCGTCTCTACCGCAGATTATTCTATGAACCTTTTACCATTAGTCGGGCGATCGAACTGGCGGCGCGACACTTCTTGGGACGTGGATTGAGCAGTCGCGAGGAATTTCAGACATACTTTGATGTCATGACTAAAGGGGGTTTGCCTGCCTTGGTCGATGCGTTTGTCGATTCTGCGGAGTACAGCGATTATTTTGGTGAAGAGACAGTCCCGTATTTACGGGGATTGGGTCAAGAAGCGCAAGAATGTCGCAACTGGGGACCGCAACTAGACTTATTTAAATACAGCGCTCCAGTGCGGAAAGTCCCTCAGTTTATTACTCTATTCGGTAGTTACCAGAAACCCCTACCCGAACAGCATCCTTACGGTTGCGGTAATGACCCGCTAGAAATTCAATTTGGGGCAATCTTTCCCCAGGAAACTCGCAATCCTCATCCTCAACCTGCATTTTTTAACAAGGATACGCGCCGCATTCTAATCGGTTCTGGTGCAGGTAGTCCCGACAAGCTCAACGGTAATGCTTTGGGTAAAGTTCCTGGCTCCTTGGGTACTAGGGTACTGAAGCTAGAACCCTTGCATCATGCCAACGGTAAGTCAAACGGTGTGACTCAAGCAGGGCATCAGAGTCCTAGCGTTAATCTTTTACACCACTCATCCCCAGCATTTATTGAAGGAGCCTATCGGCAGGTATTCGGGCGCTCTTTATATGAAGGTCAGCGGCAACCGCTATCCAGTACCGAATCGAAGCTGCTAGGGGGCGAAATTAGCGTGCGGGAGTTCGTGCGGCAGTTAGCCAAGTCGAAAGTATTCCGTAGCTTATATTGGGATTCGCTTTACGTGACGAAGGCAATTGAATACATCCATCGACGGTTGATGGGTCGTCCCACCTACGGACGACAAGAAATGAATCGCTACTATGACATCTGCGCCACGAGAGGCTTCTACGCGCTGATCGATGCCATTATCGACAGTCCCGAATACTTAGAGTGTTTTGGAGAAAATACAGTGCCTTACGAACGCTACGTTACGGCAAGGGGTTACTTAATGCGATCGCCGCGTCATGAAAATCAGTTAAGACGCGAACAAGCAGCAGAAACCGTTCCCGATAAATACAATCCTAGAAAAGCGAATTGGGCAGCACTAACTGAGTTTGTCGAACAACCGATTCTGAATCAAATTACCAGCGATGGGCGATCGAACAGAGCAACCGAGATGAGACATGCGGAAATAGTAGGCGATCGCAGTAATTCACCGGAAGAGAGCTTAGAGGAGAGCTATGAGTATAGTCAAGCAAATGATTCTGAACGCTGATGAAGAGGTACGCTACCTGACTCCTGGTGAAATTCACGCCCTGCAAAATTTCTATAGATCGGGAACAGAGCGTATCCGTCTGGCGAAAGTTCTAGCACAGAACGAAAAAAAGATTGTCGAACGAGCGACGCAAAAATTTTGGAAGATCTGCCCCAGAACTCCCAGTAATAGCGGTAACGCCCGTAAAACTGAGGCAGCCATGCGGGATATCGGGTGGTACATCCGTCTGGTGAGTTATTGCCTGCTAGCCGGAAATGAGAAACCGTTAGAGGAAATTGGCTTAATTGGAATGAAAGAACTTTACAACAGCGTCGGCATCCCCTTAGAAAATGTGCGCCAATATATGCTTTGCGTCAAAGCAGAAGTTAGCGCCATGTTAACACCAGAAGATGCAGCCGAAGTCATTCCTTACTTCGACCTCATTTTGCAAGTCATTTCCTCTCCTGGCGCACCCTATTTTCAAAATAACGGTCGAACAGATTGGCAACGGTAAAGTCAAAAGTTAAAAGTCAAAAGTCAAAAATTAGGAGTTAGGAGTGAAAAGTCAAAATTCACTAATAACAAATGACAAATGACAAATGACAAATGACAAATAACAGGAACTTAACATATGACTATAGCAATTCGATCTACCCCGATTGGGTGGGGATGGTTCGGTGTACTCGATGACTGGCTGAAGCGCGATCGCTTTGTGTTTATCGGCTGGTCTGGTTTGTTGCTCTTTCCCTGCTCTTATATGGCAATTGGCGGATGGTTCACTGGCACTACCTTTGTTACCTCCTGGTATACCCACGGCGTTGTTAGTTCTTATTTAGAAGGTTGCAATTTTCTCACCACTGCTGTCTCCACTCCAGCTGATAGTATGGGTCATTCTCTACTATTTTTATGGGGACCAGAAGCTAATTGGGATTTCACCCGTTGGTGTCAAATCGGTGGCTTGTGGAGTTTTGTCACTCTACACGGCGTTTTCGGTTTAATTGGTTTTTGTCTGCGGCAGATGGAAATTGCCAGAGTTGTAGGTATCCGTCCCTACAATGCCTTAGCATTCACTGCTCCAATTTCTGTGTTTGTGAGCGTCTTTTTAATTTATCCTTTGGGACAATCTAGCTGGTTTTTTGCGCCTTCCTACGGAGTCGCCGGCATTTTCCGTTTCTTACTATTTTTCCAAGCTTTTCACAACTATACCCTCAACCCATTTCACATGATGGGGGTAGCTGGTGTTTTGGGTGGAGCTTTGTTGTGTGCGATTCACGGGGCTACAGTAGAAAACACTCTATTTAGAGATACCAAAGGCTTTAATACCTTCCGAGGTTTTTCTACTACCCAAGCAGAAGAAACCTACTCTTTTGTCACAGCTAATCGCTACTGGTCGCAGATTTTTGGGATTGCCTTCTCTAACAAACGTTGGCTGCACTTTTTCATGTTATTTGTTCCCGTTACGGGTTTGTGGATGAGTTCAATTGGCATGGTAGGTTTAGCGTTTAACGTGCGGGCATACGACTTTGTTTCCCAAGAATTACGTGCCGCAGAAGATCCAGAATTTGAAACTTTCTACACCAAGAATATTCTCCTCAACGAGGGAGCCAGAGCTTGGTTAGCACCCCAAGACCAACCTCACGAAAAATTCCAATTCCCCGAAGAAGTCTTACCGCGCGGAAATGCCCTGTAGGAGTGGTGCGTGAAAATCAATTAACGCGATGTGGTAGTTTCTCTTGTTCCTCCCTTTCCAAGGGGGGATCTTCGAGGAGGTAACTTAATTTTTCGATCCCCCAACCCCCTTAAAAAGGGGGCAATAGATAAGTCGCGTAAATACCAATTACCAATTACCAATTACCAATTACCAATTACCAATTCAAAAATGGAAACACCTTTCGATCGCTCGATTACAACCACAACTAATGTCGATACGCCTAGAGAAGGACGGGATGAAGCGTCTACTGGATATGCTTGGTGGGCTGGAAATGCACGGTTTATCAACTTGTCCGGTCGGTTTTTAGGCGCTCACGTTGCCCATGCTGGATTAGTGGCTTTCTGGGCAGGCGCAATGCTGATGTTTGAAGTTGCCCACTACGTACCGGAAAAACCGATGTACGAGCAGGGTTTAATTTTGATGCCCCACATTGCTACTTTGGGTTTTGGTGTTGGGCAAGGTGGTCAAGTCGTTGATATTTTCCCATTTTTTGCGATCGCCGCCATACATCTCATCGGCTCGGCAGTTCTCGGTTTTGGTGGTGTCTATCACTCGATTAAAGGACCGGAAAGGCTAGCAGGTTTCTACGATTTTGACTGGACTGATAAAGATAAGGTCACGAGCATCTTGGGATATCATCTGATTGCTCTGGGCTTGGGAGCGCTCTTGTTAGTCGCTAGAGCTATGTATTTGGGTGGCTTGTACGATACTTGGGCTCCAGGCGGCGGCGATGTCCGTGTCGTAACCAATCCCACCCTCGACCCCAGAATCATTTTTGGCTATCTCTTCAAAGGTTTTACTGGTGGTGCGGGTAATATTGCCAGCGTCAACAACTTGGAAGATATAGTCGGGGGTCACATTTGGATGGGATCGATCTTGATTGCTGGTGGTATTTGGCACGTTTTAACTAAGCCATTTAAGTGGGCGGAGCGTGTTTTCATCTGGTCTGGTGAAGCTTACCTGTCTCAAAGTCTAGGAAATGTGGCTGGACAAGCTTTAATTGCTGCCTGTTTTATTTGGTTTAATAACACTGCCTATCCCAGCGAGTTTTATGGTCCTACTGCGCCAGAAGCATCGCAAGCGCAAGCATTGAACTTCTTGGTACGCGACCAGCAGTTGGGGGCAAATGTGGTTTCTGCTCAAGGTCCGACGGGGTTGGGTAAATATCTGATGCGATCGCCAACTGGAGAAATTATCTTTGGTGGTGAAACGATGCGATTTTGGGACTTCAAAGGTCCCTGGTTAGAGCCACTGCGCGGTCCCAACGGACTCGACCTGGAGAAAATCAGATATGACATTCAACCTTGGCAAATTCGGCGTGCTTCTGAGTACATGACTCATGCACCTCTGGGTTCTCTCAACTCTGTGGGTGGTGTGGCTACGGAGATTAACTCCTTTAACTATGTATCTCCTCGCGCTTGGCTAGCTTCAGCTCACTTTGTTTTCGCTTTTCTATTTCTAGTCGGTCACTTATGGCACGCCGGACGCGCTAGAGCTGCGGCTGCTGGTTTTGAAAGAGGCATCGATCGCGAAGACGAACCAGTTTTATCTATGCCCCCGCTTGACTAGACAAGTTTGGAGCGCAGCGGGAAGAAGATTGTTCTGGCTTCTTCCCCTTTTCTTCAACATGCTGTCATTGGTCATTGGTCATTGGTCATTTGTACTTTCAATTTACATAGCGATCGATGGCTAATGACAAAACCCGCAATTGTTTCATCACTTGAATAGGGTTCATAGCCTAGATTCCAGCATGTAAAACATTGTCAAAATTTAAAAAACTACTTTTCCTTCATTGTTTTTAGTCAAATGCCATGCAAAAAACAGTTCAGAAGAAAATTCTCGATCCCATAATTGATTGGATTTTACTATTTGTTCTCGTCTTGTTTTTAATTGGAATAAAATACTTTTTTCCCAATTTTATATCGAGAACCTACCTACAACTTTTTGTTTGATGGGACAGTAAGTAGTGAGTAGTAAAGAGTAGCGATTGACCAGCGATCGTAGACCAACTACCAATTACTAATTACCAATTACCAATTACCAAAAGGAGCATAATTAATGGGATTACCTTGGTATCGAGTACATACATCGGTCATAAATGACCCAGGACGACTTATTGCCGTACACCTAATGCATAACGCTCTGTGTGCGGGTTTTGCTGGTTCCATGCTGTTATTTGAACTAGCATTGTACGACTCTAGCGATCCAGTTTTAAACCCAATGTGGCGACAGGGATGTTTTTTAATGCCCTTTGTGGCTCGTTTGGGAGTAACTAATTCTTGGCAAGGTTGGAGTATTACAGGTGAATCGGTTGCCGACCCTGGTTTTTGGACGTTTGAAACTGTGGCGATCGCCCATATTATTTTCTCAGGATTAGAATTTCTTGCCGCTTGTTGGCACTGGGTTTATTGGGACCTGGCGACATTTTTCGACCCCAAAACAAACGAACCAGTGTTAGATCTTCCCAGAATTTTTGGCATTCATTTATTGTTAGCAGGGTTACTCTGTTTTGGTTTTGGTGCTTTCCACTTAACGGGAATTTTTGGACCTGGGATGTGGGTCAGCGACCCGTATGGATTAACTGGTCACGTCCAAGGCGTTGCGCCTGTCTGGGGAGCAGAAGGCTTTAATCCTTACAATCCTGGTGGTGTGGTGGCGCACCACATTGCGGCGGGAATTGTCGGTATTATTGGCGGATTGTTCCATATTGTGACGCGACCGCCAGAGGTACTGTACAAAGCCTTGAGAATGGGAAATATTGAAGGCGCACTTGCTAGCGGGTTGGCAGTATTCTTCTTCGCTGGTTTTGTTGCTTGCGGTTCGATGTGGTACGGCACTGCTACCACTCCGATTGAATTATGGGGTCCTACTCGGTTTCAATGGGATCAAAATTACTTCAAAAAAGAGATCGATCGCCGCGTTCAATCCAATTTAGCTGAAGGTAAAAGCCTCTCGGAAGCTTGGTCGGCAATTCCTGAAAAGCTAGCGTTTTACGATTACGTTGGCAACAGTCCGGCAAAAGGTGGTTTGTTCCGAGTCGGTCGGATGGTGGATGGAGATGGAGTCGCCAAAGCTTGGCTCGGTCATGCCATTTTCAAAGACGGCGAAGGACGGGAATTAAACGTGCGCAGAATGCCGAATTTCTTTGAAACCTTCCCAGTCGTTTTGACAGATAAAGATGATGTCGTCCGCGCCGATATTCCTTTCCGTAGAGCAGAAGCCAAGTATAGCTTCGAGCAAAAAGGCGTTACGGTTAGCTTTGTGGGTGGCACATTAGACGGTCAAGCATATACAGAACCAAGCACGGTGAAGAAATTTGCCCGTCAAGCTCAACTCGGTGAAGTCTTTGATTTCGATCGCGAAACCTATAACTCTGACGGCGTATTCCGCACCAGCAATCGCGGATTCTTTGCCTTTTTCCATTGTTGTTTTGCTTTAGTGTGGTTCTTCGGGCATATTTGGCACGGTTCCCGCGCTATCTTCCGAGATGTCTTTGCTGGTATCGATCCTGGTTTGGACGAACAGGTGGAGTTTGGTGTCTTCCAGAAGGTAGGAGACCTTACTACACGTAAGAAAATACCTGTCGCAGCTATGGCTGGCACTAGAGAACCTGCTGCATAACTGGGGAGTCGGGAGTCGGGAGTCGATAAATTCCCCCTTGTCTCCCTTGTCTCCCTTCGCCCCCTTCGCCCCCTAATCCCCACTCCCTTCGGTCGTGGGGAAGAGCGAGTTCCCCCTTGTCTTCCTTGTCTCCCTTATCTCCCTCACCCCTCATTTATGCAACAACCAAAATATCAACCTAAAAAAACTGCCCCCGTGCAATACTTTTTCAGAAATTTCAATTCGGAAGCTGGTAAGGTTGCCCCTGGTTGGGGTACAACACCGTTAATGGTAGGTTTAATGCTGTTGTTTTTCTTGTTTTTATTAATCATTTTGGAGCTTGCCAATGCCTCACTCATGGTTCGAGGTATTCATGTAGGTTGGTAGAAACTCGGATAGATCGCCTTGCTGCGATCGCATCAAAATTTTTGAGTTTGAGGTAGTTTCATGCATCACATCTATTATTTTGCCTACGGTGAAGGGCAATTTGCTTCAACTGCAACTGGAGTTTTATTCGGTTTATTAGCAGCTTTTTTATTGTGCGTTCTCTTAATTGTGTACGCATCGAGTACGTATCCCGCAGATCGCCGTTAGCATCGGTGCGATCGCCTAGTTCAGACAAAAAACCTGACTTGACAATAAACGCGGGACTAGGTGACTGGCGTTTGGTCGTGGCTTCAGGATGCGAGGAGTCAAAATAACGCAATTTCAAAACAACGCAGGTTCAAAACCCTTAATTTTCCCTGAGTCCGCACCAGCGGACTTTGTTTGCTTATTCGTATCAACCTATACCCGACAAAGTACAATTAAGGCAGACTTTGAAATAGTAGAGTATGCCAATGTCTGATGCGATTAAAGCTTACAACTCCATGTCTGAGTTTTATGCATCAATGGGTGGAACCCTAAAACAAGACGTTGATTTTACGATTCATCAGCTTGAGCTAGTTCATAGCAATGTGCCGATCGAGTCTCCCCTATTTCGCGCTAACTATTACTCGATCTTGCTCATTCGTAAAGGACGGGGTCGCTACATTCTTGACGGTCAATCTTACGAAACAAAGGACAGGACGATTTACTTTACTAATCCCGGTCACGTCAAAGGATTTAAGATTCACGAACTATCGCATGGCTACGTGATTACGTTTTCAGAAACATTTCTGAAGCAATACGTCCATGAAAATATTTTTGATGATTTTCCGTTTTTAATTGCAGAGATTGTGCCACCGCACTATCCCGATCGCGAAGTTTTTCAAATTTTTGACGACTTGGGAACGCAACTTTTACAAGAATACCAATCGGATTCTGCCTACAAATTCAAAATTATTGGCAGTTTGACAGTTGTACTGCTATTCAAAATTAAAGAGCAGTTTTGGAATACCTATAATCCTTTGGCTGAATCGCAAACGGGTTCAGAGATTGTCATGACATTCAAGCGCAACCTGGAAGCTCATTTTCGCGATCTTGCAATGGGTAAACTCGATCGCCCATATCGAGTGCAGGACTTTGCCCAAGCGCAGCATCTTCACCCTGGTTATTTCAGTACGGTGATTAAGAGCAAAACGGGTAAATCTGTCAACGCCTGGATGATTGAAAAAACTCTATCCGAAGCCCAAGCAATGCTGTCAAGATCGACTGAATCCGTGCAGGAAATTGCCTTTCGACTTGGCTTTAACGATGCAGCATACTTTTCTCGCTTCTTTAAAAAACATACTGCGACCACTCCTTCTAGCTTTCGCCAGAGTTTAAAAGCTTGAAGATTCAGCATTCCACGCCAAGAGACTAGCTAACTTTTTGTTTTGCCTGAAAATCGCGCTAGCTTGAGATAAATCCCATGCGATCGAGGGGGAAGAAACGGAATACGGCACGACCGATAATATTCTGTTGAGGTAAAAAGCCCCAAACGTGGGAGTCGTTACTATCGTTGCGGTTGTCTCCCATGACGAAGTAAGATTCTGCTGGAACTTGGACTGAGTTGAGTTGATAGGCAGGCGGTTCGGCAATATAATCTTCCGAGAGCGATCGCCCGTTAAGATAAACTCGACCGTTCTTCACGCTGACGGTATCCCCAGGTTGACCGATAACTCGTTTGATAAAAACTTGGTTTTTGTGATAACCCATACTTTGCAACTGTGCAGGTGGTTCAAACACTACAATGTCGCCTGTTTCAGCTGGGTGAAACCAATACGAGACTTTTTCGACTACCAAGCGATCGCCTGTATGTAAGGTGGGTATCATCGAATCTGAGGGAATATAGCGCGGTTCCGCCACAAAAATGCGAATTATCAGTGCCATAACTAGAGCGATCGCAACTAGGCGAATATTTTCCTCCTGCGATCGCCATAGTCGCAACCATCCAGATGCTTCTGATGTTTTTGTTTCTTGAGTTGTCGTTGCTGGATCTGGCGAATTAGTTTTCTGAGATGTCATAAACCATACAGTGAATTGTGAGTCGTGAGTTGCGGGTAGTTATTAGCTCTTTTTATAAATAACCATAATACCTTTATTTAGTTGGCTAGTTATTACTTATGTAACTTTGTCTGCGAGCAAGGCTCAAGTAATTTTTTATACAAAAAATGTAGGTTCGTTGCAGTTGAAAGATAGACTTCGATCGTAAAAAGTAATTTTTATGACAGAAATATTTGTATCGACTACATCGGTAGCCAAAAATACCAAATCTACATTATGGTACAGGTGGCAATAAACTCAGAAATGCCAAGCTGAGCTATGAATTTCTAGATTTCTAGCACGACAGCTAAAGCAAAGGAGACAGTGAAATATGCTCAAACAGTTTTTGACAGGTGGTTCTGTTCTCGCCCTATTGCTCGTAGGCGGTTTCTCAGCTCAAGCAAAGCCACAATCCTCAGTCCTATTACAAGCTCAAACCCAGGAAGTACCTACGACTCCCGATAGTCAAACAACTCCACCCGCAGGAATTGAGCCTGGTACAAGCCCAGAAGGAACGACTACACCGGATACGACTGTACCCGATGCAACTACACCCGATGCAACTACACCGGATACGACTGTACCCGATGCAACTACACCCGATGCAACTACACCCGATGCAACTAGCCCCGCGCCAGGTACGAGTCCAGAGGGAACGACTACGCCTGACGTAACTCCTGATGCAGGTACGCCCGAAACCACGAGTCCTGATGCTACGACTAGCCCCGATGCTAGCGATACGTCTACCCCTGAATCGCAAACCTCAACTTCCGGCTCTAACACCGATAGAGCTGGAATATTTTGCGAGTCCAATCAAATTCCAGAACCAACTGGAGGAGGTTCGAGAGAATTTCGTGAATGCCAGCAATAGCAGCGTGCGGTAAGGCTTGCGTCTAGATATGCAATTGTAAAGGGCAGGAGACAGAAGAAATCTTTTGCAGATTCTGCCTCTTGCTCTCTTTAGCGCTGCAACCAACGCCAGCAAGGAATAAGGATGTAGTGGCTAATCCCCAGACAGCAACTAGAGATCGCGGCGATCGCGCCAAAAAAGGTAGCATACAACTGAAGCTCAAACCAACTTGGTTGCGGGCTAAGATGAAAAATTAGGGCTGGGAAAAGATTGAGCCGAACGAGAATAGTAAACACGATCGCCGTACTAACAGCAGCAACGGTGGCATGAAAAAAGCGATGACGGCGCAAACCCAAGCCAGAGACGAGAAAGGCGATCGCCACGCAAACAGTTGCAGGCAAGCTCCAAATTCCCATGTAAGGCGTAATTAAAGTCCAACACAACCAGCCCAAAACATAACCACTAGCACCTAGCAAAGCAGAGATGAAATAGCGCCGTCGTTGGTCAAAAACTCCTAGTGCGGTCAATCCCAACGCTGTAAATAACCCCGCAGAGGCAAACACGATCGATTCTGCTTCTGTGGCAATTTGAGAGTCTGTCATCAGTTGGGGTAGGTATTCTACTAGAAAGCTATTGACTGCGATTCCCAGGGGAGAAAAATAACCAAAGATAAAGCCGATACTAGTTCCGACAACAGCCGCGATCGCGCTCCACACAATTGCTCGGATAGTATCTATTCCAGCGTGTCCTACTTGGGTAGTCAATCGCCATAGAGAACGAGTTATATTTGTTAGGCTTCTACCGATCTTGGTAACAAATGGTATGGACGCAAAGCGGCTTGTCGATAGTTTGCGCTGAGTTGCTTGTCGTAGAGTATGCGATCCCTGGGAGGTAGTATTGTGAGTTTGAAAGGTTGATGGCGGCGATTGCTTCCTAATTGTTTCAGCGAACAAATTCGTCGTTCGCGCAGCAATCTGATGCATTTGATTCACAAGTTGGGGCGATCGCTGTTTGCTAATTTGCGCTAAGCGGTGAGTTAAGTAGGTAGCTATGAGTTGCGATCGCTTCCAGCCATTCAAACTCAGTTGATGAATCGCTTGATATACAGATGGTTGCGTTTCGATCGGCGGATTTTGTAATAACCTTTGTTCGATCGCCGTAGCACTAGTTGGACGCAGGCGGGCATCTTCCTGCACTAATTCATCTAGGAGATCGGCAAATGATGAGCTAACTTGGACTAAATGTCTCCAACTCAGCTCTTTGGTTACGGGATCTTCCAACTCAGAGGGAGGCTGACCAGTGAGTAATTCAATTGTCGTTCTACCCAAAGCATAGAAATCGGCGGCTGGTTCCACATCCCGTCCCGAAGATTGTTCTGGAGGGCTGTAGCCAGGGGAATAGAGACGAGTTGAGCTTTCTGCGGCTGACACGGAATGCTGACGCGATCGCCTTTTTTTGGCTCCACCAAAATCGATCAATACTAGTCGATTTGTTTCTTGACGTAGCATTAAATTTGAGGGTTTCAGGTCGCGGTGGATGATCTGCCTACTATGCAATACCTGTAGAATTTCTAAAGCTTGTCCGAACCAATCTCGAACCATTTCTTCTGGACAACCTCGGTCGTACTTGTCGAGGATAGCCTCTAAAGTTTGACCATCGATTTTTTCCATGACCAGACAAAATAGATCCCGTTGGGAATTGCTGGCGGGTAGGTGAAAATAGCCGTCTGGCTCGACTCTAGGAACCCCAGGATGGTTGAGGCTGGTTAAAATTGCCGCTTCCTGCTGAAATAATTGTCTTGCTTTAGCGCCATTTTCTAGCAAAATCTTCAACACTCGTTCGGTCTGAGTTTGCAGATCCCAAATGCTGTAAATTACAGAAAATCCACCCGTTCCTAATTTTTTGAGTGGAATATAACGCTCTCGCAACGCGATCGCCGCGCCGCAAGTCGTACAAAACTTGTTTCCCCCTGCTTGGACGTGTGGATGCTGGGGGTCACTAGGATTGATACAGAGAGTAACGCTAGGCTGATAAGGCACAATCAGCTGTGGATGCAGGCTTTATAGATTTTACATTAGTCAGTTATCAGTTTTACGAGTTTTACAGGCAGCGATCGCATCATTTCCCAATTCTTCCCTAATTTAGATTTGACTGTAGAACGAATTATGGGTTTTGGCGCAGGAATTTAAAACTGTGTGTTTTGTTCATGCCAAAAGAGTTACCTCGATAGTCACCAGAAGATCGTCTTCCTTTTTGCAGACATTATAATTGCGACATTAAAAATATTTTTAACGTTATCTCTGAATTCCGAATTCCGAATTCCGAATTCCGAATTTTCCCATCCCTATCTTTGGATAGAGTGCGATCGCAGTTATATAAGTTGAATTAGAGAATATAGGGGTTGACTTTTTTAACAACAAGAATTTGTACTTAGTGACGGGAGAAATAGCGAATATGGATGCCATGAAAATGGACAAAATGAACATGGCAGAGCGTTATTGCGCTCTAGTTCTTGGAATTACTTTTTTAATTCTCGGTATTGCTGGCTTTATTCCAGCTTTCGTTCACCTACCTGGAACCAACGCCTCATACGTTCCACCAGATGTTGCAACAGGAGCTTATTCTGCCGGATTTGGCTATTTATTTGGGGCATTTCCTACCAATTTCTTACACAATTTAGTCCATTGTGCTGTAGGAATTTTTGGGATTGCTTCCTATACCAGTGCAAGTAGTGCGCGGGTATTTAACCGCTTTTTTGCCGTTTCCTACATCTTAATTGCTCTTTTAGGAGTCATTCCTGCGACCAACACAGTATTTGGGTTGATGCCAATTTTTGGTGGCAACGTTTTGCTGAACGGTTTAACAGCAGTTGCTGCTTTATATTACGGCATTATTTTACCTGCAAAAGTCAATGACGTTGGAGTAGCACGAAATATTTAGTAGAGACACAAAATTTTGTATTTCTACAATTGCGATTCAAAAAAGAGAACAATTTTAGCTAACGCCCTTTGCGATAAAGGGCGTTTTTTCCATTCCCTGAAACTGACTTGTTTGGATTTAGCAAATCCTTGTAAAAATATTTTTTCAACGTGCTTGACTAAGCGAATATCAGAAGTAGAAATATCTAACTCGTCATTATGAAAAAAACTACGCGGGTCGAAATTAGCACTGCCAGTACTGAGCCAACAACTATCTAATAACAATGCCTTAGCGTGCATCATACTGGGTTGATATTCATAAATTTCTATGCCCGCAGCGAGTAGGTCGCGATATTGTTCGCAGGAAGCAAAATAGACAAATCTTTTGTCTGAGCGAATTCCATTCGTGAATATTTTGACATCAACCCCCCGTTTTCTGGCATCAACTAGCGCAATGCGGATATTTTTATCGGCAAGAAAATAGGGGCTAGCAATCCAAACCTGCTGTCTGGCAGCATGAATGCTAACTTGAAATAAAGCTTTAACTGATGCAGAACGATAGGAAGGATCGTCGCCTGCGGTGACGAGAATTGTCGGGTTGCTCGACGCTCCCAGATGGGAAACTGTAGTCGATAAGTCAGCAGTACCATGCACGTAAGTCCAGTGTTGCATGAACATACCTTCTAACACAGCGACAACTTCGCCTTCTAGCCGCGTTTCAAAGTCGTACCAAGGATGAGTCCCGCGAATATTATCTCTGCCATCCCAATAGTCGGAGACACCTGCACCACCAATTAAAGCAAATTCGCCATCAATAATTAATAGCTTGCGGTGACTGCGGGCAAAATAATCAATGGGCGATCGCCAGTTAAAATCATTGAAGAACCTGACTTCGACTCCAGCAGCTTTCAGTCGTCTCCAGTAACGCTGCGGTAAAGTTTTGACCCCATACTTATCGACAATGACTTGTACATTAACACCTGCCTGCGCTTTTTCGGCGATCGCGGCGGCGAAATCGTTCGCCCTGTACCCGGGAGTCATGAAAAATGTCTCGAAATGAATCGTATGTTTGGCGCTACGGACGGCTTCTAGTCGTGCAGCATTGATTTCTTCTGCTTCCAGCCAAAAATCTGTCGAACGCCCGCTGGTAATGACAGAGTTAGATAAGCTAGCTAGGGCGAGGGAAAAGCGTGCATCTTGAGGCGCGGGAACATTTTTGACTTTGTACTCAATGCGATCGCGAAATGTGCCTCGAAAATATAGAATTACGAAGACACCGATAATGGCGGTTAAACAGCCACCACCAATCCACCATAATAGCGGGAAAAGTTGGGTCATTGGTCATTGGTCATTGGTCATTTGTTGTGGATAAACGCAATCCTAATCGAGTATAAAAAAATGCTATCAGACTTAGCCTGGTAGCAATGAAGATTATCTAGCTGTATCTGATTTGAGCGATCGCTTATTCCGCATTCTTGGGCGGTTCTGTGATGTTGGAACTCAACTCTTCCATACCTTTGACTACGAAATTAGCCATTTGCTCTTGTCCCATAGATTTGAGGGAATTGAAGACTTGCATCGCTTCCGCCGAGGGGCTGTAGTCGCTGGGAATGGCAACAATTCCACTACCTAATTTTTGCGCCAAAAGATACCAAACTGCTAACTTAGATTCAGGATTCAATTTCCCATATTCCCCTATAGGAACTTCTGATTTACCTTGGAGCAATTCAGGCAGTGCCTTAGCAGGATTAGGATCGAGCATAGTTTCGTTTTGGTCTGTTTTGTTGGCTGGCAACAAATCGCGTAGAGCATTTATTTGCTCCTCAGAAGACATTTTCTGTACGCTTCCGACGATGCTTTGAACATCACTAGAGCTTGTTGGTAAACTATCTGCTGGGATCGAACCAGAAATTTCTTTGTAGATTAAAGCCATTACTCCTAGCTGATCGTCGATATCTAAGCTCGTAAATTGTTTTGCTAGTGGCTTGAGATCGTTAACATTTGTAGATGCCATGTTTACCTCTTTGCTGTTATTTTTGATTTGTAATTTCGTTCCAGAATCTTTTGAGGCGCGAAATTTCGCGCCCCCTTATCTCTATACTTCTGCACCTTGCTTAGGTTCAGCGCCCATCGGCGATACATAGTCGCGGAATAGAGTAATTTGTTGCTCGAAATCTATCCCTTCGAGCTGGTTTAATATCTCTTTTGATTCACTGGAAAGCTCGTAGTTTGGAGGCATGGGACTGATAACGTTGCTGTCCATTCCTTGAGCTAGACGATACCAAAATAGTAGTTTAGTAGTATCGCTCATCGAACCATACATCCGCGTGTACTCGTTATCAGCCTTATTAATTAAGTCCCGTTGAAATTGTAGTTGTTCTTCGTGAGACTTTTCTTTAATTTGGTTAAATAAACCTTCAGCTACATCCGCAGATGCAGTACTAGCTCCTGGGGCGGCTGGGGTGATAGAATCACCCATTTTCTTGTAAATGAAGTAGAACAAAGCTAATTGATCGTCTACATTTAATTTTTGAATTGAAGCAACAAGTTGACTGAGATTCTGGTCGTTGCTTTGAGTAAATGTCATATTAACTCCTTCTAAACTTCTTCGGCTAAACTTATCTTTGCTGTTAGCAGATTATGACTAACCTTTTGCACAGTAACAAAGATTTTTAACTTGCTTAAACCTACTGAAGATAGAAGTAGAAAACCTGACTACAGGCAGAGGAAAAATCAAATCTATCGAGACTTAGGCAATCGATCTCTTCCCAACTCTTTTTTGAAGGCAGGATGATTTTATACAAGAGAGGACAAAATCTAATACTTCTCGGTTAGATTACATAGCCCTTGGAGATCCCCCCAACCCCCCTTGTTAAGGGGGGCTAGGGGGGATCGAATTTTAACCGAGAAGTGTTGGGACAAAACCCCCTTTTTAAAGGGGCTGGGAGATCGGCAAGATCTTGTCATTCCTAACCGAGATCTATCTTGGATTTGCCCTACTATACGGAAGCATCCAACTGCTGTTGAGATACCCAAGTTCCGTGAAAGCCATAAGGTACGCGCTGAGGAATTAATACCCGCGCCACAGGATCGCTACTCAAATCTCGGGCATTTAGCACCAATAATTCAGAAGTTCCTGCATCAGTATCGTAGACGTAGGTAACTAACCACCCATCATCCTCTATAGTCGCATCAGGACGAGGAACAAACACAGCCTCACCACCGTAACGTCCTTTACCGTACTCGTAGGTTTGAGAATAACCTGCTTGAAGGTCGTATTTGATCGAACCGTCAAACAAAGGTAGAGGTGTAGGAGCCATTTTTCCTACATAACCATAGCGGGTTTTGCGCCCTAACAAATTTTCGTTAACGCGGGGAAACTCTCCTGATACGTCATCTAGCATTTCCTCCCGCGCGGTTCCGGTGCTAAGATTGAACCGCCAACTATGCAAACGGGGAATATCGCCATCAGGATCGCGCTGTTCTGGCTGCGTCACAAAGACATTAGTAGAACTCATGCGACAGGCAATTAGCACTACTTCGTCTCCCTCCTCGTAAGCATTGAGGGTATGGAAGACATAGCAGGAAGGAGATTCAAACCAACGAATACTGTCACTGTCGCCATGACGGGGGAGAATACCAAAACGGCTGGGGCGATCGCGTTCAAACATTAACCCAAGTTCGCCACGCTGCATCCGTGCGGGGTTAAAAGTCATCGGCAGATCCATAAATATCGTGTAATTGGCAGTGATGGCAAAGTCGTGCATCATCACCCCCATCGGCAATTCTATCGGTATCGTGCGCAATAACTCGCCTTGTGGAGAAACAATACTGTATTTGACAAACGGCGGAGCAAACGAGTAACCAAAAAACATCATCTCGCCCGTCACTGGATCGACTTTAGGATGGGCAGTAAAAGCAGAAGCTAACTTACCGTTATAGGTATACTCGCCCTTCGTCTCTAACTGGGAAACCTCGATCGCGTGGGGCGCACCTCCTTCCCAAGTGGCTAGAAGTTGCCCTGCGTGCCATACCAAGGCAGTATTCGCAGCGTTCTTGTAGCCGTTGCTGTCAGGTTGAGGTGGTTCCAATAAGCCACTCCACACGGCTTTACCTGCTTTTTGCTCAATTTCAAAGCCTCGCGTTCTGACGTAGCGGTTGCGATAGCTAGCTTTGCCATGACGAATTTCGACTCCGTGCAACATCCCATCTCCATCAAACCAGTGATACTGTCCGATGGGTGTCCACTGAGGATTGGGACCATTGCGCACGAACATCCCTGATAAATCGGTAGGGAGTTCGCCAATCACCTTAAGCGGATCGGAAGTCATCTCTTCACGCACGGGCGCAAAGTTACCCTCAAGAAAGGGATTAACTGCTGTTGTTGTTTCCATTCTGTCTGTTCTATCTGGCGATCGCACTTTTTTCAATATAGGCGCGATCGCGGCGATCGGCTATGCGAGCAATTACTTCAAGTCTAATAATCCCTGTTCTTTGAGCTTAGGATTAAACCGTAATTGCATTTGCAAACCGCGAGTTTGTAATTGGGATGAAATTTCTGCTTCAACTCGTCTTGCCGCAGTTTTTAAAATTTTTATTTGAGCCAATTCATCACCATCTGCTAAACTTTTTTGTTCTTCAGGTGTCAGCGATAATTTAGCATCAATTGGTTGAGTCCATATAGTTTCATCAGCACCATTTCCAGGGGGAACCGATCCATTTTCCTCAATCCACTCCTGGCGAATATTTTCCAAGACTGACCGACTGGGACGGTCGATGGTTTGTATTTTCAGCCAATAACACTTTTGCGGTTGGCGGACGAAATGCTGTTGCAAACTGAGATAAACATCGCGAGAATACCCGATATATTGCAGTACCTTGTCCGAGTCAAAAATTGCATAGACTCCTACTTTACCTTGGTACTGTGCTGGTAATTGACCGTCTGTATCAATATATGGAATTGCTGCTAAATCTGTGAGAGGGGTCATTGATAATTGGTAATTGGTAATTGGTAATTGGTAATAGCTCCCCTGCCCCTCTACCCCTCTACTGAAGTACCTCCACCTAGAATTACTATCTCATATTTTTACCTAGTGTTACTATGCTTTTTAAGACTGCACTAAAAAGAAGCTAGTGCGTTGGCGGGGTTTCCCCGCTTATAGCATCTGGCGTTGCATACGCCATATCCCACGGCTGGCAGAGCGATCGTCTATTTGCGTCGATCGTCTTTTAACCTCAAGTAACCCAAACTTAAAAAATAGTACTAGCGTCCTAGTAGACTGAACCTATAGAACGCTTTTGTGAGCTGGACTCCTTAAGGCGACACCCGGATTTGAACCGGGGGATAAAGGTTTTGCAGACCGATAGGGGATGAACTAAAAGTATTGATTAGCAAGGCTCTTACAGGCTCTTGTTTAAATCTTGCCTAATTTTTGACCTAAAATCGCTGCTTGATACAGCGACAAACTTCACTTTTGTTCTCTGTCACCAAGTTGATCTTGGAAAGCCTGGTCAAGTTGAATTCTAAATTTAACTAGCAGTGCCCAAAGTCTATCCAGATATTCTTCACAGGCAGAGAGCACCTTCTTATAACCAGCTTTACCTGTACCAGTTGGATATCCTTTAAACATCCATACAAACTGCTCCTGATAATGCCCATGAGAGCTATAAATCCTGTGAGCACAATCCCAGTCGCGCTCTAAAATCTCGTCAATATACTTAAAAAATGGCTCATTGCTTCCAATTGTTATGCTTGCAATAGCACGTACCATCCAAGCAGGCTTCTCTCCTGGCTTTTGCGGCATTCCATTCATATAGAATAACGATAATTGGAGGTAACTCTCTTTTTCGGTTTGGTTTCGGGCATCAATAAAGAATTGACAAACCTTATCAGAAAGTAGTTCCCTCTGCAGTTGCCGATATAAATCTGTCTTGCCCTGGCTTGCTGCCTGTTTCTGTAGGTGAAACGTTACACTACGCGCACTAGAAAGGAATGCACTGAGGTAAAACAAGAAAATTTTAGGATGCTTTACATGCACCTTAAGCTGTGACAGAAAATAATCAGCTTCGTCATATTTTAGCTTTAGGGATGACCACACATTAGATAGACTAATCTCGTTTTATCCTCACAGCGTAACCTGTATGTAATTTTTTCTAATTACTTATCATAAAGTTTTGGAAGGTAACAGGTCGTCAGGGTCGTCAGATTTCGTCAAAACCCTTATATAAGTTGAGTCACAGGTCGTCAGATAGGTCGTCAGATAGGTCGTCAGATGGGTCGTCAGATAGGTCGTCAGATAGGTCGTCAGAAATTTATTCTCCAGGACGGGTTGAGGAGCCGTGGGAATGAGCGCGTATATGCTTGACTTAGCAACTATGCAAAAAAGCTATAACTCGCTATGTCTAAAAAAATCATCCTCAAGGGAACGACCGAAAACCTCAAGCCAGCGATCACCCTGATTCTAGGAATACATCAAATGCTAGAAGGTTTGGATCTTGGCGCTGGTGGCGACCGCGACAGCGAAGCCCATCCCGATCGGCGGTTCCGACCCCAAATTAGACTGCATTTCTTGCAAGACACGGATTTTAACAAGGGATCTAACGCTCCAGGCTATCACGGCGAGCGTAGAGTACCAGGGCGGCTTACCTGGCGCTTGATGAACGAAACCAGCGAGACAATTACTCTGGGCGAGCTGACTCGCATCGGACAGCAGATCAAGCAGATCTTTGGTGCTAACAACGGCTATGTCTGGCAAAAAGGTAAAGAATTGTATACTTACGCCGACTGGGACAGGGGATATCAAATGCAAATTCTCGCTCGCAGTGCCAGCCAAGCGCAAGATTTAGTTACCAAAATCTTGAGCCTGCAAGGGCATACACCAACCTGGAAGTACATGACCAAGGGCGAAAACCTCGATCGGGCATCGCGCTATCCCGAAACGCCTGTAACTAAAACGATCTTGGGTAAAAGCGTGACCATGCCCAAGACGCGCCCCAACGTCGAAGTACGCTTCACTTACGCCGATGCAAGAATACACAAGCTTCTGGAGCCAGTTGTCATTTACGATCAAACGAACAAGAAAGTCGGCGCGTTGGTACGGTGAGAAGGAAAAATATTACAAAAAGGTTTAAGCGTTTTGTAATATTTTTTCGCTAGATTCCTACTCCAAACTACGCTTCATTCCCAAGTACGCTGAGAAACACTTGAGGCAGTCACTAAGACAGCCCAAATGTCTTCTAGAGCTAGTTAAAGTATAGAAACATCAATTTCCGCTATCAATACAAAAAAAAGCCCATCTTGCAAGAAGATGGGACAAAATCTTGTTGGGCTGTCTCCGCTCAACAAAATAACTACAAACTCACCCTATCCTATGAGCAAAGATTCTGTGATAACTACTCTCATTTATCTGATAGCAGAATTGCCACCTCAACCCGCTGTTAAGCTAAATGATGATGAACAAACACTTTTTCTAATTCACCAATTTCGCTGTAAAACTTTGTCTCTATTTTTGCGGTGGATTCGGTTAGGGGAGCCACAATCTGAATTACTCTTGCTTCCAGAGATGCAGGCTTATGAGCCATTTGCCAGATTTATAAACTCTCTTTTGACGCTGGCAATACAAGTGCATCCTAGATCGGATGATGGCTTAATCCGTTCTTTTGGTTCACCAGTATTGTTATGGTATGCCTGTATTAGTCTCATCATCCGAGACAGCTTTGTGCAAGCCTTAACGGGCTATCCACAATTCAGGTTTAAGAAAGAAGCAATTAACAACGCTCGGAATTGCTTAAAGGTTCTTTACGAGCTAGAGCCTTTTCGTAAACTGGAGCCTTCCAAGCGAAGAACAACACCTATATTATCTGCTGATGTAGCAAAACACCCTGGTGGCGAATTGACTTCATGGTTGCTTCTGCAAGCGGGTAAAATTGCTGCCACCGACACTGATTTTCAAAAAGACTATTACTACCCCTGCTTGCGAGCACTTAAAAAAATTATAAGTACAGCAAATGAAAGCGAGAATTTTCAGATGAATTGGATTGACTTAGATCGTCAGCTTGCTTCGACTAAGCAATCCAAAAAGCGAAAGCTGCCTGTAAAAAATTGAGTATTTATACTCTCCAATTATGAAGAATTGGGAATTATGCCGCCGAATTCGCACAGGAGCCTTTTTTGGATTAGCGTAAAAACTAGCCTTAATTGGTCTTAAACGTAAACCAAAAGAAAAAGCCTGGATATTCCGACAATGTTCGCCCCAAACAAAAAACCAAACTAGCCTTTGCAGATCCTTTGCTACACAACGGAATCTAGCCTCAGCGCACATTTGGGTTGGATACCGACAACAAAAAGGCGGAAGCCCCAGGGCTTAAACATAAACCACTGCTAAGGTAGCAAAGTTTGGGGCGATCGCGATCGGAATATCTGGGCAGAAGGAGAAACCGCCCATGAAAAATAACAGAAACTTTACTAAGTTTACACTTCCCTGCCTCACTTCCATAATTGAGGCGTTGGAATACTTTCAAGATTTTGAGTCACAAGTGAGGGCAACTGCAATCGCCCTCTACGCGGCAGAGTTGGGCATCAGCAATTTACACCTCTACGCGATCTCACACTACGCTGGCTTACTAGGAGGGGTGTAATGATAGCAGTCCTACAACAAACTACTCAAAACACTCTCTCTGCACGGCATCGCCAAGAATGTCTAGAAAAACGTGGCTTGAGCCTTGAGTGGATTCTACTCAATTGTCATTCAGTTACGGCTAACGAAGCAACACAGCAACTAGGGTATACAGCACAATCAGACGGCATTTGGCTAAAAGGCTGCAATTACCAAGGTCAATACAAGCCCGATAAACCTTGGAAAGTGGAAGATGACAAGAAAGCGCCTAAGTACCGCTCCCCACTGGGTGAGTATGACGCAATGCTACCGAGCCACCCTAGCAACCCACATTACTGGAATGATATTGCGGCGCTGAAGCAGCAAGCCTATCAAATTGATGCATATCCCTGTTTACTTCTAACTGAAGGATTCTTTAAGGCGCTTGCGGGTTGTGCCAGCGGCATTCCTACCATTGCCCTGCTGGGTGTAGAAATGGGGTTAACCAGCAGTAGCGATGACATCCAAGGCAGACGCTATCTAGTACCAACCTTAGAACGCTATGCTAAAGCTGGGTTTGGCTTTATCATTGCTTTTGATGCCGACTGCGCTACCAACAAGGCTGTAATCTGGGCACAGCGCAAGCTAGCACATAAACTCAAGAAGTTTAAAATCCCAGTCTACAGTGCTACTGGACTATGGACGGTAGCAGAAGGTAAGGGTATGGACGATTACATCCAGAATCACGGTGGCGATCGCTTCCTTAGAGAAGTGATGGGCAAGGTTGTAGATACTGAGATTTGGGAGAAACAACTTGCTTCACTAGACGAGCGCGACAGTCTTAGAACCCAGAAAAAGCCACCAGCGGACATAATCGGGCGGGAGATCGGCGAAGATTACCGCGAACGGCTGCTATGGAGCGACCAGCACAAGGGCTGGATGCAATATGGGTTAGAGCGCGATGGCGTTTGGACGGCAGTGAGTGACGAGTATGTAGGATCGGTCGTCAACAAAATCCTAGAATCTAAAGGCATTGTTGGTTATGGCAGTGCTAGCTATGTCATCAATGTTATTGCCCAGATGCGCTGGCAATTATTTGAGCGGGAATGGCACGAGCGATCGGCTGGCGAAATTCTACCGTTTGCCGATGGAGTCTTGGAACTAGCAACGGGACAGTTTCACAAACACGCTCCAGGGTATCGCCTTACCTGGTGCTTACCGCGTCCTTACAATGCCGTAACCACCGATTGGACAAAGATTAGAAACTGGCTGGAAGAAGCGACGGGCGGCGATCGGCAGCATCAAGAAATCCTGCTGTGCTTCTTAGCAGCAATCTTGCGTGGCAGGGCTGACCTACATAAGTTTTTGCATCTGATTGGCGTTGGTGGCACGGGTAAATCTACGCTCACTCGGCTCGCAGAAGCTTTGATTGGCTCCCAAAACTGCTGGAATGGCAGCCTTCAAGACTTAGAGGATAAACACGAGGTAGCAAGGATAATTGGCAAGCGCCTAGTGATTCTGCCCGATCAAGACAAGGTAACGGGTCGTTTGTCCAACTTTAAACGCTTGACGGGTCAAGACACATTAAGCGGACGGCGGTTGTATAAGGATGGGCTAAATTTCCGCTTTCCAGGCATGGTAATTGTCACGAGTAACGCTCCCATCTTCCATGCGGACGGCGGTAGCTGGTTGACGCGGCGGATAGTCATGCTGCCTTTTGACCGCAAACCAGCGGCGGATAAAGTGAGGGACTTAGAGGCAGAGTTTGAGCCAGATCTACCAGCCTTGACTAACTATCTGCTATCCATTCCTAACGATGAAATTACCCGCGTCCTGCGATGCATTGGCAAGGATGAAGTCAACCCTACCCTGTGGCAATCCAAGATTCGCACCGACTCAATCGCAGCGTGGCTCAATGAATGGCTAATCCACGATCCGACTGTTAAAACCCAAATAGGCAGCGATCGCCATCAGTGGGCAGACAAAGAATACGACCCACACGACTCTACACTGTTTGGATCGTACAACCACTACTGCCGTATTAGCGGACTCCAAGCAAAGGGCAAGAATAATTTCAGCGCCGACCTAATTGAGTTATGCCAGCAAACTCTAGGATGGGGCGACATTCAATCAGGGCGTGACGGACAAGGGCGGCGGGTTATTTGTGGATTAAAGCTGCGGGCTGATGGGAATACTACGCCAACAGTAGAAGAAAAGTTGACGGCTGACGACTCGTCTGACAACCTATCTGACGACCTATCTGACGACCTGAATCCCAGTAACAGCAACGATTCTGACGACCCTGATGACCTATTGGCTTCAAAACTTAGTGAAAAAGAAGCAGTAAAAAATTCAATTCCCGATCGCGATACATCCAAGACTTTTAGCAGCCCGATCGCGCCAAAATTTAGAAGCGGCGATCGCGTCCAATGCATCAGTAAGCAACCTCAGTTTCAGCAGTTGTGCAATCTACCATTGGTCATTAATAGGGTAGATCCTGGATACGGCGTAGCTGATTGTCGCAAACCAGATGGAAGTTTTACCACATGGATACCAATTGCAGACTTGCAGCGAGTTGATAGTGCGTGCGAGACTTTAGGAGGCAGCCATGCCCAAGACTAAAAGCCAGCCAACATCCTGTTGGGTGGATAGCACCACGGCAGCTCAAGCTCTAGGAATATCGCCTAGACATCTAAGAAAGCTGCGTTCGCTGGGACTATTCAAGCTAGGCAAGCACTATCGTATTCCAAGCAGCCCATTAGCAGCCCGACCGACTTACCTATGGCACGTAGAGCGGTGCGGTCAAGCTCTAGAAATCCCAATGGAAAAAAGATGATCGGCGGCAACAGTTGCTAATCGTTACTGGCGCTGAAAGCGCCAGTATATCATATCCAGTTGTGTGTATAGATGGATGCAAGAATTCGCTCCATCTTTCCAGTTGTGTGTATAGATGGATGCAAGAATTCGCTCCATCTTTCCAGTTGTGTGTATAGATGGAAAATGTTATTATCCGTTTGTACGCATTTATGGAAATAAGTATGCTGGATAAGGATAGGCGAGTTTCAGAGCGTTCTTTGGAAAACCTCAAGTTAGGCGCTCAAGCCCGTTACCAAGGTAAGGTCAGGCAAAACTTTACTATCTTGCCTCAGACGCTGGAATGGCTCAAGAAGGGGGGTAATGCCAGTCAGCGGGTTGACGAACTAGTGGCAGCCGCTAAGAATGGCGATTTAAAATCCAATTATACACACGAAAGGAAAGAACGAGAAAACCTAGAATCCGATAGTGTGTATAATCAGATAAATGATTTGAAGGTAGAATTGGAGCGACTGAAAGCCAATCAAGCCCAGGCAGCCAACATCCTTCAGGAAGCACTCAAGCTCAAAGCCAATGCTGGTGGAGCAATTAAGGAGCAAATCAAGCAGGTCTTAGGATTACTAGGAGAATTTTGAGTTATCAGTCAAGGGTGGTAACGAGCAATCGCCCTTGGCGATCGGTTCTGGAGGCATTGGGCGATCTGGACGATTGATAATCGCTTGATACACCCGCCTGTAAGTAGATTCGTCAATCCATGCTCGGTAAACATTTAAATGCACTCGCACTGAATGACCCATCATTCCTGCTGCCCAGTCAGGAGCCATCCCAAATTCAAAACAACGTCGTGCGTAGCAATGCCTCAAATCATAGGCATGAAAGGGCAATTTTCGGTCATAGAACCATCCAGCGATCTTGGTTCCTAGTTTTGCATTGCTGTAGCTACAGTTCAGATTTGGCAGCCTGACATCCTGTAAATTCCACCGTTCTGCCCATTCTGGGTATAGCGGATACACAAACCGCTTTCCCGTTTTCCCTGTTAGAACCCGCACAATAGGAAAATCAGCTAAGTCAAGACGAAATACTTCATGACCTCTTAGCCCGTAACAAGCTAGCATCCCCACTACCCAACCCCAGGAGCTACCCTGTAAACTATCTCGCCATTCTGCTATTTGGAGATCGGAAGGAAGCGATCGCGGGTTGACGGCTGTTGCTGAATAAGACCCAGAAAGGCGTTTGATTGCCTCGCTGTCTTCCAGGTCTGCAAACTCCGCTAGCTTGTAGCAATAGTCGCAAGCCCGCTTACGAGTGCGGCTGTCTGGCTCAGTCGTGACGATATAGTTTACTAATGCTTCTACAGTTAGGATTTGTTGCGCTGGTAATTTGTTGAAAATTTGCTGATAGTCAGTTTTCCAGGTGGTCAAGCTGGCTTGCGTTCGCGGCGTTGTTTGCCAGTGGAACTGCTCAAACCGCTCAATCCAATGCCCAATCGTCAGACTATACCCACTAGCTTTTAGATACGGTTGCCAAGAGAATTCTTTACAATCTAGCAGCGCCCCTACTTTTCGGGCTTCAGCTTCTGCAAGAGATATGCCAGTGGGGTTGGCATGAAAACCTAGTGCTAGTCGCTGCTGGTAGGGATGGCTCTTGGAAGCATCGGGCTTGGGGGGAAAAGTAGCTCGTAGGTAAAGCCGATTGCCTTTAATTTCAATAGTCACCCCAACCTTTGCCGAGCGCAGCCGACCATTGGCTTGATTTAGCTTCCCCTGAATATCCATGTGCCTAAAATTTGCCTACTTTTTAAAGTCCATTCAGGTACATTGAAATACATTCAGGTAGGTTTACTGTTCTTCACAATTCCTGAAAAGCTCTTAAAATCGTTGTTTTAGACAAATTTTTCGCAGGGGAAAAGAGGCGACACCCGGATTTGAACCGGGGGATAAAGGTTTTGCAGACCTCTGCCTTACCACTTGGCTATGTCGCCGACATCTTCACAGGCAATATATTATATCACTTTTTAGAACTTTGGATCTACTGGTGGTTTGGTATTGTGCCAGAAAGTGACGAGATCTCAGTCGGGCAAGCAAGAGCCGCCGCATCAACCTCGTCTACCTTACCGTAAGGATCGAGCCTTACGCAACTTTTGACGCAATTTTGAATTCAGGAAATTTTTACCTCATCAGCATAGCTGTGCCAGCGAACAAAGTAAAATGGTCCCGCGACTGAACCCCATACGTGTTCGTCAGTTTCGGGGTCGCGTCCGCGATCGCGACTGATAAATTTATCGCCATCAATTTCAAATTCGCTGTCGAGATAGGTAGTTTTACCTTTACGCACGACCATACAGCACTTACCTGGTTCAACTGTACCTTTGAAGCCATTGTCTACCCATTGGACGATCATGTTACATCCGGGTAGCTTTTCCAGGCGATCGCTTGATAATGCTTGCAGACGTTTGAGATCGCGGGATGCACCGTGAAATTCTTCTTCTTGCTTAATGGTGTAATTTTCAATTTCAATGCGATCGCCTGCCTGCAATAACTTTAATACTCGTACCCGATATGGGTTGCCGAGCATGTAATCATAGGCTTGTTCTACGTAAAAGCTAACCCCAGATAATAGATTCAGGGGAAGGGGACGCATACAAACGCGAATATGGGCAAAAAAAGGAGGGTTTTCAAAAGCTTGCGCTTGATTGCTAAAATCAGCTGCCATCCAGCGAGCTAGTGTCTCAATATCCGTAGAATGGGTCATTAGTAGAAATTACTCGAAAGCCAACGACTTACTATTGCCAGTATTTTAAAACTTCCTATGTCTCAAAAGTTAAAAGTCAGAAGTCAAAAGTCAAAACAGGAGCCAGAAAAGAGAGTGGTGCGTGGTGCGTGGTGCGTGAAAAGAGGCAAGAGGCAAGAGGCAAGAGGCGAGAGGTTTCTCCCTCAGCCTCCTCAGATCCCTCAGCTCTGTTCACCCCTGTCCCTCTGCTCCCCTGCTCCCTTGTCCCCCTTGTCTTCCTTGTCTCCCTCAGCTCTCTTTCTTTCCCTACTCCCTGCTCCCTACTTCCTACTCCCTATTCTTTGCATTCTCTGGTTGTGCGGTAGCGTCCCTAGTTTGGCGCAGAATCGTCAACCAGAACCAGAGCAACAAGAGCAAGAATTCTATAATCCTCTAGAGATTACGACTCCAGATCCGCTACTACCTCAACTTATCCGTCCCCTATCGACTTCAGAAAAGCTAAGACTCAGAGCTGCATTGGATAAATTAAACCAGCAAGCAACTGCCAGCTTCGCCGCAGGAAATACGGAAAAAGCATTTGCGATTTGGAGTCGAGAGCTAAGGCTGAGAAGATTTTTGGGGATTACGGAAGAAATTCCGGCTTTGGGGAGAGTAGGAGAGATTGCTTGGCAAGAAAACCGCCGCTTAGAATTGAATGCAATTACGCGGAGATTGCAGGAAATTGGGCAGCAAATTCAAGTTTTACCACCAGATAAACAGAAAAAGGAAGATCGGCAACAATCTCAAGTTTTCATTTCACCTAACTTAGAAGTATTGAATAGTTTAGGGATAGCGTTCCAACAGGTGCGCGAACCAAAAAGCGCGATCGCGGTTTATGAGAGGATTTTGGCTATTCATCGTCAACAGAAAGATGCCGTTGCAGTAGAAACTACTCTAAGAACGATCGCCGAATTACATCTGAGCTGGTTTAACTACCCTCCAGCCGCAGCTGCATACGAACAACTATTACAAAATGCCACCCAGCGGGGCGATCGCCTAGAGGTGATTAATTACTTACAACAGTTGAATTATATCTACGAACAAGCCAGACAATACCAGCAAGCACTAGCAGTTCAAAAAAGGTTAGGAGCAATCTACCAGGAACAACAACAAAACGATTTATTACCTGCTTTACAGTTAGATATTGGTGCAAACTATGAAGCAATCGGGCAGTTGAAACAAGCTTTTACTACTTATCAACAAGCTTATACTACTGCCTGGGAATTGCAACAATATGCCCAAGCTAGCAATGCACTACGTCAAATGGTTCGACTTTATCGCTCTCAACAACAAGTTGATGCTGCTTTGCAAACTAGTCAGATTCTTTTAGAAAGCGATCGCCTTGCCGCTAATTTTTATGGCATGATGAATACTTACGACCAAATTGGGCAAATTAATCTCGCTCGCGGTAATTACGATCGAGCTTTAACTGCATTTCAACAAGGTTTAGAACTGGCACAACAGTTGAAATATCAACAAGATTACTTTACCCAACAGATTCAACAAATTAATCGACAACGGACTAATTAAAGTTTTACAAAGTATGATTTTGGATCGCGCAAAGACGAGCCAGTGCGTTGCGGGGGGTTTCCCCGTTGTAGCAACTGGCGTGCAAAGACGCAAAGCGGCTTCTGGAAGAGTAGGCGCAAAGAAGATCGCGCTGGGATATTCTGTCTGCGATCGCAACTTGGTGTGATGATATTGTCATGGCTAAGACTTAATACTTGAATGAACTTTATTTCTGAAACAAACCTATTTTTTTGCCAATGATTCTATCTAGCCATCGAGCGGGTAAAGCGGTAGGAATTATCCAATCTAGTAAAAGATTAGGGACGATCGCATATTTAGTTTTCGGTTTGGGAGTTTCAAAAACTTTGCGAATAAATTTACCAAAAACCTCTGGAGGATAACCTTTTTTACCTTGTTGGACGAAATGCTTTTGAAAAGTCGTTACTGATTCCGCATAATCGGTAGTCAGATATTTGCTAACATCTTGAGCTGATTCTTTATCCCAAATTGCCGTGCTAACTGCTCCAGGCGCAATAATAATTACGTCTATACCATATAATTGTAATTCTCGGCGTAAGCTATGGGAAATTCCTTCAAAGGCGTGTTTGCTACCAACATAAGCACCAAGAAAAGGAACGGCTAATTTTCCCAACACAGAACTGATATTAATAATTCTACCAGATTGGTGTTTATAACCGTTATTTTCTCTTGCTCTCAACAAAGGTAAAAAAGCTTGAGTTACGGCAATTTGACTGACAACATTAACTTCAAGCTGCAACCGAATTTCTTCGAGTGGTTGATGCATTAAAGTACCACTCGTAGCCATTCCTGCATTATTGATTAATCCACTCAAATTGCGATCGCCAAGAATTTTTTCTACTTGGCAAGCCGCAGATCGTACAGCGTCTATATCAGTAATATCAAAAATCAGCGGCGTGAAATTATCTCCTAAGTCAGCTTGTAGCCTGGTAGCATCGGCTTCTCGTCGCACGCTACCAAATACGTGATAGCCATGAGTCACAAATTCTTTTGCTGCACCAAACCCAATCCCTGTAGAAACTCCTGTAATGACGATAGATTTCATTTATGCTTCCGAATCAGCAGGCGATCGCTTCCAGCATATAGCAATCCACATTGATTTGTGAATGTTTTCCGTGTAGAGACGTTACATGTAACGTCTCTACACGGTCTCATAATAGTCTCCCAACCTTCCTTTTTAAGGGAGGAAACTATTGCCCCCTTTTTAAGGGGTTTAGGGGATCTTCTTCGCAGTCAAAAAGTAAATTAGCATCAGCGATCGACTACAAAATTGTCGGAATTTCCTTCAAATACACTCGGCTAAATGGTTCATCTACACCCAAAGTATATTGTTCGAGTAATCCCTGACGGCGAATTGAAACACGATCTCCCTGCTTGATGATTATAGTAGAATCCTCAAAAACATCTCGCGCCAACATCATTTCAATTTCTGTGGGATTATCCAAAACAACCATATTACTGCCGTAATAAAACATTCCTTGAGTTGCTAAAACATCTTCCTCATACTCAACTATTAATAGATCGAGTTTGGGATTGCGCAACAAATTTTGAACGTTTGTATTGTAATCTCGATGCAAAATCTTTTCGGCACGATTGATATAAACGCCATCTCGACACGCAGCACCAATCACCCAATCGGGGTGGTGAGATAAAATTTGGTCGATAGTTGCTTGTAGTTCCGCTACCTTAATTCGGTTAAAGGTAACTATCGGTATCCTCGCTTCAGTTCCTCCGTCAAAAAAGGTTTCTAAAATCTTTTCAGGTACGTCAACACTCTCGCCTACGGCGGGGTTAAGGTGCATAAAAATCCCAGGCGCAGCATTAATTTCGAGAATGCTAAAGCTGCTATCTTTCCAAGATTTTGCCAAATCTTCAGAAATGACATCGATTCCCAAACAAGTGAGGCGAAAATGCTGGGCGACATCTTGCGCCAGAATCATATTATCAGGATGAACTGTAGGTGTGGCATCAATACTTACACCACCAGAGGAAAGGTTGGCAACTTTACGCAAATACACTCTCCGTCCCTCTTTAATAACGCTGTCAAGAGATAAGCCTTGCTCCTCCAAATACATATCCATTGCTTCATCGAGCTGGATTTTACTCATGGCAGAAGTTGGCGTGTCTCTACGTGCATCAGAACGGTTTTCGCGATCGATCAGTTCTGAAATTGTTGAATATCCATCCCCAACTACTGAAGCGGGACGGCGTTCTGTTGCCGCGACAAATCGACCGTTGACGCACAGCAAGCGGAAATCAGCACCAGAAATACTTTTTTCGACAATGATCCGAATTGGCTGTTCTTCTGGAACTGCTTTGACAGCGCGATTAAAAGCAGCTCTTAGCTCCTCAGAGTCTCTGACATCGGCGGTTACGCCAATCCCTTTATGACCGACAACAGGCTTGATGGCGACGGGATAACCAATATCCTCCGCTGCATCTAAAGCTCCCTCGCGACTAGTGACGATTTCTCCGCCTGGAACTGGAAAGCCAAGGGTGGCTAGAAAAGCTTTACAGTCATCTTTACGGGTGGTAAAGTCCGAGTCTATATGGCTGTCGCCGTCAAATGTGGTTGCTATGCCACGCACTTGCTTGCGACCGTATCCGTATTGCATCAGTCCTTCATCCCACAAATAAAAAGCAGGAATACCTTTTTCGTTAGCTTTGCGCAAGAGCGAGTAGACGGTAGGACCACCATAAACAGACCGACGAAAGATATTTTGTAGATTACGCATCTGTTCGTCAAAGGCAATTTCTTCATCTAATGTCATGGCTTCAAACCAGTCCCAGACAAAGTAAATGACCGATCGCGTCGTTCGAGTATGGAGCGACTGAACGCTAATTCTTGCCCCTCGTTCTAACGGTTTTACGTTCCAACAGTGGAAGTGCAAACCCATATCTAGTTTGCTAACTTCTGATAATGTTCGTGCAAACAAATGAGCGTGAGATTCGTATTTTTCCTCGCGCAAGTGGGGATAGCGATCGCTAATTTTTTCTACGTAATTTTCTATTGATAGCGGCTCTTGATATCCCGTCAAAGCAAAGTCAAAAGTACATGCTGCCGTATTTAGCTCGGGATTAGAACCAATGTAATGTTTGAAGTTGAATAGATCGAAAATATCGGTCTTTCTAGCATTAACGCGCACGACATCAGTACTTGTATCTATTACCATTTTTATCCTCCTTTTTTCAGTTATCAGTGAAGCAAGAGAGCAGCGAGCAGGGAAGCAACTACCAACTACCAACTACCAGCTACCAACTACCAACTACCAACTACCAACTACCAATTACCAATTACCAATCACCAATCACCAATGACAAATAACCACAGTATCATCCGATTGGTATATTCCCACTTGCCATTTATAGCAGATAATACGGTAGCGAAAAATACAACTTTGGAAAGGTGTGAGGGCAAGCAGAAATTTTATATAACTAAAAGAATAAATAAATTGTTTGGAATCGTTGACATATGAAAGGTACAGTAACCGATCTAAGAAACGAAGTCCGATATCTGGCGGAGGAAGCTTTTCACCGCAAATTGATTTCCGGCTACGGTGACGGTGCGAATGAAAAAGAGTACCAAATTGTCTTTAATGGTAAGCCTCGACATCTTTCTCTGGCACAAGCACGCTCTTTTCTCAGCGATTTAGTCGCTCGGTGCGATCGCAATTAAAACTAAGAATTACATTACATTACTGGACGTAGACCCTTTACGAGGGGTCTTTTTTTGTCCGTGGCGATCGCGACCAAATATGCCTACTATGTTAATTTTTATAATTCTGTATCGGAATCTACCAGAAGACGGTTTTAACCAGAATATTTGTTATGTTTTCTTGAGAATACTCACTTAAAGTATGGTATGGATACGAATATGAGTAACAATCGGGGGGCGCTAGTCATTATTGGCGGTGCAGAAGATAAAGAAGGTGAATGCCAAGTTTTGCGGGAATTCGTGCGCCGTGCTGGGGGAACAAAAGCACGAATTGTGATTATGACGGCAGCTACGGAATTACCGAGAGATGTAGGAGAAAACTATATCAGAGTATTTGAGCGTCTGGGCGCGGAAGATGCTCGTATAGTTGACACCGAAACCCGCGAAGATGCTAGATCCTCTACTGCCCTAGAAGCGATCGAAAAAGCCACGGGAATCTTTTTTACTGGCGGCGACCAAGCCCGGATCACCGATATTCTCAAAGATACAGACATAGATGCACTCATTCACAAGCGTTTTGGCGAAGGAGTCGTTGTAGGAGGTACGAGCGCGGGTGCAGCGGTGATGCCAGATGTGATGATTGTTGAAGGAGACGGAGAAACTCATCCCCGCATGGATACGGTGGAATTGGGACCAGGAATGGCATTTTTACCAGGAGTGGTGATAGACCAGCATTTTTCTCAACGGGGACGGTTAGGGCGCTTAATTTCTGCCTTAGCGCAACAACCAGCCGTTCTGGGATTTGGGATTGACGAAAATACTGCTATGGTAGTGACCGATAGTCAATTTGAAGTGATTGGCGAAGGTTCTGTCACTATAGTTGATGAATCAGAAGCAACTTACACTAACGTAAGCGAGATCTTAAAAGATGAACCGCTGGCAATATGTGGCTCAAGACTGCACATTTTGCCCCACGGTTACAAATTCGATCTGAAAACTCGTAAGCCAATTCTGGAAAATTTAACCTCGAATAACTCAACTTTGGAAAGTTCGACCTCGAATAACGGGGCGACTAATGGCAATGTAGCAACTAGTCAGGCAACTGTCTAAAATCCCTAAAGGCGACTATAAGTCGCCCAAAAGGGTTGCTGGTAGGGACGTACAGAGAAACCACTATGAATTCTATTCGCTTAGAAGCGGAAAATAGCTGCTGCTGGGGCAGAGGTAGGTAAATCCTCTGGTGCAAGAGCATAAACCGTACCACCATTCAAGAGAGTGTAGACGGCAGCAAAATCGAGCAGATCTTCATCGTCTGGTTCCGGTTCTGAGTGTAAATTCACTGCCATTGTCTCTGTATTGAAATCACCCCAAAGCTGGCGATCGCTAGCGACAAAGAGAGAATCTACTCGTTGGTAATAAGCGGCGGGAACGATTTCTGTTAAGTCGTCAGAAGCCTTGCCCGTACTAGCTCCTGCTAATTCTTGATATCGCTCCATTGCCTGCTGCTGTGCTTGGAGAAACTGCGGTTCTACCAACGACCAAGCGCGATCGCGAAGTTCTTCTGGCTTAACAATATCTACATTGACATTAATGCCTTCTTCTACCAAGTGTTGGTAGCTATTAGCTTGGCGATAAATGGCAAACAGGTATTCTACACCTGCTAGAACTAGAGGCGCTGATGCAGTTTTGAGTTTTGGGTGTAAAGCGCGATCGATTAAATGGAAGAATTGTAAAATATCCTTCTGGTGTTCGTCGCGATCGGGGCTTCCTTGACCGTGAAATTCGCCAGGTTGTGATGCTGGATTAGTTCCTCTGCCTGTAGCATTTCGCTGTTGTCCTTCTCCAGCAGTCTCGTCATATTGAAGTGCTGTTTGTAAATCTTTGGGTAGATTTTCCACCTCAATTTCTTTGATGCTGTAGCGCGTCCCCTGAAAAAATCTAACGTTATCTTGACTCAGCGCCAGCACGTAAAATCGCCCATTATTTTGAATCAAGGGTAGTAGCGGTTTGAGGTGAAATTGACCATCGACTACTACAATTTCTGGAACTTCGTCAGGCAGTAGATAGTAACGGAAGACATCTGGGGAGACAAAGATAACTAGTCCCCGCTCTTGATGTTCTTCCCAAAATTCAGGTGTATCTAGTTCGTGGGCAGCTTTGAGGAAGTCTACTGCTTCTGTATTGCGGATTCCTATTGCATCTAAGCGTTCCTCAGCTTGACGAATGAGATTCTTGAACCGAATTGGATTTTGTCTAACCTCTGTACTTCCTTTTTGCATTGGCATATACAAGGAGACACAGGGAGGTTTAGCTTTTGCAACTAAATTTTTGAGTTCATCAACAGTTAATAAAAGTATATGCAAAAAATATGTCATTGGTCATTAATCATTTGTTGTTAGCGATCGCAAATGACCCTTGAAATGGCGATCGCCATTCCAGTACTAGTTGTTATATAGGAATCCTATTTGATTCATAAACGGAGCAGGCTAGAAGCCTACTTTACAAACCATTTAGAACTGCTATAGTTCTATTTCACTTCGAGACTCGTCAGCCTTCATCACTCTCTAGTGTGGAGATCTGCTTTTGCATCTTCCTTTCTTTTGAAGGAGGCTAGTACAGAAGATTGGAAATTCCGAATACTCTTACGGGAAAGCAAGCTACGGCATTCGGAATTAATCGTTCGCGCACCACTTACCACGCATCACTACCAATTTGCAATTCGCTCTTTCTCAATTAAGAAAGTCAGATGCTATGGCACTCACTTGCTAATGACAAATGACCAATGACCAATTAAACTTTCTCAAATAAATCGAGCCGATATTGTTCTTCTCTTTGTGCTTTGAGATGGCGTAGTTGAGTAGGGACTAATTCTAAAAATGCTTCGTGGACTTCATCGCCGCTGAGTGGATAGTCTTTGGCGTAGAGAGTCCAGTGAACTAAGAGTAAATGTCCGCCTGGTTCTAAGTGAGACAGAATCAGTTGTTGTGCTTTTCTCAAGTCTTCCCAGCACCAGTAATATCCGACTTCGGAAACTAGAGTTAGATCGAAGGTTTCATCGGGGTATTCTTGCGGTACTCCCATGAGTTGCAAGCGGACGTGTGGGAGAGATTCGCAACGTTTTATAGCACGGTTTAAGGCTGGTTCCGATAAGTCTACAGATAGCAGGCGATCGCAACGATTGGCTAATTTTGCGGTTAAGACTCCAATCGAACAGCCAATTTCAAATGCAGAATGATAGCGCGATCTGGGTAAAGCGGCGATCGTGGCAGCGTATTTATTTGCTTCGTATTCGCTGGTTTCAAATTTCCACGGGTCGGGATCGGCGGTGTAAAGATTGTCAAAGTAACTGGCTGGTAAAGATTGTTTCATATCTCACTCCAAATATTCTTGCTCTATTCGATCCCCCAACCCCCTTAAAAAGGGGGCATTTGTCCCCTCTTTCTTCCTAGATTCGATCCCCCAACCCCCTTAAAAAGGGGGCTTTGTTATTCCCCCCTTGAAAAGGGGGGTAAGGGGGGATCTTCTTCTATATACACTTCCCAATTACGAGTAAAGTTTGCTAACATCTCTGGCGTGAGACGAAAGCCTTCTGGATCGTCGTCAATTAGATTCGTTGTCTGAGAACGATACGCCGCGATCGCCTGTTTTTTCACTTCGACAACATCGCTAATATCTAACCGCCATGCTGTAATGCGATCGCCTGTTGCTAGATCGCTTCTTTGCGTTTCATCCCAATCCCAAATCGGATATTCAATGAATCGAGGCGAATTTTGGGGATGTAGGGGCGCACAGCCGTGCGCCCCCACGATGGCATAATGAACGATCTGCCAAGTAGCGCGATGATCGGGGTGAGGATCGTAGCGCCAGGGTAGGAACACTATATCGGGTTTTATGGCTGTGATGCGATCGCGACACATTTCAACTGCTGCTGCAAAATCGGGCATTTCTGGAGTAGGTACTGCCCCATCTGGTAATCTGAGAAAATCTACCGCAGATGCCTCTACGCCTAAAGTCGCTGTAGCAGTGCGGGTTTCGCCTTCGCGCAGCGATCGCAATTTGGCTGCGGGATACTGGCGCGATCGCGGGTGAGACATCGTACCATCGCTGATAACTAATACGTTTACCCGACACTCTAGAGATTGTAATAGGGCGATCGCACCCCCACAACCTAAAGTTTCATCATCGGGATGTGGTGCAACTACCAGTACAGATTTAGCGATCGTCCCCTGTGCCTTGGTAGGGGCGCACGGCTGTGCGCCCCTATACGCAGATTTGCTGGCAATTTCAGCCACGCTACGCCAAGGTAATGTAGCCGGATCGCTAAACAGCGACTTGTTAGTTATCGGACTCATAAGACCAGAGAGAGTGTGCAGATGAGGATTCAGATAGGGCATACTGTCCGACATTAGCGATCGCCGCATCAAATGCAGGTTGACGCAGATATAATGTCAGATCTCGAATAATCCGTTCCATTGGAATTGGTGGTAGTAAACCCCGCGTCCCCACACAGCGTTCGCACAGTTGAATTACATCCATGCAGGTTTGCTCGATCGCCGTGCGTACCATATTGGCATAGGCAACTAACTTATCTGCTTGTTCGTTGGAGGTATTGGCATCACCAGCAAAAGTAGGGGCGTATGCTTTGACTAAATCTGCTGCGCCACGCAACCACAGATTACCGCTTTCAATGGCGATCGCCATTTGCCCCACCCGCGTCTGTTGATACGGATCGAGAGTTCTGCCTAATTTGTCGAGATACTTGCGGGTTTCGTTAAATAATGACTCTGCCCCACCTAGCTGTACGGCAGCAAACCGAATCACTCCTGTGGTCAGCCAAGGTTGTCTGTAGTAGTCTCCTGGTTTACCAATCAGCGCCCCAGCATCCAGTTCTACCCCACTGAAATCTACCTTAAAGCTTGCTGTTGCCCGCATTCCTGAAGGTTGCCACCAAGCCGGATCGCTGACTGTAGGGACTTCTTCCATCGGGACGATACACATTTGCCAGCTGCCATCTGGTAAAGCACCGCTAGCAAAAGGACGTTCTACGTAGCCAGAACCAGAAGCAAAGGTTTTCGATCCTTGCAACTGAAATTTGCCATCTTCCATTGGGAAGATTTTCACGCCATCGCTCGCTTCGGCATTCCATACGCCAAATATTTTATGGCGATCGCGGGCATCGCTGGCATATGCTTCGATTTGTGCTTTCGTCCCAAATGTTTGAATTAATTGTAAGGCGTTAACATGTCCCTCATAGATTCGCCCTACGGCAAGATTCCCGCGTCCGATCTGTTTGAGCAATTGCAACGTTTCCCAGGTGCGGCTAGAGTCAATTCCTAACCCCAGTCCACCTAATTCTGGTGGTAAAGGTGCTGCTAGTAAACCAGCTTGGGCGATCGACTCAAATTCTTTGACTGGAAAGGCTCCATTGACATCAATTGCCGCAGCGTTACTCGCACAGAAATCGGCAATTTCCTCAGCTTTGACTAATACTTCAACCAGAGATAACTTTTGTTGACCGATCTCATTGGTTGATAGTGGCGCGATCGTATCTACTTTCCTCACTGGTTTTATCTGCAAACATCTATAAATGATGATGTATCCAGATTAACTAGAAGACATCTATCTTCTGACTCGATCTACCCGCTACTAAAGAAATATTGCTTAACGGTTAGCACTACTAAAAACTCGTAGAACCCGCTCTATAGGTACAGTTCAGGTACATCATACCTTTGTCATAATAGATATATCACATCAGACAGCTTTAGATCCACTACATGAAAATACAGTCATCGGTGCTAGTACACCTCGGCTATGGCAAGTACGTCCGTTCCGACCAAGTGACATCGATTGTACCGATTGAGGAAGATCGGGGACCAGGACGGCGGACATTCGTACACCTTGAAGGGCAAGTCGATCCGGTTGTGGCTTCGCGTGCAGAAGACTCGATTGTACGGGATTTAGTCCAAGAGCCACGCGACATTACCCAGTCTCGCCAGCAACAAGAGATTTTGCAGGATTTACTCATCGATCTGCAAAATATTAACCCGACTATTCGCCGGATTGTCCGCGATGAAGGTGAGTTAGATCTCGATCGCTTAGAACGACGGATTAAGGGAGCGATCGAAGAATAGACACATTCAACCTCGTATAGAGACGTTACATGTAACGTCTCTATACGATGACATGCAACGTCTCTACAAGATGCAAACTATATCGTGATTTTTCTCGCATGACGATCGCACAAGACAAATTCAATCAACCGTCTTCGCAAATGCAAGTCCGTTCGGCGCGATTGTGGATGCCAGAACGAGTCATATTTACTCCCGCAGCTTTAGCGGAACCGTACGCTCAGCAGATTTTAGCACGGGTACAGGCGCTTAACCTACCAGTAGAAGAGTTACCGCGCAACCGTTTGACAGGTTTAAGGGGAGAGAGCGATCGCGAAACCTATGATATTGCCAAGCGCACCCTCGCTGTTGTCACCGCACCACCAAGTGCTTTGAAACTCAGTCCTATTCCTCCCTCGGCTGACTGGCAGTTTCATCTGGCTGAAGGCTGTCCGGCACATTGTCAATATTGCTATTTAGCTGGAAGCTTGCAAGGTCCACCAGTCATTCGCGTTTTTGCCAATTTACCGCAGATTTTAGCCAATACTGCATCCTACGAACAGCCAGGTAAAGCGACTAGTTTTGAGGTGAGTTGCTACACCGATCCTTTAGGAATAGAGCATCTTACGGGTAGTTTGGCTGAGTGCATTCGCCACTTTGGGACGCGCCAAGATGGATATCTGCGTTGGGTATCGAAATTTGATAACGTAGATAGCCTATTAGAGCTGCCTCACAACGGTCATACGCGCTGTCGCGTCAGCGTTAACGCCGCACCTATATCAGGACGATTTGAAGGTGGTACGGCTTCTGTAGGCGCGAGATTGCAGGCGTTAAGAAAGCTAGCATTACCGCGATCGCAAGGTGGTGGCGGTTATCCTGTGGGGTTAGTCATTGCACCCATTATGGATATGGAAGACTGGGAATCGCATTACACTCAGTTATTTGACGCGATTAGCGAAGCATTAGATTTCGATTGCGATTTGACTT